>DAHWPS010000217.1:0-19874 GCA_027342785.1 Acidimicrobiaceae bacterium
TCGGGCTGGCCAATATCTGGCTGGCTGCGTTCAACATGGTGCCGGTCCCACCGCTCGACGGCTCGGTCCTGTTCGAGCGGTTGCTCCCGAGGAGCTGGTGGCCGGGCTACCTCCGGCTCCGGCCGTACACCATGCCGCTACTGGTGGGCCTCGTGTTCCTCAACTTCCTCCTGCACCCCGGCCCGCTCACCTGGCTGTACACACACGTGTTCACCTGGTGGGCCGGGCGGCTCGGCCTCCAGGTCGCCTGACGCCCGGGCTCGCTCCGGGCAAAGACCGTTCCTGCTCGAGCCTCCGCCAACGGCGACCGAACCACCAGCACCCGAGCAGCCCGCCGACGTTCACAGAGCCAGGAGGCCGACGGCCCGCGCCGCTCGCTCATAGGTGGTTGTGGCCACTTCTCGCGCCATCGACGTGCCGCGCTCGAGGACAGAGCGCACGGATCCGGGATCTTTGGAGAGCGCGGCGTAACGCTTCCTCACCGGCGCGAGCAGCTCGACCAGGGCGGAGGCCGCGTCACGTTTGACGTCGCCGTAACGCGTGTAGCCGGCGGCAAGATCCTGGGGCGATCCCCCGGTGGACGCGGCCAGCAGGTCGAGCAGGTTGGAGAGTCCGGGCTTGGCTCGCGGGTCGTACCTGACCTCACCGTCGGTATCGGTCACCGCCTTTTTGATCTTTCGCTCGATCTCGGCGGGATCATCGAGGATGCCGACCGTGCCCAGGGGTGACGCGACCGTCTTGGACATCTTGCGCTCGGGATGCTGGAGGTCCATGACCCGGGCTCCGCTGGTCGGGACCGCCGCGTCCGGGACGACGAAGGTCTCGCCGTAGCGGTGGTTGAAGCGCTGGGCCAGGTCACGGGCGAGCTCCAAGTGCTGACGCTGGTCATCGCCCACCGGGACCCGGTCCGCGTCGTAGAGAAGGATGTCGGACGCCATGAGCACCGGATAGGTGAACAGCCCGACCCGGGCGGACTCCTGTCCGAGACCCTTGTCCTTGAACTGGGTCATACGGCGCAGCTCGCCCATCGTGGCAATGCATTCGAGGAGCCAGGTCAGACGCGGGTGGGCTGGCACCTGGCTCTGGACGAACACCGTGCACCGCTCCGGGTCGAGTCCCACCGCGAGAAGGCAGATCGTCGTCTCGAGCGTCCTGGCACGCAGGTCCGCGGGGGGAATCTCGCTGGTGAGGGCGTGGAGGTCCACGATGCAGTAGAACGCGTCGTGGTCGTCTTGGTGGTCGACCCAGTGGCGCAGGGCGCCGAGATAGTTCCCGAGGTGCATCTCCCCGGAAGGCTGAACCCCTGAGAGCACCCTCGCCATGGGAGCCAACGGTATACCGGGTCGACATACTGCCGTTCACAGCCCGTGGGATGCGCGTCTCGCGCCCTGCAGGCCAGTAGGGTCGTGGCCGTGGGCTATGTGGTCACCACCCCGGTCTTCGAGGGTCCGATCGATCTGTTGCTGCACCTGGTGAGCACCCACGAGCTCGACGTGCTCGACGTGCCGCTCGCACCGGTGGTGGACGGATTTGTCGCAGAGCTTTCCCGACAAGCCGGTGCCTGCCCCATGGAGGTCCTCTCCGAGTTCCTGCTGGTGGCAGCCATCCTGGTCGAGCTCAAGTCCCAGCGCCTGCTGCCTGGCGCCGACGAGCCCGAAACCGACGAAGAGGTCGTTGCGTGGGAGGAGAGGGACCTGCTCTTGGCGAGGCTCCTCGAGTGCCGGGCCTACGCTGGGGTTGCCGACTGCTTCGTCGCCATGATCGAGGCGGCGTCCCGCTCGCTTCCCCGAGAAGCCGGGCTCGACGAGGGATTCGCCGTCCACGCGCCCGACCTGCTCGAAGGCGTCTCCGCTCAACAGGTCGCCCAGGCCTACCTCCGGGCGACGGCGTTGCGCCCGGCGCCTCAGGTGGACCTGTCGCACGTCACGGTCGAGACCGTGAGCGTCTCGGAGACCGTGCAGGCGCTCACCGGCATCCTGCCTGCCCAAGGTGCTGTGTGGTTCCGGGAGATCACGAGAGGCCTCGCGACCCGGATGGAGGTCATCGTCCACTTCCTTGCCGTCCTCGAGCTCTGCAAGAGGGGAAGCGTGCTCCTCGGGCAGGGGGAGACCTTCGGAGACTTGCGGATCACCTGGGTCGCCAATCGAGTCACAATGGCCGGTGCGCCATTGGCCGGTGCGGCGATGGTCGGTGCCCTGGTGGGTGGGGAGATGGGCGCCGGCGATCCGACAGGTGACGAGAGCGACGAATATGACGGATGAGGAGTTGCGCAGGGCGCTCGAGGCCATCCTGCTCGTCGCCGTCGAACCGGTCCCAGCCGGCCTCTTGGCCGAGCTGCTCGAGGAGCCGATCGACCGGGTGGACGGCGTCCTCGACGCGCTGGCAGCGACATACGTGGAGGGACGGCGAGGGTTCGCGCTGGTTCGGATCGCGGGCGGGGTGCGGCTCCAGACCAGTCCCGACCAGCATCCCTATGTCGAGCGCTTCGCCAACAGAGGGGTCTCGCACCGCCTTTCGACCGCTGCGCTCGAGACCCTGGCCATCGTGGCATACCGCCAGCCGGTCTCGCGGGCCCAGATCGGGGCTTTGCGGGGGGTGAACGTCGAGAGCGTGGTGCGCCTGCTCGAGCAGCGCGGGTACATCGAAGTCGTGGGTCGTGCCGACGGGCCTGGGCAGCCGGTCCTGTACGGCACCACCGAGCTGTTCTTGGAACGCCTCGGGTTGCCCTCCCTCGAGCACCTCCCACCGGTCGAGGACTTCCTTCCCGGACCCGAGGTGCTCGGCGAGATCGAGGAGCGCAGGTTCGCCCGTGGCGAGGACTCTTCGGGGGATGCTCCGTCAGACGGGTCGGCCGAGGTCGTGACCGGCCACCCTACCGACGACGGCTGACCGCTCCGGCGTGGCGGCGACCTTCGGGTCTCGAGGTGGTCCGGAGCCCGGCGGGGAGCGGCTCCAGAAAGTGCTCGCCCGGGCCGGCATCGGCAGCCGCCGGCACTGCGACGAACTGGTCGCAGCCGGCCGGGTCACGATCGACGGCGAGGTGGCTCGTCTCGGACAGCGGGTGGATGTCGCACGACAGCGGGTTGCTGTCGACGGGGTCCCCGTGCCGGTCGCACCGGGGCTGGTCCACTACCTCCTCAACAAGCCTGCCGGTGTCGTCACCACCTTGTCGGATCCCTCCGGACGGCCCACCGTGGCCGCCCTCGTCCCCGATGAGCCCCGGGTCTTTCCGGTGGGACGCCTCGACATGGACACCGAGGGGTTGCTCATCTTGACCAACGACGGGGAGCTGGCCAATCTTCTCGCCCACCCCTCGCACGGCGTCACCAAGGAGTACCTGGCCGAGGTCGAAGGCATTCCATCTCGGGCGGCCCTGCGCCGGCTCCGTACCGGGATCGACCTGGACGGCAGGATGACGGCACCGGCCGTCGTGGGAGCGGTGAGCCCCGGTGTGCTGAGGATCGTCGTGCACGAAGGCCGGAACCGCCAGGTACGACGGATGTGTGATGCGATCGGACATCCGGTGCGACGCTTGGTGCGGACTCGGATCGGGCCCGTCGCCGATCGCTCGCTGGCGCCGGGGGAGTGGCGCCTCCTGACTGCGAGCGAGGTGCGCACCCTGGCGCAGCTGGCACTGGCGGCACCGAGCCAGACCCGAGGACCCGGCCGAGAGCACTAGCATGCTCAATCGATGCCTGAGCAGCCCAGCGTACGTGCCCTTCGCGGCGCCACGACCGTGGAAGCCGACACGGTCGAGCAAGTCACGATCCGAGTCCAAGAGCTCATGACCGAGCTGATGGCGCGCAACGACTTGCTCGAAGAAGACGTCATCAGCATCATCTTCACCACGACGGCCGACGTCATTTCGACCTTTCCCGCCACTGCCGCCCGAGGCATCGGCTTCGGGGCGGTGCCGCTGCTGTGCGCGTCCGAGATACCCGTTGCGGGCGCGACGCCGATGTGCATCAGAGTGCTGGCACACGTCACGACGACCTTGGCGCGTGACGAGCTCCGGCACGTCTACCTCCACGGTGCCAAATCGCTCAGAGACGACCTCCCGGTCTGATCCGAAGGTGGCCCTGAGCGATATCAGGCGTGTCCAGCTGATCGGCACCGGCTTGATCGGAGGTTCGCTGGGCTTGGCACTGCGAGCCGCCGGCACCCATGTCACGGGCTCCGACGCCGAGCCGTCGCGAGCCGACGAGGCACTGCAGGGCGGTGCGCTGGACGCAGTCGGCGACGATCTGTCGGCCGATGCGATCATCGTCGCCACCCCGGTGGCCGCGGTGGCCGGTATCGCTCGAGCCGTGCTCGCCGACTCCCGGCGCCCGCCAGGGGTGGTCGTCACCGACGTGAGCGGCGTGAAAGGCCCAGTGGTCGCCGCCGTCGGTCATCCTCGCTTCGTCGGCGGCCATCCCATGGCGGGCTCGGAGCAGACGAGCTTTGCCGGAGCCGACCCAGAGCTCTTCTCGGGAGCGAGCTGGGTCCTCACCCCGACGTCGGGCACCGACCTGTCGGCGTTCCAGCAGGTGAGCTCGCTCGTCACGTCACTCGGGGCCGACGTGGTGGTGCTGTCCCCCGAGGACCACGACCGCATGGTCTCCGTGGTATCCCACGTGCCGCACCTGGTGGCCGCCACCCTCATGAACGCCGCCACTCGGGACGCCGAGCACGACGCGGCACTCCTGCGCCTGGCGGCAGGTGGCTTTCGCGACATGACCCGAGTCGCTGCCGGCCAGCCGGGCATCTGGCCCGACGTCTGCGCGGAGAACGCGCCGGCCATCGTGGGGACCTTGGATCGGATCCTCGCCGACTTGGGCATCCTGCGGCAGTCCCTTCTCGACGGTGATCGTTCGCGCATCCTCGCGTTCTTGGAGTCAGCCAGCACTGCTCGCAGGGCGCTGCCCGACCGGGCTTTTCGTCCCGACCATCTCTCCGAGCTGCGCATTTCGGTTCCCGATCGCGAAGGGGTCCTGGCCGAGCTGACTGCGTTGGCCAGCGACCTCGGTGTGAACATCTACGACATCGAGATCGCCCACTCGGCCGAAGGCCGCCGGGGTGTGCTCCTCCTCCTGGTCGCCTCCACCCAGGCCGCTGCACTTCGTGACGCGGTGGTCGGCCACGGCTACCGGTGCACGAGCCAGGCTCTATCCTGACGCCGGACGGATCAGCACGTGAGCACGGTACCGTGACGGACGCCAGCGCAAACGGCAATCACGGCACGCGCTCGCCCTCGTTCTGCCACGTGTGGGGAGGATCGCCTCTCTCGGGCACGGTATCGGTACCGGGGGACAAGTCGGTGTCGCATCGGGCCCTGATGATCGCCGCCATGGCCGAAGGCACGAGCCGCATCCGCGGCCTGTCCGACGGGCAGGATGTTCTCCATACCCGAGACGCGATCGAGCACTTCGGGGCTCGGGTGGCATTCGAGGACGACGCGGCGCTCGTCGACGGGGTCGGTGATCGCCTCCGTCCGCCTGCAGCCGACATCGACTGCGGGAATTCGGGAACCGGGATGCGCCTTCTGGCCGGCATCGCCGCGACCTTGGAAGGGGAGACGGTGCTCGTCGGTGACTCCTCTTTGTCCCAGCGCCCGATGGACCGCATTGCCGAGCCGCTGTCGGCGATGGGCGCTCGAGTGCACGGGCATGGCGAGCGCTGCCTGCCGCCACTTCACGTCGTGGGCGGTGAGCTGCGGGGGATCGACTGGCGTGCGCCGGTCGCGAGCGCTCAGGTCAAATCGGCAATTCTCCTCGCCGGAGTCCGAGCACGCGGCAGCACGGTCGTCCGAGAGCGCGTGATGACCCGTGCGCACACCGAGGAGCTCCTGGCCGTCGCCGGGGCATCGATCAGCGTCGAGACAGACGGACCCGACCGCGTCGTCAGCATCCGGCCCTCCCGGCTCGTTGCTTTCGAGCTGGACGTGCCCGGGGACCCGTCGCAAGCCGCATTCTGGTTGGTGGCGGCCTGTATCGTCCCGGGCAGCAGCGTGTCCGTCCGCGACGTCTACGTCGGTGCGGAACGGATCGGTTTCGTCTCGGTCCTCCAGCGGATGGGAGCCAGGATCACCCAGGGGAGCTTGAGGGAGCACAACGCCACCATGCCCGTGGCCGACATCACCGCGGCCTACGCTCCACTGCATGGCACCACGATCCACGCATCGGAGATCCCCTCGCTCGACGAGGTCCCGATCCTCGCGGTGGCAGCAGTCGCCGCCGAGGGGACGACCGTGTTCCAAGACGTCGGTGAGCTCCGGGTGAAAGAGAGCGACCGCCTGAGCGCGACGGCCGACCTCGTCTCACGGCTCGGCGGCGCCGTCGAGGTGGACGGCGACAATCTTGTCGTCCACGGCTTGGGCCCCGCACCCGAGATGCGCTCCATCCGCTTCGACTGCGCAGGCGACCATCGCCTGGCGATGGCTGCCACGATCGGTGGCCTGGCAGCCAGGACGGGGCCGACCGTGATCGGCAAGTTTGACAGCGTCGACACCAGCTACCCAGGCTTTCTCTCAGACCTCGTCGCCCTCGGAGGAACCCTCGATCGCGAGGGCACACCGGAGCGTTACGGCGATCACGCCCGGCCTGGCATGCCCGGGCGTGTCATCGCGATCGACGGTCCTGCCGGGTCGGGCAAGTCGACCGTCTCGCGCCGAGTGGCGGCCGCGCTCGGACTGGCTCGCCTGGACACCGGGGCAATGTACCGGGCCGTCACGTGGGCGGCCTTGGATCGCGGCATCGATCTGTCCGATCCTGTCGCCCTTGGGCAGATTGCCGCCACTGCCGATCTCCTCGTCGACGACGCACAGGTAGCGATCGACGGTGCGGACGTGACGGGGGCCATCCGTTCCTCCGAAGTGAGCCACGCAGTGTCGAAGGTCGCGGCCACACCGGGCGTGCGCCGCCATCTGGTCGCACGCCAACGGGATTGGGCCACGGCGCACGGTGGCGGCGTGGTCGAGGGGCGCGATATCGGCACCGTGGTGTTTCCCGATGCCGAGCTCAAGGTGTACCTCACGGCATCCGAAGAGGAGCGAGCGCGGCGCCGTTCAGAGGAGTCACCCGGCGGCGTTGCTCGGCGGGACCTTCTCGACTCGACCCGGAGCGCATCTCCGCTGACTCCCGCCGTAGATGCCGTCGTGATCGACACGACCGATCGCGAGGTCGGTGATGTCGTCCACGAGGTGATCTCGTGGATCTGAACGACCGCGAGGGAGGGGGCGACCTGCGGAGCAACGCACCCGGCCGCGGCGCGGTGTTTGACCCGAACCCCCGAGTGACGTTCGGCTACCGGTGCTGCCGGCTGATCTTCGTGGGACTGCTCGGCGCTTGGTTCCGACCTCACGTGAGCGGCCGGGAGCGAGTCCCCAAGGACGGACCGGTGATCATCGCCCCGGTGCACCGCTCGTTCCTGGACTTCGGCTTTGCCGCATTCGTGACCGATCGCAAGCTGTTCTTCATGGCCAAGGACGAGCTGTGGAAGAGCTCACTGCTCGGTCGACTCCTTCTCGGATTGGGGGCATTTCCAGTGCACAGAGAGGCGGCCGACCGTGAGGCCCTCCGGCACGCCGAGGGTGTCCTCCAGCACGGACAGACGCTTGTGCTGTTCCCCGAAGGCACCCGAAAGGCCGGGACGACCATCGGTGAGCTGATGGAGGGGGCGGCCTTTCTCGCTGCGCGCACCGGAGCGACGATCGTGCCCGTCGGCATTGGTGGCTCCGATCGTGCGATGCCCAAAGGCAGTCGGTTTCCCAAGCCGGTCCGTGTCCGCATCGCCGTGGGGGAGCCCATATCGGCTCCGGAGCACAACGAACGCGGTCGGGTCCCGAGGAGCCGCGTGCATGCCACGACCGAGGTGTTGCACCGCCGGCTGCAGGAGGCCTACGACGCGGCGCGGTCGTGACGGCAGCGCTCCGGCCACCACCCTCAGCGCTCGCGGCGCCACGTCTGCAGGACCACCGTGGCGTAGCGCAGGCCGTAGATGAGATTGCCTCCCTTCTTCGAGTTGCCCGAGAGCCGTTCGTGCCACACCGTCGGTCGCTCGAGCACACGCCAGCCTCGGCAGATGCTGGTGATGAGGAGATCGGCCGTCTGGTATTGGTCCTGCTCGAGATGGGGGGCGACGTCGGAGAGCATCGTCGCCCGGAGCGCCCGGTAGCCGTTGGAGGTGTCGGTGAGACGGGTGCCCATCAAAAGGTTCACGAGCATCGAGAAGAACACGACGCCGGCCCGTCGATACCGGTCCGCCGTGCGGTCGACGCCGAGGCGGCGTGACGCGAGCACGAAGTCGGCCGCGTCGTCCACCAGGGGCGCCAGCATGCTCTCGATCTCTGCCGGGTCGTTCTGACCGTCGGCATCGAGGGTGAGGACGTACTCGGCGCCGCCTTCCAGGCAGAGTTGGTAGCCGACCCTGAGGGCCACCCCGTGCCCGAGGTTCACCGGCAGGACGAACGTGCGTGCTCCCAGCTCCTTCGCGACGCGTGCCGTCCCGTCCTCGCCACCATCGATGACGACCAAGGGGGCAACTCGAAGACCGCAGGCCTTCGACGGTACCTGCTCGAGCACGGCGGGAAGATTCGCCTCTTCTTCATAGGCGCAGATCAGTACGACGACCGGAGGAAGCGCGGCATCCGGGTACCGCTCCTCGTAATCACGTCGGCCGAGGTCGATCACGAGAGATTGGAGTGCGCGCGTACGCGTGGGATTGCGATCGGAGACGCTCGGGGACATGCCCCATTCTGACAGCTACGACGCCAAGTCCTCCAGCACGTCAGCCGCGTTTCGCCGTCGATCGTCGCCGAGGATCTCGCGCCGAGCTCGGTCCGGTGCGACGCAGATGACGTCCAATAGCGCGCAGAGGGCACGCAAGAGCTCCCGCAGCTCAGGGGGCGGGGGGAAGTACTCGTCTTCCTCGGTGACGGTCACCGAGGTGGCACCCCCGCGCGGTGCCAGACGGTCCACGACCGCCATGACCAGCTCCTCTGGGGCCGATGCCCCGGCAGTCACGCCGACCACACCACTGAGGTCGTCTGGCAGCTCCGACGCCTCGTTGACGCGCAGGACCCTCGGGCAGCCCGAAGATGCTGCGACTTTCGTGAGCGCCACCGTGTTCGACGAGTTGGCCGATCCGATGACGACGACGGCATCGGACTTCCCGGCGATCGCCCGCAGGGCGCTCTGCCGATTGGTGGTGGCGAAGCACAGATCGCTGCGGTTGGGCATCCACAGATCGGGAAACCGGCGGCGCGCTGCCTCCATCAGCCCGCTCCACTCGTCGTGGCTCAAGGTGGTCTGCGCGAGGAGGGCGACTGGCGAGCTGTCGGCCTCCAAGTCGGAGAGCTCATCCAGATCGGCTTCGTGCTCGATGAGACGGACGGCATCGGGTGCCACGGCCATCGTCCCTACCGCCTCCTCGTGACCGGCGTGGCCCACGTACAGGACGGTGAAGCCCTTCCGAGACCGGACGCGCACCTCATGGTGCACCTTGGTCACCAACGGGCAGACGGCGTCCACCACGACCCGGCCCTGGCGCCTGGCTGCCTCGACCACCTCGGGAGCCGAACCGTGGGCACTCAGCATGACCGGGGCGTTCGGAGGGACGAGTGCGACGTCGTCGACGAACAAGACCCCCTGTGACCTGAATTGCTCGACGACGTAGCGATTGTGGACGATCTCGTGGTAGCAGTAGACAGGGGGCTCGAACACCTTCACCATCCAGGCGAGCGCCTTGATGGCCTTCTCCACGCCAGCGCAGAAGCCCCTCGGCTCAGCCAGCAGGACTTGGTCGACGTCCACGTGCTCAGGCTACCCGGGACAGTGGACGGCACCGCCGCAGCGGCTCCGCCCGTGGTGGCCAGTCCGCCATGGCGGAGGTGGCGTGCCGGGTACGCTGGCACCCGTGACGGCGCCACGGGTGACGGTGGTGGTCGGGTCGTCGCCGGCCGAGCGAGCTGGCGTGGCCGTCGGCGACGAAGTGCTCTCCTTGAACGGCCATCGGCCGAGGGACGTCATCGAGTACCACCAACTGGCCGACGGGCCCAAGGTGTCCCTCGGCATCCGTACGAGCGGTGGTCGCTCCGAGGTCCTCGAGGTCGACAAGGCTGCCGGGGAACCGCTGGGGATCCAAGTCTCCTCGGCCGTGTTCGACCGGGTCCGGACCTGCGACAACCACTGTGCCTTCTGCTTCATCTACCAGCTTCCGAAGGGGATGCGAAAGAGCCTCTACCTGAAGGACGACGACTACCGGCTCTCGTTCCTCTACGGGAACTTCACCACCCTCACGCGCTTCACCGAGCTCGATGCCGAGCGTGTCCTCGAGGAGCGCCTCGGCCCCCTGTTCGTCTCCATCCACGCCACCGACCCCGAAGTCCGCGCCCGGCTGCTGCGGAATCCCAAGGGTGCCACCAGCCTTCGATGGCTCCGGATCCTGCTCGACGGCGGTATCGAAGTGCATGGGCAGATCGTGGTCTGCCCAGGCGTAAACAGCGGTGACGTCCTGGTCGACACGTTGGCCGGCATCCTCGACGAGTACCACCGCCTGTCGTCGGTCGGCATCGTCCCTCTGGGGCTCAGCGCGCACTCGAAAGAGTCGGACATGCGCGCCCACACCAGGGACGAGGCGATCGAGACGTGCGAGATCGTGTCCGAGTGGCAGGACATCGCCACGGAGATCCTGGGCCGGCGCCTCTTCTACGCTTCCGACGAGTACTACCTGATGGCCGGGCGCGAGATGCCCAGCCTCGAGAGCTACGACGGGTTCCCCCAGCACGAGAACGGCATCGGGATGGCGAGGGCATTCGAGAGCGCCTTTCGTGGGGCGCCGGCGACCGACGGCGGGGTGCGGCCCGGGTTCTTCGCGTCGGTCGACGGCGCACCGGCGACCGGCTACCGCGCCGAGAGGCTACCGGCCGCATCACCCCGCCACCGGCACGGCGATCGAGCGCGGACGGTAGTGCTCACGGGCTCGTTCGGGGCTCGCGTCCTCGAGCCGCTGTTGGCCTCTCTGGGACGTTCGGACGTGGATGTGCTCGAAATCCCCAACCGCTTCTTTGGAGGAACGATCGGCGTCGCCGGTCTCCTCACCGGCAGCGACCTCTCCGAAGCCCTGGAGGGAGCTCCCGCCGGTCATCGCTACCTGCTGCCAGACGCCTGCCTCTCCGAAGGGCGCTTCCTCGACGGGCTCACCTTGGACGACCTGCCTCGTCCGGTCGAAGTCGTGGCGACCGAGGGGCGGGCGCTCAGGATGGCTCTCGAGCAACTCGGGTGACGAGGACGCGCCCTGTGCCACGTTCCCATCGACCTCTCGTCGTCGTCGCCGGAAGGCCGAACGTGGGCAAATCATCTCTCGTGAACCGGATCGCCGGGCATCGAGTGGCGGTCGTCGAGGAGTCTCCGGGTGTCACCCGGGACCCCAAGGAGATCGACGCCGAGTGGGGTGGGACGCCGTTTCGCCTCATGGACACGGGAGGGTGGGTCGCGAGGGGGGACGCGCTCGACGCCAAGGTGAGCAGGAGAGCGGAGGAGTCCCTGGCGGCGGCGGACCTGGTGCTCTTCGTCGTGGATGTGAACGTCGGTCTCACCGAGGACGACCGAGCTGCCGCTCGGACCGTCCTGCGCACCGGCGTACCAGTGCGCCTGGTGGCGAACAAGGTCGACGACACCGCTCGTGAACCTGCAGCCTGGGAGTTCCTCTCCCTCGGGATGGGTGATCCCTGGCCCGTGAGCGCCATCCACGGCCGGGGATCCGGCGACCTTCTGGACGAGGTGGTCCGCTTGCTCTCCGAGCTGTCTCCGGCGCCCGGCGGCCCGACGGGCCTCGATGAGCTGACGGCTCTCGACGGGCTGACGGCTCTTGACGGGCCGGCGGGCCTCGACGAGCACGCCCGCCCGCCCAGCGTTGCCCTCGTCGGACGGCCAAACGTCGGAAAGTCGACGCTGTTCAACCGCCTCATCGGCCAAGAGCGCTCGATCGTCCACGACCTTCCCGGCACCACCCGTGACACCATCGACACGCTGGTGAGCACCCCGGACGGCGATCTCGTGTTCATCGACACCGCAGGGATGCGCCGGCCGGCCCGCACCGAGAGGGGAGTGGAGTCGTACTCGGTGATCCGTGCTCTCGACGCTCTCGACCGGGCTGACGTGGCGCTCCTGGTCATCGACGCGACCGTCGGCGCAACCCACCAGGACCAGCGCCTTGCCGAGCGGATCGGCGTCTCGGGAACGGCCGCGGTCGTTGTCGTGAACAAGTGGGACCTGGTCGGTACCGCCACACGAGAGGAGATCCTCGAAGGGATCGGTGAGCGCCTGGCATTCGTCGGAATGGCTCCGGTGCTCAAGGTCTCGGCTTCATCAGGCCGCGGCGTCCATCGAGTGGTCCCGGCAATCCGCGACACGGTGAGCGCGTACCACCATCGGGTGCCCACCGGGGTGCTCAACCGCGCCCTCAAGGCCATCCAGGAAGCCCAAAGCGCGCCGAGGGCGCGGATCCGTTACGGGGTGCAAGGAGCCATCGACCCGCCGACCTTCACGCTGTTCGCGACCGGACGGCTTCCCCAGACCTACTTGCGCTACGTCGAGCGCCGCCTTCGTGAAGACCTCGATCTGGGCACGACGCCGCTGAAGCTCCGGGTGCGGACCAGCGGAGGGCGCTGAGGAGGATCGAAGATGCCCTGGTGCGAAGAGTGTGATCAACTCGTCGAGGAAGAAGATCTCGACGACACCGGCTCATGTCCCACCTGCGGCAACCCGCTGGACGAAGACGATCACCGTCCCGTGCCCTGGTACTTCAAGGCGATGATCGTCGCCTCGATCATCTATCTGGGCTACAGGGCATATCAGGGGATCACCTGGGTCGTGCACCACGCGTGAACGGGCGTCGCGTACGCCCACTCCGCCATGAAGGGCGTAGCGTTGCTGTGTATGGCGATCTACCAGCTTGACGGGCGCGTGCCGGCCATCGACCCTGCTGCCTACGTGCATCCCGACGCAGTCGTGATCGGTGACGTGGCGATCGGACCAGATGCGTCCGTATGGCCAGGGGCCGTCCTGCGCGGGGACTATGGCACTATCACCATCGGAAAGCGTTCGTCGGTGCAGGACGGGACCGTCATCCATGCCGGCCCCGGGTTCCCGACGGTCGTGGGTTCGGGGTGCGTGATCGGTCACGTCGCCCACCTGGAAGGCTGCACCCTCGAAGACGACTCGCTGGTCGGGTCCGGGTCGATCGTGCTCCACCACGCCGTGATCGGCACCGGGGCAACGGTCGGCGCCAATGCCGTCGTGCCCAACCGCATGGCAGTCCCGCCTGGAGCACTGGCCTTAGGGGTTCCCGCGACGGTTCGCCTCGCTGCTTCGAATTTGGACATCATCCGCCTGTCGGCCGACGAGTACGTTGCCAATGCCCGCCGCTACCGAACGGGACTGCGTCGCTTGGACTGATGATGGCTATCGGCTGAGGCCGGGCGAGCGGGCCGGCTCGGCGGTGCTGCCGTTGCCACTCTCCTGCGCGATGCCGTTGCCGCTCGCGCTATCGGCCCCGGCACCCACCAGCTCGGGAACAGTCGGACCACGGGCTGTACCGGCACCGTCCTCGTCATGGGCGGCCGCGTCGTGCGCTGCCATCCCGGGCGCCGACCCCACGTACCGAGCCGACTCGAGGATCCGGTGCTCACCTCGCATCCAGGACGCCGCCGCGGCCAGGAGACACATCACGAGAGCGAACACGAAGACCACCACCAAGCCGTGGTGGAACGGTCCGGAGATGAGGCTCGGGAAGAACGTCTTGCCCGTGAGCGTGCTCGATGCCGCCGGACCGACCTGCTTGAGGACATGGGGGCCGAGAAGCTGGGCCATCGGGTTGTAGCCGAGGAAGCTGGCGAACAGGTACCCCATGGGCGGGAGGTGGGCGAGGGCCGCCGCCGAAGCTGACGGCACGCCATGGGCGGTCAGCCCCTTGAAGAGGGTCGACGGCATGCTCGATGCCAGTCCGACGATCATGAGCGAGAAGAACACCCCCATGGACAGGGGCATCCCGGTGTTCATGAACGTCGTGCGCATCCCAGATGCCGCACCCCGGTGCTCGGCAGGGGCCGAGTTCATGATCGCCGCCATGTTCGGCGCGGCGAACAGGCCCATGGCCGCTCCGTTCACGAGGGCGAGGACGGCGAAGACCGGGTAGGAGAAGTCCACGGGGATCACCAGGAACAACCCGAACGAGACCGCAGCCAGGAGCATGCCGCCGGTGGCGAAGTACCGAGCACCGAAACGGTCCGAGAGGGCGCCGGCCAGGGGGCTCGCAACCAGGAAGCCGAAGGTGAACGGGAGAAGGTAGATCCCGGCCCACAGCGGGGTCACCGAGTAGGTGTAGCCGTGGAGCGGGAGCCAGATGCCCTGGAGCCAGATCACCAGGATGAACATGAGACCGCCACGACCGATCGCCGCCAGAAGGCTCGCGATGTTCCCGGCGGTGAACGCCCGGATCCGGAAGAGCGACATCTTGAACATCGGGTCGGACACCTTGTTCTCGATCAGCGCGAACGCCCCCAGCAGGGCGACCCCGCCGATGATGCACGACAAGACCAGCGGGCTGGTCCACCCCATCGTGTCGTGCCCGTAGGGTCGGATCCCGTAGGTGATGCCGACGAGGATCGCCGTGAGCCCCGCGCCAAAGGTGATGTTCCCGACCCAGTCGATCCGAGAAGGAGTGCGAATGCCGCGCTCTTCGAGCTTCCAGTAGGCCCAGAGCGTGGCGAAGATCCCGATCGGCACGTTGATGAGGAAGACGAGACGCCAGTCGATGCTCGCCAGCACACCGCCCAGCACCAGGCCGATAAAGCTCCCGACGATCCCGGCGATGGTGTTGACCCCCATCGCCATGCCGCGCTCCTCTGCGGGGAACGCGTCAGTGAGAATCGCCCCGGAGTTCGCGAACAGGAACGACGCTCCCACGCCTTGGACCATGCGGACGATGATGAAGGCCAGCGCCCCGGTGGACCCGTGCCAGGGTTCGAACGCCAGGAAGGCCGAGGCGACGGTGAACACGACGAACCCGAGGTTGTACGTGCGCACCCGACCGAAGATGTCCCCGAGCCGCCCGACGGTGACAACGAGGACGGCGACCACCAGCATGTAGCCCATGAGGACCCACAGCAGGTAGGAGAAGTTGGCAGGGTCGAGAGGGTTGAGGTGGATCCCCCGGAAGATGGCCGGGAGGGCGATGATGAGCGCCGAGCCGTCGATCGCGGCCATGAGGATGCCGATCGTCGTGTTGGACAGGGCGACCCACTTGTAGCGGTCCGGACGCGGTGGGCTTGCGTGCCCGGCCGCATCCGCGCCCGGCGTCCCCGGCGCGGCCATGGCGTTCCCGCTCAGGCTCTCCTTGCTTTCGGTCATTCACCTGCTCCATTTCTCGCTGTGCGGACTATTATACTGTCGAAGTATGAGAGTCATGCACCAACCCGTGGCCGAGGTCGGTCCTCACCGGAGGTCGTGCCGTGGCGCGTAGCTCGGCTTCGGCCCGACCGGGAACGGCCGGCCCGGACCGTGCCGCGAGCACCGCGGCCACCGGCCGCGCCGACGACCGGGGAGCGACGTCTGGGCGCGCCGGGCAGTTGGATCGCCTCGCGGAGCTCTTGCCCGCTATCCAGACGCGAGTGCGGGCCACCAAGCCACCAGAGCTCACCGCCGAGTTGGGCTCGATCACCCTGCACCAGCTCGAGGCGGTGCGCCTGGTCCAGCCCGACGGGCTCACCATGAGCCGGCTTGCCGAGGCCCTCAGGATCTCCGAGAGTGCGGCGACGGCGCTCGTTGACCGCCTGGTGCGCCACCGTCTCATCGAGCGGGCGGAAGACCCCGAGGACCGCCGTGTCGTCCGTATCGTCCCCTCGGACCTCTCGCGCGAGCTGGCCGAGCGCTTCGTCACCCACCAGCGGCGGGTGCTCGAAGAGGCATTCGCCGTGCTCGGCGACGGCGATCTCGATGTGCTCGTCGGCCTCCTCGAGCGCGTCGTCACCCGCTTCGACGCTCCCGAAGAGGCCCCGGGCGCGGGACATGGCCGTCTCGGGCTGCCTCGAGACACGGACGGGTGACCCGAGATGCAAATGGGGTCGTGGGATGGGAGGGAGTACCAGGCTCGCTTTGACGCGATGGCCAGCAGAGGGATCGACGTCCACGGAGAAGCGGCGTTCGTCATGGGCTACGGCCCTCGATCAGTGCTCGACGCCGGCTGCGGTAGCGGGCGGGTGGCCATCGAGCTCACCCGGAGAGGCGTCGACGTGGTGGGAGTCGATGCCGACCCCTCGATGATCGCCGAGGCCCGGCGTCTCGCTCCTGACCTGACTTGGCACCACGAGGACATGACCGAGCTGGAGCTGCCTCGACAGTTCGACCTCGTCGTCATGGCCGGCAACGTGCCGATCTTCTGCCCGCCGGACAAACGCCGTGCCCTCGTCCAGGCCTGTGCCGCTCACTTAGGGGCGATGAGCCTCCTCGTGTGCGGTTTCCAGCTCGGTCGGGGCTACGGGATCGACGAGTACGACGCAGCTTGTGAAGATGCCGGTCTCGACCTGGTGGAGCGCTACGCCACCTGGGACCGAGCGCCCTACCGGCCCGAGGCGGACTACGCCGTCTCCGTCCACCGGCCGCGGGCGGGTACCGTGAACCGCCCCGCGCCGCTTGCCGCAGCGGGGCCGCACACAGGACGATGAAGGTCGATCCCGAGCGAACCGGGGGCTGACGATGGATGCGACCACGCACAGAGGAGGTGCTCGATGAGCCCGAAAGGCACGCATGCGAACGGGTGGACGGCCCCGGGGTTCGAACCGGTGCAAGTCGCCTTCGAGCGCAATTTCGAGGTCGACGGCGAAGTCGGCGCTGCTTTCGCCGCGTATCACCGAGGTCGCAAGGTCGTCGACCTGTGGGGAGGCACCGCCGACGTGACGAATGGAGCCCCTTGGCAGGAGGACACGATCGTCCTCGTGTACTCGACCACCAAAGGGGTGACGGCAATGTGCGCCAATCGTCTGGCCCAGGAGGGACTGCTCGATATGGGGGCACCGGTGGCCGAGTACTGGCCTGAGTTTGCCCAGGCCGGCAAAGAGGCGGTCACCGTGACCGACCTCTTGTCCCACCGAGCCGGCGTGGCGTGGATCGACGGCACGATGTCGACCGCTGATGCACTCGCGTGGGAACCCGTGATCCGAGCATTGGAGGGACAGGCGCCCTCGTGGGTGCCAGGCACGGACCACGGGTACCACGCAACGACGTACGGCTGGCTCGTCGGTGAGGTCATCCGCCGGGTGAGCGGTAAGAGCGTGGGGACGTACTTGCGAGACGCGATCACTGCTCCGCTCGGTGCGAGCTTCTTTGTCGGGCTCCCTGCGTCGGAGCATGCTCGGCCGGCCAGGCTCGTGTCGTTCATCGACGCACTGGCCAGCGGCCGCATCGACGCCAGCGGCGCAGATGGACCGGGTGACGCCGAGATGATCGAGCGAGCAAAGACCTACCTGGCGCCTGGAGGGCCGCTCATGCTGGCGCTCGGTGCACCAGGTGGCGCGCTGTCGGACCAGAAGATCTGGGATAGCCCCGAACTGTGGTCTGCAGAGATACCGGCGGCGAACGGGATGTGCGACGCACGATCCCTCGCTGCTCTCTACGGTGCGTGCGTGGGAGAGATCCACCTGCCCGACGGCGGGAGCTACCGCCTCCTCTCGGCCGAGCAACTCGACCAAGCACTCGTCCAGCAAACCCAGGGACCCGATCGTGTGCTCCTTGGCCTCGATCTCCAGTGGGGGCTCGGGTTCATGCTGAACCGGGGGATCATCGCCGAGTCCGGCATGGGTGGACCACGCACGTTTGGGCATTACGGGATGGGTGGATCGGTGGGCTGGGCAGATCCCGATCTCGGCTTGGGAATGGGCTACGTGATGAACCGCATGTCCCTCGGCATGGCCGGCGACAAGCGGAGCCATCGCCTGATCACGGCCACTTTGGAGGCAGCGCGCACTCTCGACGGGTGATCCCACGGATCTCCTCTCGTGCGGGGAGCACCGTGCACCATGCCGGGACCGATCTTTTGCGCACTGGTCTACACTGGCATTCGCTTCGGCGGGCTGTGGCGCAGCTTGGTTAGCGCGCTTGACTGGGGGTCAAGAGGTCCCGGGTTCAAATCCCGGCAGCCCGACCACGAAACATCCTGTGGAGATGTGGTGTGTGGAGGGGAGGAGGAATGCACATGCCCGGACTGGCGAGCAGACCTTGAGTGCCGCTGAGCGGATCGCTGCGACGAGCCTCCATCCCCTTGGCGCCGTCGCCGGGCGTACCCTCTGCCGCGCCGCCGGGCGTACCTCGTGATGTTCTTCTACCGTGAGCGCCATCCACTCCGGCATCGTTGGCTGCCCCGCCGTGTGCGCCGAGCTAGAGCCGTGGCGTGGCACCTGGGAATCGGCAGGAAACGCCAAAGGGGGCGCCGGCGGCGCTGAAGGCGCATGCCGAGCCCGCGTCACAGCGGAGGGGCACCGGCATGCACCTGCGCCCGGGGACTGCCCATGGACCCTGGGAGAGCCTTGGGGCCGAACCCGCCAGCTTCTATCCGATGAACGACGTGTAGTCCTTCACCAGCTTGTCTTCGATCTCGAGGTTCCACGCACTCTCGGCCACATCGACGACGAGGAAAAGGTCGGAGAGCAGCAAGGTCTCGAGTGCCGCGACACCCAGGTGCTCCAACCACTTGCCGACACCGACTCGAACAGTGAAATCGTCCGGTGCACCCGAGATCACCACCGTCATCGCTCGGTCGGCGTCGACGACGCCCCGCAGGAAGCCGCCTTTCTTTGCCTGGATCGCCACGCCGTGCGCGCTGGGGGCCGAGGTCTGCACGGTGAACCCGTCATTTTTAAAGAATTCCTCGATGTGTGCCTGGAGCGCACCCAGATCAGTGCCTTTGCCCTTGAACTGCTCGACCTTTTCTCCGATCATCTTTCTCTCCTGTCTCTTGTTGACTGCACCTACAACGCCGCCGTTCCGTCTGACAGAGCTCCCGACGACCCGGGGTCCCGGATCGAAAGAACGCGCACTGCAGCAGGCGCACCGGACTGATAGGCAGACCGTAACCCCAATTCCGCCCCTTGGGACAGCGCCCTGCCGCTGGCGGCGTTCGGAGCGTTCGGAGCCTGCGGCGCGGGCAAGGAGGCAAATTTTGGGCCATGGCCCTGATTGTCACCATCGCGCCTGGCAGGTAGTAGACCTCACGCGCGCTACCACGTACTTCGCAAATCGTTCCGGGGTTCGTGCAACGGGCTCAGCGGATAGTCGCAATTGGCGGTCCAGTTGGCTGGGGCCAGTCGGCGTGCCGGGCTCGCTCGACTTGGCATTTCGAAGGGTACTGATCCCAGCGCCTACAACCGCTCGGCGATTGTCACCGTGTTCGACTACACCTCACACTCAGTGTGGCTGGCCGACTGCCCCGATTACAATGACGCATCGACCACCCTGGCCGCGCTCTACGAGATCGCGGAGCGCATACCCGAGCACCTCCGCTGCAGCAGCCATTTCTCAACCCTATGACGTCCGCGCCGCAGCTGTCGCGCTCACTGGTTGACTTCGTCTACCCTTTCATCACCTTATGCCTGCTCCGGACTGCTACAGCCTGCTGCCCTATGCCACCCAGGAGCTCCGCCGGGCGCTGGTTGATGCCGCAGACGCTGGGTATGGAGGAATCGAGCTGGTCGAGGACCATTTAGCCTCAATCCACCGCGCAACTGCGTGAACTGAACGAGCGCGCATCCGCGGAAAGTGCCTCCCCGCCTGCGAAAATGGTTGTTGCAAACACGCCATTTCCGACAGGATCAAGGAGGCACTTCCAGTGAGTCCAGTATCGCG
>DAHWPS010000227.1:0-10310 GCA_027342785.1 Acidimicrobiaceae bacterium
TCGACGGGTGCTATTCGTGTCTGGTCGACCGTCCCTGCATCGGTCCTCCGTTCGGCGCACCGCGGTGATCGTGTTCGTTTCGTCGCCGACTTGAAGCGGTCCAACAGCGACGAGCGCTTCTTCTTCGCCAATCGGCCGCGCAAGGCGGCCCTGTTAGCAGCCTGATCGGCCGCCGCCCTCACGGTGGGCATGATCAGCCACCGCCCGAAGGGCACCCCGACCGGAGGCCAGTTCGCCCCTGGAGCACGAGCCGAGGTGAATGTCGAGCTCGCAGAGGAGCCGGTCCGCAGCGTTTGGCCGGACGGCTCGGTGCGGTGGCAGCTCCACGGCGTGCCTCACCGCACCGATGGTCCGGCGATCGTCCGCCCAGACGGCACCCAGGAGTGGTACCAGCACGGCCGTCGCCACCGGGAGGACGGCCCTGCGATCGTGCACACGGACGGCACCGAGGAGGGGTGGCAGAACGACCTGCTCCACCGGGAGGACGGCCCGGCGGTGGTCTGGCCAGACGGCTGCCAGCTCTGGTTCGCGCGCGGCGAACCGATCTCGGTATCCGCCGTCAGGTAGGTATCGAGCCGCTGCGAGCCGTCTCCGTAAAGAGACGCCGTGGCCGCCGAGCTCCCTTCGACAGGTGCCAAAGAGAGGCATCGGCACCGGCTGGAGCGGAACCTGTGGTTCGCGCTGGACATGGACGAGGGCGTGCTCGCCGTCGCACCGACGCGATCCGAGGTGATGCGACTCGCCGAGGTGCCGAAGTCCAGCGATCGTGGATGGAGACGGGAGCGCGTGCGCTACGGCCCGACGAGCGAGGAGATCGTCTTCGCGCTCTGCGGCGAGGACGAAGCGGAGTCCGTGTTCATCGAGCACGGCACCGGCACAGCGACCAGTGGTGGCTGGCAGGATGCACTGGAGCGGTGGCGAGAGCTCGGCTCGCCGGTCGGCGTGCGGATGGACGAGTTGGAGGTTGGCGAGGAGGAGTCGACGCGACCTGCCGTCCTCTCGTAACGAACCACCTCGTCGAACGTCCGGGCCTCGCCATCGTCGGCTCGGTGGGCGAGACCACCGATGCGGCGCCGGTTCTCCCGCTCCTCGTAAAGGCGTGGTGTGGCTCAGCTCCCCCCAGTTATCGGCACGCCCGGCGGCTCCCTTGCCGGTGCGGGCAGGACCTTCGCCCTGAGCGACGAGGTGGCCGAGATCGGCCGCTCGGGTGAGGTGCGAACAGCCCGAGTGCTGAATGGGGTCGCACGGGTCGGTGGTCCGACTGTCCTGCACGACCTCGACATCCGGTGGCAGAAGTACCACTTCAACATCGACCACGTCGTGGTCTCTGGCCGTAAGGTCTGGATCCTCGACACCAAGGTCTGGAAGGCCGGGGTCTACTGGACTCTCTCGGGCCACACCCGCCGCGGCCTCTCGTCGGTGCCGCACACCGACAAGAAGACGATGGAGATGGCAGTGAACTACCTGCGCGGGTGCCTCCGCAACACCGGGGTCCAGTGCCAGATACAGAAGCCCATCATCATCATCTGGCCGGGCTCCGACGGTGCCAAGTGCGGCGTGCGGTTCTACCGGCCGGTCTCCGCTACCGCCATCTCGGCAGCCCGGTTCGCCACCATCGCGCCACGTATGTTCGGGAGGGCCCCCGCCGACGAGGCAATCGTCTCCAGACTCGCCTGCTTGGTGTCCAGCGCTCAGTCGCACACCGGTCGTGCGACTGGTTCGTACCGCTCGGACGACTTCTAGGCCGCCGATGTCCCGCAGACGCCCATCCAACCAGGCGCCGGCCACTTCCATCGCGCCGGTGGTCATGGCCATCGCTGTGATCGGTGCAGCGGTCGCCATCGCCCTCGGATGGCCCGGCGTACCCATCATCTGGCTCGGGCTCGTCGTCTCGGCGTTCAGCGCCGTGCCCGCCACCTACTCCGGTCGGAAGGACTCCTCCGGGTACCCGACCCCAGCCAATGACGCCGAGGAAGAGAAGATGGCATCGTGGCGGGTCTGGAGCGACCTCCGCACCCACCTCATCATGCCGAACGGCGACTGGCTCCCGGGCTGGCCCATCCTCGGGGCCTGGCTCGGTGCGGTGACCGCAGCAGCGCTCGGCTGGTGCCTCCCCATCGACTTGACCGCCATCCACGCGGTCAAGGCTCTCAGCCACTTCCCTCTCACCGACGCCAGGCTCGCGAATGCCGCCGCCGCCTTCATCGTCGCAGTCGAGGTCCCCGCTGCGCGGCGACGAGTCGCCGGATCTGACCACCCGGGCACCAGGGTGGACTCGCTCCTCACGCTGGCGAAGGAGAAGCCAGCGTCGATCGTCGCCTCTGCCGGCATCGGGGGGGTGGCCGGCGCGGCCCTGGCCGGCGTCTCCATCGGTGTTGCCGCCCACCACCCGCACTACCTCGTCCCCGGGTCGCTCACCCTCTACCTCGCCTGCGCGGTGGCTGGCGCACTCCTGGCGGTGGCGAGCCCTTGGAAGAAGAGGGCGCTCGATGCGTGGTCCGACGTGGTGAAGGCTCGCAAGGAGTGGGCGCCACGCTGGGCCGGGCTGAAGTTCGACCCAGCCCCCGTCCTCATCGCCCACGAGACCGTCGGCCCGGCAGTCGTGGACACGTTCGCCGCTCCTCCTCACCAAGGGGCGATGTCGTTCTGGGCGCTCGGCCCGAAGATCGCTCCGGCGATGGGGTCTGGCACCAAGATCGCCGTGCTCGAATGCCCCGACGACGGCCCGAACGGTCCCACCCCGGGTACGCGCCACCCGCTCAACTTCCGGGTCGCCGCGTGGCCGGCCGCCGCCATCCCCTCCTTCTCCGGGCCTTCGACTGGAATGGACGACGCAACGGCCGAGCTCTTGGCCCACTGTGCGATGGTGTGGGCACTCGAACCGCAGGGCTACGGGCGCCCCGTCCCACTCGGCGTCGAACGGTTCAGCACCGAGGAGTCGGCAACGAGCGCCTGGGCGACGCAATGGGCCTGGCCGGATGGCCCCTCCCTCAACGAGATCCGGCCGCTGGTCGACTCGCTCTCCCAGGCGTTCGGCTCGGAGGTGCTGGTCGACCACCGCGCGGACATCGTCTACGCCGGGGCCCTCACCGGTGCCGGCGGGGTCCCGCAGGCCACGTTCGATGACCCTGGCACTGCGAAGGACATGGAGAACATTGCGAGTGAGGACGTCTGGAACGCCCGGTGGTCGACCACGCTCAAGTCGGATGCGAACCCACCGAGCCCGAACCCCTCCACCTACCGTGAGGCAACCCTGCCAGACGGCACGATCGTGCACCGACAAGCCTTCGTCACCCGCAAAGGGGTCGACCCCGCAGAGTTCAGTGGGCTGGAACCGAAACTGGCGGCCTCGATCGGTGCCGCCCCGTTCGTCGCCATCACGGGCTGGCCGGCGAAGGGGCAGCGGCGTGGGGAGCGCCACCCGCAAGCGTTCGCCGTCCTGTGGTCGAACACCCCTGTCCCACCGACTCCGGCCGACCTCGCCCCGTGTGATGCGGCCGACTGGGTGCTGGCCGGGCTCCTGAATGCTGCGTTCGACGCCGCCAAGCTGCCCCGCCCGGAGATCGTCTCCACACGTCACCTCATGGCGTCCGGCCCCCAGGTGTGGGAGCTGACGCTCCGCCTCTACGGAGGTGCGACGCTCGCCGACGTCCACAGCCGGGCCGAACGCCTGCGGCAGGCACTCGGTGTGGCATGGCTGAGGGTCGGCCCCGCAGACGACGGGTGCGTGATCTTCGCCGGCTCCGAGCCGGACCAGGCACTCCTCGTCGACAGAGAGCGAGACGGGCTCCGCCTCACCGGGCTCGACTGGGAGAAGGCGTGGTCGGACGCCGGGGTCATCGGGTCCGGCGGCCTGCTACCGGAGCTCACCGCCGTCAGCAAGTTGCCGCACAACGAAGAGGTGGCCGTGCTCGACTTCAACCTCCCCTCGGGGGTTGACGTGCCGAGAGTCAAGGGTGCACTTGCGAAGCTGAGGGCTTCGACGAACAACACCTTCGTCGACCTGCGGGAGAGTCCGCACGGGGCGTCCGCCGTCCGCCTCTTGGCCTCGGTCGGGAACCCGCTCCCCGCACGGGTTGGTTTCGACTTCGCAGCCGCCGACGCCCTGCGCGGTCGGGGCATCCCCTTCGCAACCGGTGTCGAGGGGGAGCCCGTTGCCTTCGACCCACTGGAGAGCCCGCACATCCTGGTGGCGGGGGTGACCGGTGGAGGGAAGTCCGTTCTCGCCCAGGCACTCCTCTACGGCTTCGCCATCTCCGGGGCGCACCTGGTCGTCATCGACCCGGTGAAGGGTGGCGCCGACTTCCGTTTCGTCGAACCCTACGTCGACGCCTTCGTCTCGACTCCCGCCGAGGCCGCCAACGCCATGAAGGCCGTGTACGCGGAGGTGGTCCGCCGCAAGGACATCAACACCGAGCACGGGGTCGGATCGGGGCTGGACCTCCCCGAGGGGGTCCGTTATCCCCACCTGGTCGTGCTGATCGACGAGTTCACCTCCCTCATGGGGCAGTCCACCGTCCCGAAGGCTTCCGACGACCCGGAGGCGGAAGAGGAGCGCGAGGCGATCATCAGGGACAACAAGGACCGCTCCGACATCGGCATCTTTGCCGGCAAGCTGGCGAGGGAGGCAAGGTCCGCACTGGTCACGCTCGTGCTCGGTACGCAGAAGCTCTCGGCGAAGATGCTCGAAGCGATCCCCGGCTCGTCGGACCTGAAGACGAACATGGCGAGGACCCTCCTCGGTAAGGCCAGCTCTGGGGACCGAGCGTCGGCGCTACGAGCCTTCGATGACGCGCCAACACTCACCGGCGACATCCCCAAGGGGCGCGGTCTGTGGGAGCCACTCTCCTCGGCCGCTGTCGTGGTGCAGTGCTGGTTCGCCACACAGGCCGACCTGTCGGCGGAGCTGGCGAAGCGCCTGGAGCCAGTCCCGCCCGAGCGCAAGATGGACCTCACCGCACCGGTCCGACAGAGTCGGCCGGCGACAGACGAGGTCGTCGACGTCGGTGAGCTCTCGTTCTCCTTGGACGATCTGCTGGACGATGGGGGTGCATCCTCCACCTCGGAAGCCCAGCCCGAGCTCGACGGCGGCCCGGATGAGCCCGCACCGTCTGGCCCCGAGGAGCTGGCCGACGACTGGGGGGACGGCCTCGACTGGGGAGCGCCAGCGGACGCCCGCACGGACGGCACGGATGAGCCAGCACCGTCTGGCCCAGAGGAGCTGGCCGACGACTGGGGGACACCGGCGGACGCCTCGCCTGCCCCCGTGCCCGACGACGACGGACCAGACGCCGCTCCCCACACCACCCCCGAGGAGCCCACCGACGACTGGGGGGACGGCCTCGACTGGGGGGCACCGGCGGACGCCTCGCCTGCCCCTGTTCCCGACGACGACCCGTTCGCGGTGCCGGTGCCGAGAGCTCCCGCTCCCGTCGACGAGGACGACCCTTTCGCGTGATCGGGAAGCCGCCCGCAGGTGGCGAGGAGAGCCGCCCTCTAGGGCGGCGTGAAGGTCGCCGAATACCACAGGGTCCGCAAGGGTGTGCCTGCCGGTGGACAGTTCGCGGCAGCGCAACGCCCGGAGTCGGATCTGGTGTCCTCGGACACGCTCCTCGACACGGACCGGCGCGATGAGGCGCCGAATCGGTTGCGCCGTATCCGTGACGTCCGTGCGACCAGCGCCTTCGAGGCGGAGATCCTCGAACAGGCGACGAGGTCGGCCGCCTACCTCGTCGCCAACAGACGCGGGAGGGAAGCGACCGACGAGCTGGCGCAGGACGTCCTGGTTGCCGTCGTGGCGCGCATGGGTCGGGGTGAGTCGAGCGACATCCGGTCGTTGAGGGCCTTCATCCACACCACTGCGCGGCACACACTCGCCAGCCGTGAGTCCCAGCGGTCCGAGGTCCGCTCTGCCAGTGCCATCTGGCGAAGCGAGTGTGCCGACCTGGAACAGCGGACCGGGCGGCACCTCACCATCACCGAGCAGGACGAGATCGCCGAGTCGATCCGCATGGCTCAGCCGCCCGGCCGGCGCGCGCCCGAGGGCTTCCACCGCCGCCCCGTCGTCGGGAGTCTCGACGCCGACCCGGCGGTGATGGGGAAGGTGGCGGTGGCGGAGGCTGAACCGAGGGACTTCGCCCCCGGTTCACTCGGAGACAGGGCCGAGGAGACCATTGCGGCCGGTGGGCGAGCCGGGACGTGGGCTGCTCGGAACATCGCCTGGGATGCACTGGCGGATGGTGCAGGCGCCCCACACACAGTGCGGGCGCTCTCGATAGCGACCGCATCGAGGGACCGCAAGGCCATGTCCGCCGCCGGTGGCGCCCGTGCGGTCGCTCGTCGATGGAACGCAGGGCAGAGCTCTCCGGAGGAGGACGCGATGCTCTTCCGGCCGTTCGGTGGCGATGCGCTCGACGGCACCGGGCGTGAAGCGGTCGTCGGAATCCTTCTCCGCGCCGGTCAGCACACGGACCAACTGTGGGATGCCGCCGTGGCCGCAGCAACAGACCGCAAGCCGTCGAGCGCATCCAGAGCCGGAGGATCTCGATGAATGCAGGAGACGAAAGGGCCCGACGCCCGAGAGGCACGCCAGCCGGTGGCCAGTTTGCAGCGAGGCGACGCCCCGAGGCCGACCTCGACCTCGACGAGCCTCGCTGGGAACAGCTCACCCTGCCCGGCATGGAGCGAACGCTCGACCTCTCGACCACGCACTCCGAGGTGATGGAGCTCCTCGACCCGACGCTCTACCCGGTGGAGACCCGCCGCTCGATGGCGAGATCCTTTCGGCCCGGCGTCGCCGAGGTGGTGAGCCGCGACCCCCACCCAGCCGTGCGCCAGATGGCGTTCGACGGATGGGACCTCTCAGAAGGGAGTTTCGAGCGAATCATCAACGACGACGACACGGTCCGGGCCCGGCTCCTCGCCGCACCGGCGTAACCGAATCCGACGCATCTCTCATAGCGGACCACATCCACGAAAGGACCGGACATGTTTCTCGGCGCCGCCAAGGCAGTTGACCTGGCCTCCTATTGGGGGTCGCTGTGGAGCACCCTCAGCACCACTCTCGGGTCCAAGACCACCACGCTGCTCGGTGTGATCGGCCTCATCCTCCTCATCGGTGGCGTTCTCACCTACCTGTGGGAGCGCCGTAAGGGCGGTGGAGGCCAGGGGCACACCAAGCTGCTCTGGACGATGCTGATTGCCGGGATCCTCGCGGCCCCCAACTTCATCATCCCGGTGATCCTGTTCATCCTCGACGCGATCATCAACGCCATCATCGGCATCGCCGGGCTGTAGCACCAACCCCGCCGCCGCCGGACACGCTGGCCACACCTCGGAGACCTCGATGAACGAACTCACGGTTTACGCGCTCACGGGCATGACGAGGGACGCCAGCGCCCAACGTCGCATGGTCATCCAGGGCTTCGATATCCCCGCACGGGTGTTCATGGTGGTGCTGGCCGCTGCCGGTCCGGCACTGGTCATCACACTGATCGGTTGGGCGTTCGTCGGGTCGTACGCCATCGTGCTCCTGCCGGCCTTCCTGGCGGCGGTGTTCGTGTTGGTGGAGGGGAGGTCACGCTCCGGCCTGCGCCTGCGGAACTACCAGGCGTTGCTGGACCGTAAGCGGTCAAGCAACGGTCGCTGGTTCGTCTGCGGCGAGGAGTTCGATCCACTGCATGGCAGCGCCATCACCATCATCTCGTCGAGTGCGCACCGCCCGGTGGCTTCCCTCGACGAGATGCTCCTCGCCGTCGAGAAGGCCCCGGTCAAGGTAGCCGGGGCGAGCAGTGGCGAAGCCCACCGCGATGCCGTCCATGCGTGGGACGACTGATGGGACGCCTCGGGCGTGCCCTGGCGGTGTTAGCCCTGGCGGTGTTGGCGTTCCTCGCCGTCCCGATGGGTGTGGCGAGCGCTGCCGGCATAACCCCCCCGCAAGGTGCCGGAAGCAGTAACGGGCTGACCGCCACCGCCGGATTCATCTGCAACGGCGGGACCAGCTACGCGGCGTCGGGGGCGCAAGGCTCCAACGACCTGCCGATCAACCGATGGGGCGGCTACGCCGGCAGTGACCTCCACACCCGTCTCTCGGGTGATCTCCTCGGCATCTCGATCCCGCAGATCGAGCGCCAGGGAACCGTGTCTGCGCTCCTCGGGGCTGGGAATGCCATGTGGCAAGCCGGAGCCGGCATGGTCCAGACGGCCTCGTCCGCCTGCATTGCCAGCTCGATCGGCGCCACGGCAGATCACACCGCCGCAGCGATCGGCCACGCCCTGGACAGATCGGGTGTCATTGCTGGTCTCATCGTCCTCGTTGCGATCACCGCCATCTGGCAGGCATCCCGTGGTAAGGGGCGTCTCGCCGCAAAGCGGCTGGCGGTGACCGTCATCGTCGCCGGCATCTTCTTCGCCATGATGAACGGCGCGACGCAAACGCGGACCGTGGCTGGCGGCGGCGTTTCCTTCGGCACCTTCAGCCCCGGATGGATCGTCACTCAGACCAGTCAGGTCGTCAGTGGTTTGGCGTCACTCCCGGCAGCCGCCCTCGCCAGCCAGGCCGGCATCATGCAGGCACCGACGGGCAACGCCAACAACCCCCTCAGTTGCCAGAGCTACGTCAACTACCTCCTCACGCAGTACGAGAACTCCTACGGGGGATCGGCCACCGGCCGCTTCGCAGCCTCGGTTCCGCTGTCACTCAACGCCATGTGGATGAGGACGGGGCTCCAGGCGTACATCACCGCTCAGTTCGGGGGCAACAACCCCTACGGTCAGGAGGACTACTGCCGCCTCCTCGAAGACGAGGCGTCGGTGCCGCCAAGGGTGCAGCTCGCCAACACGCTCGGCGGGTCAGGGCTTCCGGTCCTGGGCGGGAGTGGGGACGACCCGGTCATCCCCGCCAGCGTGGCGTCAGACCTCTCGTCCGGGATCAGGAACGGTCAACCCAGCTTTGCCTTCCTCGACAACGCCGACGACAACCAGTACGTGGACCGCTCACTGGTCGGATGGGCGGCGTGTGAGGCCAACAGCACGGGGTGGTCGGTCCCTGTCCCATGGGGAGCCGTCCAGGATCCGAACGCCGAGTACCAGAACGGAACCGCACCGTCAGGAACGCCGTACACATCGTCGGTGACACCGGCGACCTGTACGGCGTGGGCGTCGGAGCCGACGAGTCAGTTCTCTGCCGCCCAGTCGGCGCTGGAGTGGACCGGCTCGGACGGGTCGGCCATCGTGAAGGCCACGGGTGCCGCCAACCAACCGACGGTGGCGAACTACCTGCTCAACTTCCACGGCAACGCCACGTCATCGGCCATCACCACGGCGATCATCTACGCGATCGTCTCCCTACCCGTAATGGCGATCTTCGGCGTCCTCGCCGGGGCCATCATCCTCGCCAAGATCGCGCTGATCGTGATGATCATGCTCACCCCGATCCCGCTGGTCCTGGCGATGTTCCCCGGTAACGGGGCACGTCGGGCCATGTCGTTCGTGAAGCACATCCTCGCCCTGATCCTGTTCAGCGTTGGGGCGCAGGTGCTCCTCTCTCTCCTGGCCATCATCACCGGGTTCCTCACCACCGCGGGGTCCGGGTTCCTCGGGGTGGGCAGCATCGCCTCGATCCTGTGGGCGGGCTTCTCCCCCATTGCCGCCGGCCTCTTGATCCACTTCTTCTTCAAGAAGATCCTGAAGGCGCCCTCCCCGTTCAACCTGAACTCCGGCCTAGCCCTGGCGGGTGCAGCGTCCGGTGCAGCCATCGGAGCTGGTTCAGCCATCGGTGCAGAGGGCATGTGGAACAGCCTGAGGCGTGGGGGGAGGAAAGCCCTCCAGAAGGGGCGGGCCTCAACCGGCAACTCCCGCTTCGCCGTCGGCGGTGGAACCGGGGCGGCTGGGCCACGAGTTGCGTCCATGTCGTCCACAGCGGGTGGAAACCGTGCACTCGGACCAGCCGGCGGCGCTGACGCTGCGGCCGGCGGCGTGGGTGCGGCCGGCGGTGTAGCCGGTGGCATGGGGGCAGCGGGTGCAGCGGGTGGTGTAGCCGGTGGCGTGGGTGCAGTGGGTGCAGCGGGTGGTCTAGCCGGTGCAGCGGGTGCCCTCACAGCCGCAGGTGCCCTCCGGGCGTCCGCTCGGGATCGTCGCCAGCAGGCAGCCGATGAGCGGTCCGCACTCCGCGCACAACGGAAGGCGCAAGGGGTCACCCGCAGGCAAGTCGCCACAGCGCACATCACCGACCGGGCCGGTGCAGCGTGGGATGCCATGCGCGCGCACCCGATCAAGACCGGGTTGGCTGGTCTCGGTGTGGCGGCTGGTGG
>DAHWPS010000011.1:0-2278 GCA_027342785.1 Acidimicrobiaceae bacterium
CACAGGCAGCTCCACTTCCCCCCTGTACTTCCCCACTCGCTCCACGAGGCCCGAGCCGGATCCCGTGAGCACCTCCACGATCCCTCCTGGCAAAGGAAGCTCTACCTGGCTCATGTGAGCCAGGTAGAACTCGCGTCGCCACCCACCCCTGGTGGGCCTTGTGCTGGACCAGAGGCATCCTCACGTGTGCGCTCCGGGCACACCGAGGCAATTGGACACCAAGCACAGGATGCCCCGAGGAGATACCGGGCGTGGCGTCTCTTTGCTCCTAGGTCATCTAGCGCGTGGGCGACCTCGATCACCTGGTCAGCGACCTGAAAGAGCATCGCCTCGTTCACCTCGTCCACGATCGAGCGCTGCCTGGCGAGGTAGTAGGTGGCTACCCGCCAGGGAGCCCGTCGTGCCTGGAGGGTGGCAAGTAGCGCGTAGAAGCGCTGCTCCACCCGTCTACTGCAGGGCCCATCTGCCGTCAGCACCGTGAGCGTCGTCAACGACCCCGCGGATGCTCATCCTGCGCGGCGCCCAACACCAGGAACCGGGCGAGGTCTTTCCCCTCGCGCCTTATCTCTGAGATCGCCTCACCTGTGTATACAACTCGGCGAAGCGGTCCGGGTTCGCTTCACGCTCGTCTCGACGATCTCGGTCTTCGCGTCGGTGTGGGCGCGCCGATTGTTGCGGAGGAGTACATGGAATGCCCGGCGCGACCCCCGAGGGGAAGCCTGGCGCATGCAGCGACCAGCCCGGCGGCGGACGTACCGTCCGCCCGCGACCACGAGCGCCGCCGGCTCGACCCGGACCCGGACCAGCTCGGATCACGACCCGGACCCCGACCCCGCACCACAGCTAGGGTCGAAAGGCGCAGGGTCAGGGTTGGGCTCGGGACTCTACGACTACCACGAGGCCCGCCAGGTGGCCCTACGTGAGAGCATCGTGGCGCCGGCAGCAGGCGGGTTCGCTCGTGTGTCACCGGCCTTCGTAGGCATGGGTGTGTTGTGCGGGTCCGGGATCGCGTCGTCTCTGGTTGTTCCGGGTGCCACTGTCACCGCGCCTTTGGTGTCGTTCACGCGGCCGGTCCTGGTCTTTTCTGGTCGCGGCATCCACGACTCGCTCGTCCTCCTGCGGCGCGATAGTCAGCGGATTTGCTGTATGCGGCCAGCAGCGCCCCATGCCCGGTCAGCCGTGAGGACCGGCACGTCCAAGCGGTCACCGAGTGCAAGGCAGAGCCGGTCGGCCAGCGACAGCCCTCGGCCCGATTGCCAACTCCTCGCTGCCGCTTCGGCGTCTTCAACGGTCACAGGCTCGATGACGAGGCCGTAACTGAGCAGGAGCGAGCGGGAAAGGGCCCAGTTCCGATCATGGCTACGGAGCTTCTGGGCGACCTCGGACCAGTTCGCCGCACCGCAGAGCCCTCCCGCTTCGAGGGCAGTCTCGACCACTGCCGAGCCGTCCTCGCCTTGGAGATAGGCCAGTAGCGCCGAAGCGTCGAAGACGTTCACCCCATGTCGCAGACGGCTACGCCACGTCCTCGGCAGCTGCTTCCGAGCGGCGCTCGGCAAGCAGCTCTCCTACGAGGTCCAGCCCGGCCAGGTCTGCACGAACGCGGTCACGCAACTGCGCACGCGTGACAAGGACGAGGCCCGCCGAGGTCTCGAACAGCACGAGGGGCGTACCTTCGCCAAGCCCGGCACGGGCGCGGACTTCGGCAGGGATGACTAGCCTGCCCCGATCACCCATCGTCACCTGGTACGTCCCACTCACAGCGCGAGTGTACCACTAACGATACCATAGTGGGAAGGCGATCGGGCCGGTTGCGCTGTCCAGTAAGGTGTGAGCCTCACCTGTCGTTCCAGCCGTCCCCAGAGCGTCAGAGTGAACACCTTCAGCCGCCTCGTTCGTCGGCGCGTCCGGTGTCTGGGACCTGAATGGTTGCGATGAAGCCGAGGTAGTCATCGAATTCGTCCTCGTAGGACTTCCGGCCGGTCTCGACGGTCACGTAGCTTCGACCGCCAAAGCCCACGCGATCACCATTCTCGGACCGGCGGGTTTGGAGCATCAGGCGTTGCTGGACCTTCCCAGTGTTGAACGCTGGGTCGATTTAGATGAGCTGGAACGACCGGTCTGGCAACTCGGGCAGCACGTCGGCGTTGTCGCCCAGTACGCCGTAAGGGCGCGTAGCCCAATAGGTCGCGCTGGTGGGACCCACGAAATCCCACATGCGAACACCTGTACGCTATACTTGTGATGTGATCGCGTCGGACCGGAAGGCACTCGAGGTGGG
>DAHWPS010000022.1:0-3419 GCA_027342785.1 Acidimicrobiaceae bacterium
GTTCTTCAACAGCGAAAAAGGGTTCGGGTTCATCACCCCGACCAGCGGGGGGAAGGACGTCTTCGTCCACTACTCCAACGTGGTGGGTGAAGGGTACAAGAGCCTCGAGGAGGGTCAGCAGGTCGAATTCGACCTGGCCCAGGGACGGAAAGGTCCCGAGGCACAGAACGTGCGGGTGGTCTAGCCCGCTCATGGAGCGGGGCTCTCACCAGAGCCCCGCTCCATCGGCTCCGAGCGGTCTACCGGCTACCGGCCCGGGTCGGCCACCAGAACCTCTTTCCGGTGTCGGCAACGAGGGCCGGCAGGACCACACTGCGTACGAACAACGCGTCAAGGAGGACCCCGGCAGCCACCACCACGCCGATCTCCCTCGTGGGAATGAGCGGCGAGACGAGGAGCGCTGCGAAGGTCCCTGCGAGGATCAACCCTGCCGCGCTGAGGACCACACCCGTCGCTGCGACCGCTCGTTCGACCGCGCCCATCTCGTCCCGGGTGAGCTCCTCACGCGCGCGAGACATGAGGAAGAAGTTGTAGTCAGCCCCGAGCGACATCAGGAAGACCAGACCGAGGACCGGTACACTCGGATCGATCCCCGGCCAGTGGAAGACCGGCCCCGAGAGGGCCGCGACCAAACCCAGGACAGCGCCGTAGGACGCGACGACAGTGGCCGCGACGAGGAACGGGCCAGCCAGGGCGCGCAACAAGAGCCCGAGCACCAGGACCGTCACGGCAAGCACCGCCAGACCCACCACGAAGAAATCGCGTACGGAGGTCCTCGCAGTGTCGATGTCCTGGGCAGTCTGGCCCCCTACGAGCGCCGCAGGCCCCACGGAGCGCTCGAGGCGATCCCGGAGCGCGAGCACCGGCGCGATTCCTCCTTCACCGAGTGGTGGCGCACTGAACACCACGTCGAAGGCCGAGAGCTTCCCCCGGCTCGTCGGACGGCCCACGCTGAGCACCCCTGGAGAACGCCGAGCGGCGCGGAGCGCGGCAGGAACGGCGATCTTCGTCCGGACAACGACGAATGCCGGCGCGGTGATGCCCTCGGGGAAGCCTCCTGACAGAAGGCGCATCCCCTCGACGGATGGCGCAGACCCCGGCAAGTCGTTCACCGTGGTCACGTGGATGTTCAGCTGGGTGATCCCGAGTGCCATGAGCGCGAGAACTGAGATCCCCCCCATCCACACCACCTTCGGGTGCCGAACCACTCCCTTGCCGATCGCGCGCCACATGCGGCCCGGCACCGGACGTGCGGGATCGCCGGGCACGACCGGCCAGAAGATCCTCCGTCCGGCGGCGAGAAGCATCGCGGGATAGGCGGTCAGCATCGCCACGAGCGTCGAGGCGACTCCGAGCATGCCCACGAGCGCAAAGCCGTGCGTCACGCCGTCCTTGGCGAGCAGCAGGCATGCCAGACCCGCGATCACCGTCACCGCCGAGGCGCCGATGGCCGGGGTGGCGCGTCTCCAGGCCAGGGCAAGCGCCGCGGCATCGCTGCGTCCTCTACTGAGCTCTTCTCTGTAGCGCGAGGTGAGAAGCAGTGCGTAGTCCGTCCCCACGCCGAAGACGAGGACCGTGAGCAACCCAGTGCTCTCCCCCGTCACCACCACCACGTGTGCGACGAGATAGGTCGCCGCGTTCCCAAGCAGCTCGGCAAAGCCGACGGCAGCGAGCGGGAGAAGCCACGCCACCGGGCTGCGATAGTTGACGATCAGCAGGACGGTCACGAGCAAGGCGGTTGCCACGACAAGCGTCGTGTCCACGCCGGCAAGGGAACCCAAGAGGTCGGTCTCGAAGGCTGCAGGCCCGGTGACACCCACCCTGACACCAGGTGACACACGGCTCGAGGCGGAGGCGATGACGCGAAGGCGCTGGACGACCCTGAGATCGGTCGGCTCCCCACCTGTGATCGTTGCCGCCAGGACAGCAACCATGCGATCCGTGGATATGACCGGTCGACTAAGGGCAGTGACACCCCGCACATGCGCATCCTCGAGCTCCCGCCACGTCGCAGCTGCCTGCGCCGCCAGTCCACGGTGAACGGACCGGAGGACCACGAGCGCCTCGCTGCGATGACCTCCTTCGACGTCGCGCAGGAGTCGCAGTGCCTCGGTCGACGGTGCGCCCGCGGGTAGCAGAGAAGAAAACCTGTCGGTCTCCACCGAGCTGAGCCGCAGCGTGGCGGGCAGGGTGACCAAGGCCACGGCGAGCCACAGCGCCACTACCACGACACCGAGGAACGCCGGATGTTGTCGTAGCACCTGCTGATCACCACCCAGGCGGGCGCCGGCTCCTCGGACAGCAGCTCTCCAACGCCGAGGCACCACACGATCTGGACGGAGAAAGAGACATGCCCAGGGCGTCGACATCGATCGCATGATCGACGTGATGACTGGCGCTGGTCCACGCGCCAGTGCGGCTCTCAGGGTCGGAACACGGGCCGATGTGACGAGGATACGTCTCGGTGGTCAGTGTGTGGGCGATCACGGATCCCCGCGTTCTGCGCCTCATGGCCGACCGCGACTCCTGACGATCGCCCCCACCGAGCCACCTCACCGCGCGGCCCCTCGTGACGTGGTGGTCTTACCTTGTCACAGTACAAGACCACCTTCTACGGCCCGGAGTAGCGCGTTTGCGCAGGTAGACGGCCCGGTGCTCCAGCTGCCGCCGCTGGGGACCGTGCTACGGCCGAGCCCAGGCGAACCGCCTGTCCACCCGACCGCCCCTCTCGTTGCCACTCTCCCAATCCAGCGACGCCTCGGACCCGACGAGGTGACCGAGCTGGTCGCGGCCTACCGCCAGGGTATCCCCGTGGAGGAGCTGGCCGCATCGTTCCAAATCAACCGGACGACTGTCCTCGGGCACGTCAGGCGCCATGGGGTCCCCAAGCGGGACCGCCGGGCGCTCCGACAGGACGACGTCGAAAGGGCCGTGAAGCTCTACGCCGAAGGGCGATCTGCGTACTGGGTAGCTGCCGAGCTGTGGGTAGCGCCGAGCACGGTGCGGCGTGCCTTGAAGGACGCCGGCGTCACCCTGCGACCAAGGGGACGGCAACCTACCGCCGGCCGATAGGACCTGCTACGAAGCCCTCAGGGCAAGCGGTGGCTATCGCTTCTCGGACGGCGAAGCCGGCCGAACGGGCGGCTTCTGGCCCTTCTCGATATAGCCGATGAGATCCTTGTTCGGCCGAAAGGGAGGCGGGTCAGGCCGGCTCTTCGCCGGTTGCGAGACTGGTGCGTTTTGAGGCACCTTGTCGTCAGGCATGCAAGCGACCTCCAATTGGAGTGAGTATACCGGCGACGACCAGGGCGGCAGCGGTGGCCAACGAGCCGACGGCGGCACGAACCCGCCATCCCTTCTGCCTGACCAACGTCGCAGCCTCCTTGACCATCACGATCTGGGTGTCCAGCAACTCCAGG
>DAHWPS010000043.1:0-5111 GCA_027342785.1 Acidimicrobiaceae bacterium
AGCGACGGATCCCGCCCGAGGTGTTCGAGTCTGCGGGCGTCACCCCCCGAGGCGAGCTGTGGGCGGCGATGCTCGACACCAAGCAGAGCTGGGACGACTTGGTCCGTCGCCATGCACCCGACGACGAGACCCGGGACAAGATCCTCTCCAACGCCTTGTACCAGAACATCTCGGGGCGCTTCGTCCAGAGCCACGACTACATCGCCATGGAACGCCTCTACGAGCTCCACAGCGAGGGTGCCTACGACCTGATCGTGGTGGATACCCCGCCCACCCGCAACGCGCTGGACTTCCTGGACGCTCCCGAGCGCATGGCCGACTTCTTTTCCAGCCGCCTGTTGCGCTGGCTCATCGTCCCCTACCGCTCGCGGCTGGTGAACCTGGCCACCAAGCCCTTCTATCAGGTAGCCGACAGGATCCTCGGGACCCAGTTCCTCGCCGACATCTCCGAGTTCTTCATCCTGTTCCAGTCCATGTACGACGGGTTCGTCGAGCGCGCCGGCGCGGTCACGCGCCTGCTGTCGGACCGCAGGACCACGTTCATGGTGGTGTCGACCCTCGAGGCCACGCCGGTGCGCGAGGCCGAGTTCTTCGCTTCCGAGCTGGTGAGCCGGCACCTGCACCTCGGCGCGGTGGTCCTCAACAAGGTCCTCCCCGCCTACTTCCGGGATCCGGCAACCGGGCGCGTTGCCCAGGCCCTGGCCGAACGGGCCGGGGAGCTGGCCGCCGCGCTGCCGACCGATACCGCCCAGACGGCCCGGGTCCTCGAGGAGGTGGCCGAGAGCTTCTTGCACTTCGGCGTGGTAGCCCGGCGGGAAGCCGAGCAGCAGGCCGAGCTGGGCTCGGCCCCCGAAGTGCTGGCCTCGGTGCCGTTCTTCGAGTCCGACATCTACGACATGGCCGGGTTGCTCCGATTGGGTGAGCAGATCTGGGACTGAGCACCGGGCGGGCGTTCCCGAGATCGGGTGACCGGCGGGCGTTCCCGATGATGTCTGCTGCGCCACGCGATCGCGTTCGTGATCGGGATCGCAATGAAGCTGTGGAGTGTGCGATTGCCGAGCAGTCCGTCGGCATTGGGTCGCTCAAGGATTTGAACCGGGAAAATGTTGACCCCAGAGCAGAAGCGAAAGGCCGTCCGGGGTGCTCCCGCCTGTGTCCGCTTCGGCAACGGGCCGAGCCCATCGCCCACGCCGTTGCTGATTGGTGCCGGTTCTTCCGCCCCGGGACTCTCGTCATCGATCCCGGGCCACCGTGGCAGCGCGCCTGCATCGACTCGCTCAACGGGCGTCTCAACGATGAGCCGGTGAACGGCCACGTGTTCGACCCATGGCCCTATTACTCAATTGCTCGAAGCGAAGGGGATCATCGAAGACTGCCGAGCCGACTCCAACGCGAACGGACCCAAAGTATCCATGGCGGGCTCACGCCGGTCGAGCTCGTCGGGGCCTGGCTCCACCGGCGGGAACATCATCTCGCGTAGCGAGTGGCTCAACTATCGGGGTCCCCTCGCGGTAGCGAGCCCACGAGTCCCGCCACACGGACGACGACACACCGCCTGCCGCGCCATCACTTCAGGAGTGTCGCGGCTTTTTGAAATAACCCGGATGCAACCGAACGACAACGCTCTTGCACCCGCATGTCTGTCATGCTATCAGTGCGGTGATTGTAATGGCGGAGCCCGGCGGAGCAGGGCCGGACAGGGAGGGCGCGATGCAGCGGCGGGCGTCGAGGTCGTCGACCCTCGGGTGGTCAAGGTCGGGTCGACCCTCTTCCCCACGCGCTCGCTCTTCGAGCATGCCACGCAGGCCATTCGGCCTTCTGGCTGGGGTGCTCGGGGGAGTTCTGATGGTGCTGCTCTCGGGCTGCGCGACGTCGTCGACCTCGACGCCTCCCGCGACTGCTGTCCAGCCGTCGGTGAATGCCCGCAATTCTACGACGACCATTCCCGAACAGCACCCCCTGCCCGCCACAATCCCCAACGATGTGACCCTCCACAAGGACGTCGAGATCACGGCCTGTCACGCTACGACGGGGGGATGGGAGGCGTCCGGCACCGCGACCGATCCGGGGTCCAGCCCGGTCACATACGACATCACCGTGGTTTTCACGACGCCAAGAGCAACGGTGCTCGACTACGCCACCACGTCGGTGACTGTCCAGCCCGGCGCGACCGCCCGCTGGACGGCGCGACAGGAGTTTGCAACCGTCGCCGGCATGCTCTGCGTCTTGCGTGGGGTGTCCTGATGGGGTGGCCGCACTGGGACGGTGCGAAAGGCTTCAGTCCCGCCCTTGGGCGGTCGGCGACAGACCTCCAAAGCTCGTGAAGCACGTTCGCTCGCGCCAAGGGGGCCTGTACCGACGTCTGCCCGTGTCGATCGCCGCGGTCGCCTTGGCGGGTCTCTCGGTCGCTCCAACGGCCATCCTGGCGGGAGGCGCCATGGATGCGGCCGCCTCTACGACTCAAGCCGTCGTCGCCCCTCAAGCCGTTGGTCCGCTGTCGTGCGCGACCGGCAACTTGTACAACCTGGACACAAAGGGAAACCTCTACTCGGTATCGAGCACGACGGGCGCCAACACCAAGGTGACCAAGTTCACACTGGCCACAGCGGATTTCAACGGGCTGGGCATCACGACAGGGGGCACCAAGGCCCTTGTCGTCAACGAAACCGTCACAGGAACAAAGACGCGCATCTACCAGTACGTCGCCACAACCGGGACGAAAACCCACTACACAGTCTCGGCTGCCGGCCTGACATATGTGGTCGCCGGAGGTGTGGACCCAGTCAATGACCTCTTCTACTACGGAGGGTTCAACACGACAGGAACCTTCCTACTGTTCGCGTTCAACGCTGCCACCGATGCCGCGATCGGCGAGGTCGGCACGATCACGGTACCAACGACTTCTGCCGGCGCCTTCGCCGATGGCGACCTGGCCTTCGACGGGAAGGGGAATCTGTACTTCGTTGCCAGCGTCGGCAAGACAGCGAATGGACAGGTCTTCCGGGTCGACGTCCCCATTCCTGCGGTCGCAGGGACCCAGGCTTTGAACGCTACGGAGATCGCCGCAATTACGGCAACATTCGAGTTCGACGGCATTGCGCTGAACGTCAACGGCTACGTGTACCTCCAGACACCGACGACAAAGAAGTTGGTGAAGGTGAATCCCAACGGTTCCGTGGCTGCGACCATTGCGGAGACCGGACTGGCCACGCGGGCAGTCCCGACGGACCTCGCGAGCTGCTCCTACCCAGGAACGGTCACCGGAGAGGTGAACATCGCCGGACGGCACGGCGCCACAAACCAGTTCACCGTGAAGGTGACAGGAGACGGTATCTCGAAGGGCAATACCGGGACGACGTCGGGTAGCTCGACCGGTTTGCAAACAGGAGCGTCGGAGATCGCAGGCCCGGTGCTCGCCCTGCCGACCGACACATACACGGTCTCGCAGGTGGCCGCTACGGGTACGGGGACGACACTCGGCAACTATGACGTTGCCTACTCGTGTCGAAGCAACACAACGGTCATCGCGAGCGGGACAGGGAGCAGCGTAAAACTACAATTTCCGGCGTCGACAACCAGCTACGGCGCCGTCGTGGTGTGCACGTTCACCGACACCCCGGTTGTCGCAGGACCCCACGTCACGGTCGCAAAGACCCAGGCCACATCGACACCCGTTACGACCGCCGGACAGACCATTCACTACCAGTTTTCGGTGAAGAACACCGGCTCAGTGCCACTCAAGACAGTGAAGGTCACCGATACCCAGTCGGTGGCGGGCGAAACGCTCGCCACCGGTCCCACTTGTCCCAGCACCTCTCTCGCCGTAGGAGGAAGCGAGACCTGCACGGCGAGCTACGTGGTGAGCACAGCCGACATCGCTGCGAAGAAAGTCGCCGATTCTGCAGTCGCCAAAGCAACCGGTACACCCACAGGCACCACGGTCACAAGCCCGAAGTCGACACTCAGCATCCCCGTGTCCGCCGCCATAGGACCCGTGATGTCCTGTACGTCCACACCGAACCTCTTCAACACGGGCTACGACAAGACAACCAAGAAGATCCTGCCCACAAAGGCGATCACACCGAACTGGCAAGTGGCTGGAATGTTCCCTCCACCGGCAACACACACAGTGAACTCACCGCCGCCAGCCACAGCCACGTGGGGGGTCACCTACGTCGGTCGGCTTGCCCCCACAGCCTACGCACCGAGCCCCTATACAAACGCTCAGTGGATCTCCCAACAAACACTCACACACAAGACAAGCGGAACAGGCAATTGGTACTACCGATACCGCTTCACATTGTCCCCGACCGCCGCTCCTACACGCTTCGCTCTCGCGATCGACTACCTCGCCGACAACTCCGTCTCCCAGGTGTACGTCAACGGAGTTGCGCAGAGCACATACACATCAGGGCTTCCGCAATCAAAAATTGGCACAACCACAACACCGGCGAATGGAACGACACCGTATTACTTCAAAGGATACAAGTCTAAAAACGCTGCCAAGCTGCTGTTAGATCACGACTGGCATACGGGACCGAACACGATCGTCGTCGAAGTCAAAAGCTTCAAGCCAGAAGAGGCATTTGACGCACAGATGCGTCCGAGCATCCTGTGCCCGACGATGACGGTCACCAAGTCCGTCGCCGGAAGGGTAAATCCTGCTGACCAGTTCACCGTCGACTTGAAAGGCCAGACAGGGACCACCCTTGCTTCGGTCACTACGACAGGTACGGAGACGACCGCCACGTCTCCGGCCGGCCCGACGCGTGTAGGAAGCACCTACTCGATCACCGACGTGATGGCGGCTGGGTCACCGGACCCCATCACCGACTACACGGCGACCCTCACCTGCAAGAACACCATCAGTGGCACGTCGGTTGCCAGCACATCGACGGGGAGCTCCAGCGCCCCCTCCTGGACGGTCAAGGTCACCACACCGGCGTCGTACACATGCACGGTGACCAATACCCCGTTGCCAGTAGCGGCGCTCTCGATCACCAAGACCCGAGCGGCGACAACAACCGCTGCGGTCACCGCCGTCGGCCAGACCATCAAGTACGACTTCTTGGTGACCAACACCGGCAACGTCACACTGCACACAGTGAAGG
>DAHWPS010000059.1:0-3949 GCA_027342785.1 Acidimicrobiaceae bacterium
CTGCTACGAGGTCGATGATCGGCCCATCTTGGACCCCTACCCGATCGAGTGTATGGGCGAGGGGACCTGGCGCTCCGCTCATCCCCTGGCCCAACCGCTTGGCCGACGGGCAGTACCGCTTCGACGACGAACACCAGCTGCTCACCAACACCGAACCGGTCGACGACAACACCGCCGGCAACTTTCGCGAGCCACCCCTCCTCGGTGCGACGACACTGGAGTTCGTCTTCACCGACCTCGCCCGGGCCACACACGGCCGGGACCGGGCCGACCTTGGGTGGACCGGTCGACGAACGGTCGCAGTCTGGGCGGAGGACAGCTACCGGGTCCCCGAGCTCTATGTCGGGCGACCCTGGCCGCAGTTGGCATCACCAGGAGAGCCACTCAGGTTTGTGCGATGACCGTTGCGGCCGGCCGCTCGTACATCACCACTCGAGACGTGATCGGATCCTGCGAGAACGCGGATTGGACAACCCACATGAGCGGCAAGGAGCGCAGTTACCGATGCGACAGGAGATCCTAGGTATGGGCACGGCCCGAGCACATTGCCCGGGCGCAGCCCATCTGGTGGTCAGTGGAACGTGCTCGCCTCTCCGCGAAGCGACATCGGCTGATCAGCGAGTACTCGCAGCGGTGAGCCGGTGAGCCCCCCTGCAGGCGTTGCTCCACTTCTCGGCTCGGTCATCAATCTGAACCCCCCCGGTCACTACATCCACTGGGGGTTCATCCTCCTTTCGCTGGCAAACCTCCTGGTCATCGTCGCCATGTTGATCGTGTTCGTCCTGGCGCTGACCCTACCGTTCGTCCACAGCCGGCGAGCCCATCGCAGCCGAGTCACCAATAACGCGCCTGACGGCGCTCCGGTCGCCGCTCTTGCTACGGCGTCTGGCGCTGTCGGGGCGGCGTCTGGCGCTGTCGGGCATGATGTGCCGGACGAAGACGAGTCCGGCCTATGGACGGCGAAGATCCGTAAGGCATGGCTTCGCTATCTCCCCCCGGACAAGATGCTGCCGGACAGCCAACCGGCCTACGTGGCGTCGTGGATCTACGTCTTCGGGGTGCTCACCCTCATGTCCCTCACCGTCGTCATCGCCTCGGGAACGGTGCTGGCACTCGAGGGTCCAGTGTGGTGGCACATCAGCTCGGTAGGGCTGTTCGTCAACTCGTTGCATCTGTGGAGCGTGGAGTGCTTCTTCGGGTTCATGGCCATCCACCTGTGGGGGAAGTTCTGGATGGCCTCGTGGCGTGGGAAGCGTCAGCTCACCTGGATGACCGGGGCGATCGCCTTCCTCGTCTCGGTCTTCGAGGGCTTCACCGGGTACATTTCGCAGACCAACTTCGATTCCCAGTGGATCGCCTTCGAGGCCAAGGACGCGATGAACGGTGCGGGGATCGGGGCCTTCTTCAACACGATGAACTTCGGCCAGGCATTGATGCTGCACATCGTCGTCATGCCGCTGGTGATCGGCCTCGTCGTGGTCGTACACATCGTGATGGTGCGGTTGCGAGGGGTGGCGCCCCCCATCGAAGCTCTGCCCGAGCATCTCGGCGGACCTGAAGGGGCTGCTTCGAGCGGTGCCGTTTCGAGCACAGCAAGATCCTCGCCTGGCTCTCCGGACTCGTCCGATGCGGGATTGACCATGGAAGACGCCACGGCCTCGGGGGGAGGGTCGTGAGCGGATCGAGCGCCAGCTCGGGCCAACCCGACGGGACGACTGGCCCACTGAGCCCCCGCCAGAAGCGTGCATTACACCGTGAGGCCGAGGCCGCCCCGTGGAAAGGGCCACACCGCCGGTACGACATCTTGAAGGAGGGCACCATCGCTCTGGTCGTGGTGGTGTTCCTCGTGGCGATCCTGGCCATCTTGTTCTCCTCGCCCGACGTGCCGCCGGTCACTCTCCAGGCGTGGTCGTCGGCCCAGCCGATCGGGTTCACCCAGATCGCTCTGTCCGAGCTCGAGGGGACCAGCACCTCCGCCACCTACGGACCGCCCTACAACCACGGGTCGGGCTCGGTGCAGGATATCTACGGGGTGTCGATCCAGCGGGCCATCGGGGTGACCGACCCGATCGACCCGGCCAAGGACTTCGTGATCGATCCACTGGGCACCGTATCCGGTCAACCGGTGCTGAGAGCAGCCCTCGTGCGCTACGCCAGCGCGGACCAACAGACCCGTCGATCGTGGGATCAGGCCTATGGCCGTGCACTGTCCAAGGCGACGATGGTCGATTCGCAATTGGAGGTACCACCAGGCGACTACGGGCCGGTCGGGACCATGCTGGCGGGCTTTCTGTCGATGGCCCGATCCGGTGGCCTCGACGCCCAGCTGGTCGCCCACTCGGCCTTCTACGCGACGAACTACACCAACCCTCTCCTCTTCATCGGCGACTCGGCGGTGGCCCAGCCATCGAGCTACTGGAACAAGATCGTCACCGCCCAAAAGATGCAAAGCCATCAGTGGGGCATGATGAACGAGACGGGGTCGTGGCCCGGACAGCCTTGGTTGTGGCTCTACGTCATGTGGTACCAGATCCCCCCCATGTCCACCTCTCACAACGGGGACGTGGAGGTCATCGCCATCATGACGGCCCTCTCTTTCGGGCTGGTCCTCGTTCCCTTCATCCCGGGCCTCCGGGACCTCCCTCGATGGATCCCGGTCCATCGTCTGGTGTGGAAGGACTACTACCGCACCTACCGCTCGACGCCCGAGGGCCACGCCAGTGGAGGTACGTCCCCACCGACCGGGAGTGCAACAGCGGGGCCGGGAGCTCACTCGGGACCGTTGTAGCCACCGGGTGTCGCCAGGAGAACGGAGGAGACGATGCTCGGCGTGACCTCAACTCTCTTTCACCAGAAGCCGGAGTCCGGTTTGCATCGCTTCACCACGGGTAGTAGGCCGGTGCACAGTAGTTCTGGCTGGGCTTTGTGGCCCAGTCGACGACCTCGTTGCTCCAGACCCTGGCGGCGCTGACCCCGAGCGCCGTGCTCGAAAGACGCCCAGGAGCAAAGGAGCAACGTTGGACACCTGCCCGTCGGGCCGCCAGGTCGAGATCACCTACGACGACCAGCGAGTCATCGTCGTCGAAGTGGGCGGCGGGATCCGCTGCCACGAAGCGGGCGGCCGATCCGCCTTCCACGCCTTGTCGGGGCAACGACGTTGGACTCCGCCTTCACTGCCCAGGTCGGGATCCGCTCAGAGCGTGTCCACGGCACGGGGGGCGCGTCTCACATGAGCAGGTCCACGCCGAAGCCAGCCGACGTCCTGGTCATCTTCGGGATCACCGGGGACCTCGCCAAGAAGATGACCTTTCGGGCGCTCTACCGCCTCGAAACGGCCGACCGCCTCGACTGCCGGATCCTCGGCGTGGCCAAGGAGCCCTGGTCCGAAGATCACCTGCGCGCCACGGCACGGGCCGCCCTCGAGGCGACCGGAGAGCCGATCAAAGACGAGATATTCGATCGGCTCGCGCACCGGCTCGGCTACGTGCACGGCGATTTCGCCGACCCCACCACCTACGAGGCAGTAGCCAAGAAGCTGCAAGCGACCTCCCGGCGGCTGTTCTACCTCGAGATCCCGCCGGCACTGTTCGCGCCGGTAGTGGCGTTCCTCGACCAGGCCCATCTCACCGAAGGGGCCACCGTGATGATCGAAAAGCCATTCGGCTACGACCTCGCCTCGGCTCGCCGGCTCAACCACGAGCTGCACCAGGTGCTGGGCGAAGACCAGATCCTTCGCATCGACCACTTCATGGGCAAACAGCCCGTCCTCGACATCTCCTTCCTGCGTTTTGCCAACGCGCTGCTCGAACCGGTGTGGAACCGCGACCACGTGGCCGCCGTACAGATCACGCTGGCCGAGGACTTCGGAGTGCACGACCGCGGCGCGTTCTACGATCCGGTCGGGGCGCTTCGCGACGTGGTCCAGAACCACCTCCTCCAGGTCCTCGCC
>DAHWPS010000002.1:0-2311 GCA_027342785.1 Acidimicrobiaceae bacterium
GAACTCGATGGGATCGAGTCCTTGTTGGACGGCGGTGCGCAGTGCGCTCATGATCCTGCCCTGGGTCCCAGCCCCCCGCCAGGTCCGGTTGCCTCCCCAGACCTTGCGGTTGACGACGGCGGGCCTGACCGCCTGCTCGGCCCGCCAGTTGGTGGCATCGACGCCGGGACGGGTGAGGTAGGTGAACAGCGCGTCGATCTCGTTTCTGAGGTGGGCGACCAGCTTTCGGTTCTCGTCGTAGGGATGGGCCTGCTCGCCCAACAGTTGCACGCGCTCGGTCAGGTCGGCGACCACCTCCAGGCGCTTCTTCTTCGACAGTCCCCGGGCATCGAGGCCAGCGAGGAGGATCTCCTTCACCTCTCTCGGCGTGGACCTCGCCCACTCGGGGTTGGAGGCCAAGAGTTCGTGGCACCGCCGAAGCAGGTGCGCGGTGCACGTCTGGTGCTCGGCCTCGGTGAACTGTCGGTAGACGATCCACCCGTCGCGCACGATGACGCCGGAGAAGTCCTCGTGGAGCAGCTCCTTCGCCTGGTCGAAGCCCCGGCCGTCGGCCACGTTGTAGGCGGTGGCTCGATCGTTCGTCACCACCCACAGCCAGGCACCCTCGCCTCCGACTCGCCAACCGGTCTCGTCGGGCACCACCACCCCAGCGTCGTTCAACGTGGCCACGATCTCTTGGTGCACCGGCACCAGGTCGGTGCCCGTGGACTGGGCGCCCGACGACAACGCACCGGCGGTGACCGGCACCCCCAGGTGGCCGTCCGTGGGGACTTCTCGTAGCCGCCTATGGGGAGTTTCGCGCGGCCGCCATCACCTGGACCCGGCGCTTGCAATTGGTGCAGCGACCGATCCCGATGACACAACGCGTGACGGTCGGCCGGCGCTCGGGCAGCTCGGTCTGGAACTGCTCGTCTTCGCGTTCGAAGCGGATCGCACCACCACAATCCGGACAGCACGCCGGCAGCGGTGCAAAGAGCTCCCGATCGATCAGACCGAGAGGGGCCATGCGGTGGCCATGGCGACCGTGGCGATCACCCGACTTCCTGCCGGGGCGCTTGGGTTCTTCGGCAGGGTCACCCTTGGAGAACGGTGCCGCCTGACGCTTGCCCGATCGGCGACTTTCCTCGAGCAGCTTCTCGAGCTCGGTGATGCGGGCGTCTCTGGCCGAGAGCGCCTCGGTCAGCTCGGAAATACGGTCGGTCTGGGACTCGACCAGCTCCCGCAGTGCACGCACCTCGGATGCCAACTCGTCGGACGAGGGCTGCTCGCTGCTCGGAGAAGTGGGGCGCGCCGGAATTCCCAACGATACGCGCGCGGCGCGAACGAGTGGTGGACCCCGCTAAACAAGTACCCTCATTCCAGAGCGCGTTCTCTTTCCCTTTCCTCTCGGCGCATTCGATCATCTTGCTTCTGGACCTTGACGCTCCTTGCAACTCACTCGATCGTCTCGCACGGCCTCCCTGAGATCCCGGTCCAGGTGTTACAGAGCACGGTGCCAGCGGCGAAGTATCCGGGATCCGACCAGTACGAGAACACCTGCCTGCCAGAGGATCCGCATTTGGTGTTCCCCTCGTAGACCAGCACTCCGTTCGCCCAGTACTTGGCGACGGTGCACATGGACGTCGGAAGTGCCGCTGTCGTCGACCAGTATGTGACCCGGGTCCCCGAGCCCTCCACGTAGATGCAGACGCTCTGGTTGCAGCCGCTTGCGGTCTGCGGAGAGATCGAAGGTGCTGCGCTCGCAGCTGACGCAGGAGTGAGCGCCAGCACGAGGCTCGAAGCAACGAGCACGAGGGCGGGAACGCTTGAAGCCAGTGCGCCATCAAGGAGGTGCCTTCGGCACCTCGACCGCCTCGGTGAACGGCCCATCCCTCCACCCCCTTCTACGACTCATAGGAGTATGACTCCCACGTACGGTAGCAGTCAAGAGCGCAGGGTGGAGCTCGGACGCCCGCGGGGAAGCCGTCCGTCAGTGGAACCCGGAGAGCGGCATCCAGACCACGAGCACGACGAGCAGGCCCAGCGAGATCCCGCTCACGACCATCCTAGAAAGCCCGACCTGCGGCAGCGGCATGGACCCGTCCTGCAGGGCCCTCACCCGGTACGGCAGCGCCGGTACCCGGCCGAACCCCGAGGCGCCGGCCACCAAGGCAGGCGCGCTTGACAGCTTCCCGAGCGCCAGGGCAAGCGCTCGGCGGCCGACGATCGAAGCGGCACTCCGGTCCGCGAGGATCTCTTCTTCGACCAAGTGGACCTCGAGGAGGTCGTCCAAGAGCGGCACGAAGAACAGCCCGCGTGCGGTCACCCTCGC
>DAHWPS010000142.1:0-5254 GCA_027342785.1 Acidimicrobiaceae bacterium
CACCATGGGGACCGGGATGCGACAGAGGATCGTTGGAGCGGTGTTGGCGGCGGCTGTTGGTGCCGTCACCCTTGCCGGCTGCACCGCCTCCACGCGGGCAGCGGAGCCGGGCGGGAACAACGCCCCCACCACGACCAGCCCCACCACGACGCCCACCACCGAGGTACCGGCCCCCACCACGACCAGCCCCACCACGACGCCCACCACCGAGGTACCGGCCCCCACCACGACCACCCTGGCACCGGGGCCGAACTGGTCCAAGCCGTATCAGGGTGCGGTGGGCATCCTCTTTCTCAGGTCGCCGTGGCCAGACCCGCCCCCGGGCCCGAACTCCATCCAGCTTGCTGTGCCGGACCGGCAGTGGTTCGGCGCTGCCGGTGCGCGTCTCTTCTGGCTCTTCCAGTGGGACAGCGGCCTGGACATCAAGAGCGGCACCATCAACGTTCCGCCGGGCAAGGGGACCTTCTACGTCTGGACGCCGAAGGTCAACCTCCCGCTCAGCCAGGAGCTCACCCTGGAGGTCGAGCTGCTGACGAACGGTTCACCGCCACGCCTGGTCAGCACCGCCTACCACTACTTCTCGACCTGAGCCGCCGACGCCAGCCCTGGATGCCATTGCGCACCACAAGACCCACACAGCGAACACCAACGCTGCGCGCAGTAGCACGACGGAGAGTGACCCGTCGTCGGGAAGCCACATCCATGCGGCGATGGCACTGCCAACCGCCACAGCGGCCACCTGGCGGCGCTCTACCACCATCGCGAGGCAGGCAATGCCCCATAACAGGTACCACGGATGCAGCGCCGGAGAGAGCACCGCGACGGCAAAGAAGGCACCTCCGAGAGCGACCGGCAGGCGAAGGCGCTCCGCCCGCAAGACGAAGTAGCCACAGGCGGCACAAGCCAGGCCGGCCCCGATCAGGCGGACGAGCGCGAGCGCACGGAAGAACGAGAGCCAATGGCCGATCGACGAGATGGCCAGGGCCGCAAGATCGGTCGGTGTGAGCCAGCTCCAGATGCGCCCCGGCTGGGTCACGGCGTTCGCCACCCAACCGAAGCCGAAGCCGCTGACGGCTCCAGCCGCAGCGAGGATGGCCAGTCCCGTCGCAATGGAGATCGCAGTGGTCTGCACCCTCCGCATCGGGGAGCTCGACGGCCCGGGCCACGTCCATCCGATGAAGCCGACTGCCAGCAGGTCGGGCGCTTTCACCGCCGCCCCGACGCCGGCCACCACCACGCCGAGGAAGGGGTGACCACGGCGGGCCAACGCCAGGGCAACAAGCATCAGGCCGAGCATGATCGCGTCGTTGTGCCCGGCGGACACCAGCTCGAACAGCGCGAGCGGGCTGAGTAGGGCGAGAGCGAGCGCAGTGGACGGGTCGGCGCCGTACGACCGCGCCACCGTCGGGATGGCCGCCGCCGCCGCCGACACACCTATCAGGGCGGACACCCGAAGTGCGATCACGGTCCCGAGTGGCGTCCTGCCCATCCACGACGCGGCGCCGTTCAGCGCCAGGTCCAACGGCCCATACGGCGACGGGGTGCGCAGCCACACGGACGAGACCAGGTGTCGGTAGGCGGCGCTGGACAGCGCCGCCGGTCCGACACGGGCCGGATCCAGACCGGATACCACCAGGCGCCCTTCCGTTGCGTAGAAGTAGATGTCGGCGGAGAACATCGGCGCCACAACCAGGAACGGAGTGAACCAAGCCGCGGCCACACCGACCAGGCGACGTGTCGGGGTCCCACGGTGCGTGCGGAGGTAACGCACGAGATCGAGCCACGCGAGGACGAGGATCGCGAATCCGACAAGGCACACCACCGTCGAGATCTCCCGCTCGACAGTGGTGCCCGGACCGGCACCGAAGAACCACGCCCCGCGCCTGCGGAGCGAGAAGTCAGATCCGGGAATCGAACCGCCGGCAGCCATCATCACCGCTCCGGCCGCCCCGAGCCACGTTGGGCGCGCGAGCGAGCAGCGCAGCCCGGGGCGGTGGATCGCTGTGACCTGAACGGGGTGTTGCAGCGCGAAAGGGCGGCCCGGTTCAGGCTCGGCTGGGAAGAGCGGGCCCTGAACGTTCACGAAGGTTCTGTACGCCGAACAGGCAGACCGGGCGGCCAATCAGTCGAGGTCGATGGCGTCGACCTCGAAGAAGACGCGGGTTCCCTTCCCGTAGGGGACGACCCGGCCGGAACCGTCGAAGTCGTAGTGCTGGCGATACTGGCCGGCCGCGATCTGCCCGATGTAGCCGCGGCCCCTTGGGGAGGGCACGACACCGTCGACCCGGAGCCGCCGGTGACTCGCGTCGGAGTCGATGATCGTGAGCTGTCTCGGTCCGTCGCCGGAGGCGATGGCCCGCTCGGCGTCGTCGACGTGGAGACCGCGCCGGTATCCGGCCCGGGCGAACCTGTTGTCCTTGTGGTCGGTGGAGCCACCTATGGCGGCTGCGTAGCCGGAGATGTAGTCGCACTGCTCCTCGGCGTCGAGGACACCCCAGGGGACATCCGCACCGTTGATCTTCACCATCGCCGGAGTGTGGAAGATCCGGCCACGGTCGATGCTGTCGTCGTGACGCCACAGCTCGGTGGCGTTCGAGAGCAGTCGCCCCTCGAAGACGAGGTCGCCGCGCATGGCGCACGCCCACATCCGCCGACCCATGTCCCGGCTCTCGAAGTCCGACGGTTCCACGCCAGCCTTCGAGAGCCGTTCGATCTCGCTGGGGTCGACGACACCCACCCCCTCCCATCCGTCATCGAGGTCGACATCCACCTCGGCTCGTGCTCCGGGGGCGAACTGGCCTCCAGTCGGGGTGCCCTTCGGGCGTCGGTTGGTCATGCCGGTACCGAGGGCGGCGGGTCCACTCGCCTGCCGTTCTGGTACCACTCCTGGCGGCCGTCCGGCTTGATGACCGCTGGTCCGTCTTCCCGGTGGAGCCGGTCGTTCCGGTACCACTCCTCCTGGCCGCTGCACAACACGATCGACGGGCCACCCTCGCGGTGGAGCCGGCCGTTCCGGAACCACATCTCGGTGCCGTCCGAGTAGATGATCGCCGGACCATCCTCCCGGTGGCGCTCACCGTGCATGTACCACTCTTGGGTTCCACTCGGCCTGACGACAGCCGGACCGTCATCCCGGTGGCGCTCGCCGTTCCGGTACCACATCTCGGTGCCGTCCGGGTAGATGATCGCCGGCCCACCTTCCCGGTGACGCCGGGCGTTCTGGTACCACTCTTGGGTTCCATCGGGCCGCATGACCGCCGGCCCATCATCCCGGTGGCGCTCACCGTTCCGGTACCACTCCATGGTTCCGTCCGGGTGGACGACCGCCGGACCGTCCTCTCGGTGGAGGAAACCATTGAGGCGCCACGCCCGGTAGCCGTTCGTTCCCACGTACGCCGGGCCAGCCTCCCGGTGGAGCTGGCCGTGCTGTTGCCATATCTCGGATCCGCTCGATAGGACAGTGTGGACGGGCCCCTCGTCGAGGTCGACATCCACTTCGGCTCGTGCTCCGGGTGCGAACTGGCCTCCAGTCGGGGTTCCCTTCGGGCGTCGGCTGGTCATGCCGGTACCGAGGGCGGCGGGTCCACTCGCCTGCCGTGCTGCCACCACTCCTGGCGGCCGTCCAGCTAGAGGGCGTGCGTGCCTTCGACGCCACGCTTCTCGCGATCGGCGGTGCGCGCCTGGCACCAGTGGAGCGCCTCCTCCAGGTGTTGCAACGCCAGTGTGTTCTCGCGGCAGGCGAACGCACCAGCGTTGTAGAACCGGAGGCGGCCGATGGCGGCCTCGATCAGATCCTCGACGAACGCACCGTTTCGCTCGGTGGTCGCCAGTGGCCCGTCCTGCCATCGGATCGCCATGCCGATGCCTTCGGTGGTTCCGCCAGCCGGGCGTCCTTGGTCGTCGACTCGGTGGTCCTCGTTGATCCGTGCTGGCATTTGGCATCACCTCCGTTGCGCCGTTGCCGGCGGGTCCACCCGCCTGCCGTTCCGGTACCACGCCTGGTGGCCGGTCGTCGGGTTCACCTCGGCCGGTCCGTCGAGGCGGTGGAGCTGGCCGTGCTGGCGCCACTCCTCGGTCCCGGACGGAAGCAGGACGGCCGGGCCGTCGACACGGTGGAGCTCACCGTTCCGGTACCACATCTGGGTTCCGTCCCGGTAGGTAACCGCCGGTCCGTCCTCCCGGTCGAGCTGTCCGTTCAGACGCCACTCCTGGTAGCCACCTGGGCCGACGACGGCCGGTCCGTCCTCTCGGTGGAGCCGTCCGTTCAGACGCCACTCCTCGGCGCCACCCGACCGGACAGTGTGAACGGGCTTCTCGTCGAGGTCGACATCCACCTCGGCTCGCGCTCCGGGGGCGAACTGGCCTCCGGTCGGGGTGCCCTTCGGGCGTCGGTTGGTCATGCCGGTACCGAGGGCGGCGGGTCCACTCGCCTGCCGTGCTGCCACCACTCCTGACGGCCGTCCGGCCACACGATCGCCGGCCCGTCCTTCCGGTGGCGCTGGTCGTTCTGGCACCACACCTGGTAGCCGTTCGGCCACACGACTGCCGGGCCATCCTCCCGGTGGAGCTCACCGTTCCGGTACCACAACTCGGTGCCGTCCGGTAGGACGTGTGGGCGGAGCTGCTCGCCGAGGTCGACACCCACCTCGGCTCGTGCTCCGGGGGCGAACTGGCCTCCGGTCGGGGTGCCCTTCGGGCGTCGGTTGGTCATGCCGGTACAGAGGGCGGCGGGTCCACGCGCTCGCCGTTCCGGTACCACTCCTCGGTTCCGTCCGGCCGAATGATCGCTGGGCCGTCCTCTCGGTGGAGCTGGTCATTTCGGTACCACTCCTTGAGGCCATCTGGCTCCACGACAGCCGGACCGTTCTCCCGGTGCGTCTGGCCGTGTCGACACCACACCTTGGCCCCGTCCGAATCGACGATCGCCGGCCCATCCTCTCGGTGGCGCTTGCCGTTCCGGTACCACTCTTGGGTTCCGTCCGGCCACACGATCGCCAGCCCATCCTCTCGGTGGAGCCGTCCGTCCAGACGCCACTTCTCGGCGCCACCCGGCTTGACGGTGCGGACGGGCTGCTCGCCGAGGTCGACACCCACCTCGGCTCGTGCTCCGGGGGCGAACTGGCCACCAGTCGGGGTGCCCTTCGGGCGTCGGTTGGTCATGCCGGCAGGTCCACCCGTCGGTCGTTCTGCCACCACTCCTCGGTTCCATCCGGTCTGACGATCGCTGGGCCGTCCTCCCGGTGGAGCTCGTCGT
>DAHWPS010000151.1:0-13569 GCA_027342785.1 Acidimicrobiaceae bacterium
GTCGGCGTCGACCACCGACGGCGGGCAGGTGTGGCAGCGGGGAGGCAACCTGCCTACAGGGTTCGTGAGCTCGGGATCGCTGAGCTGCTCGGGGGCGACAGAGTGCGTCGCCGTCGGCTACACCGCCACGGCTGCTGGCCAGGGCGCCGGGGCCGTCGCCACCACCGACGACGGCGGGGCATCGTGGGTCTCGGGCAACCTGCCGGCCGGGGTGGGCCTGCTCCACGGCGTCACCTGCACCGCGTCGATGGCCTGCACCGCGGTGGGCACGGCGTCGACGGCGACGGCGGACGTCGTCCAGTCCGACGGCCAAGTGCTGACGTCGGCCGACGGCGGCCGCACCTGGTCGCTGCTCCCCTCGCTCACCGGACTGGAGGACCCGTTCTCGGTCGCCTGCACCACAAGCGGCGCGTGCGTCGCCGTCGGGATCGAGTGGACGCGGTCGAGTCCTCCGGCGCCGGTCGGCGGCGCGGTCATTGCCACCGCGGCCGGCGGGCCGTGGAGCGTCCCGCCGATCCGCTACCTCCCCTCGCAGCTCACCTCGGTCGTGTGCGAGGCGGCGGCTAGCTGTGTGGCGGTGGGCCACGACGTGGTCGCTCGGGCTGTCCTCTTTTCCCCGTCCCTCCGGCCCGCGGCGCACGCGAAACGGCACTGACCCGCGCCTGCCGGTCGCGACGCGAGCCGCTACGCGCGCAGCGCTGCAGCCAACACCGCCCCCAGGCGCAGCGGTGAGGGGTCGGCTTCGAAAGCCAGCAGGCGGCGCATCACTGGGAGGGGCCGAGCCTGGGTGGCGAACCACGGGGGCTTGGGCCTCGACCGGAACGGTCCTCGCACCACCGACTTCTCCGGGCGGTCGAACATGTAGGCATTGCCGACCACGCCCGTACCCGACTGGATGTCGGTGACCGGGTGCCCTGGGAACGCCCCCCAGGTGGTGGTCCCCAGAGCGAACACCGTCGCATGCCAGATGTTGACCCCGATCCCGCCGTAGCGGAGCCTGGCGACCGCCCGGCGCACCGCGGCTCCCACGTCGGGGTCTCGTTCGGTGTCGGGATGGACCAGCACGGTGGCCGACAGGGTTCCCCACAGCACCGTGTTGCAGAACTCGACCGCCGCATCGACGTACGCCGCCGTCGAAGCCGCAGGCAAAGCCGTCTCGGCCGTCAACCCGCAGAACGCCTCCACGTTGAAGGCGATGTCGTCCACCCGCCCGGGATCCACGCCGCGTACCAGCGTCCACGGGAGCACTCCGTCCCCACCGGCACCGACGACCACGGCGCCGGGGTGCGCCTCGACGAAGGCGTCGCGCCGGGTGGCTGCTCCCGGGTAGTACGCCTGGCGGGTCGGGATGCGCGCGAGCGCTTGGGTGAGGGCCCCGAGGAACGCCTCTCGCTGGGGCCAGCCGGCATGGGTGACGACAACCCGAGCGGTCAGGCAGTTGAACCCGGCGTTGTTCACGAGCATCGTGGCCACGTGCTCGGCTTGGTAGACGAGGTCCGCCGCGCTCCAGTTGCCCGGCACGACCACGACCGGCGAGACGTTACCCAGCTCGCAGGTGACCGGCTTGTCGAGGATCCGCTCCCCGGCCGCCTTCCTGCGGGCGCCTTCGTCCCCGGTACCGAAGACGATCGCGTCGTGAGTCTTGTCCGAGCCGGTGATGTGGACCTCGTCGACTTTCGGATGGCCCGTGAGGTAGGCCCCGACCTCGGCGCCGCCCCGTACGATGTGCAGGACGCCGGCGTCGATGAGCGCGCGCATCGAACGCTCCCAGTGGGGCACCAGGTAGTCGTTGACCGGGTTCGCCTTCAGCACGACGACCCGGCCTTCGACGAAGAGCTTCGAGAGCACGTCGCGCGGACCGAGGCTGGCCACATTGCCCGCGCCGAGGACCACCGAGAGACCTTTCGCCCCTTGGGGATCGCGGTAGGCCCGCGCCTGGCCGGCGTCGATATCGGTACGCGACACCCCCGGAGGCATCCACACCTCACCGGCCGTCTGGGAGAACAGCAGCCGGTCCGAGCGCGACGTGGGGAATACCCCGACCCGGAGCTGGCCGTCGACTCCATCGGGCGCCTCGGTCACCGGCCCTGGGTAGCGCGGCCGGCCGTAGCGAGCGATGTCACGCAGCGAGTCGCGTAGGAGACGGACCATGCGGACAAACGTGATGATGCCGGCGAAGAGCTCCTCGGCGGCTTCGGGCGACCCCGGAGAGAAGCCCTTGGCCCGGCAGGCGTCGGCCAGCCACCCCTCCGACGCCGCCACCGTGTCCCGCAGGACCCGGTCGAGCAAGGTCGCGCGCACCGTAGGGGACGTGGACGCCCACGACGACGACCGGGCCGCCACCTCCGAGACTGCGGCGTCGAGGGCCGCAGCGTCGAACGGCGCGCTCTCGTGGGCCCGACCAGGACCCTCGTCGGGTCCCGAGGCGCTCTGGTCCGGCGGGACCGACCCTCTCCTCGTCGAAATTGCCATCAGCGTCCTCCTTCGGTCGTCTCCTCGAGCGGCTTCCCTGCGCGATCGACTCGGCACGCTCACGCCAGGAGCGGGAGTACCTCGTCGGCGATCAATCGAACGTGGTCCAGGTCCTCGAGGTCCAAGACCTGGAGGTACATGGTCTCGGCCCCCTCGTCGCCGAAGGCGCGGCAGGTGGCGGCCACTTCGCTCGGGGTCCCTGCGGCGCCTTGCGCCCGGAGGGCGCCGACCGGCCGGCCGAGGGCCGCCGCCCGACGGGACAGCTCGGCGTCCGACGAGCCGCAGCACACCACGACGGCCGCGGACAGACGAAGGCCGGCAGGGTCGCGCCCGATGTCCGTGCACGCCTGCCGCACCCGCTCGTACTGGGCGGCGGCGTCCGAAAGGGTGTGGAACGGGACGTTGAACTCGTCGGCGAAGCGAGCAGCCAGCCGCGGGGTCCGTGCCGGCCCGATCCCGCCCATGATGATCGGCGGCCTCGGCGATTGGCACGGTTTGGGAAGGGCCGGGCTGTCGCGCAACGTGTAGTGGCGTCCCTCGTAGGTGAACTGCTCGCCCGCCGGCGTGGACCACAGCCCGAGGATGATCTCGAGCTGTTCTTCGAGGCGGTCGAACCGCTCCTTGGTCGGCGGGAAGGGAATGCCGTAGGCTGTGTGCTCGTCGTCGTACCAGCCCGCCCCGATCCCGAGCTCCACCCGTCCCCCGCTCATGACATCGACCTGAGCCACCGAGATCGCCAGGGGTCCGGGGAGCCGGAACGTGGCCGAGGTCACGAGCGTCCCCAGCCGGATGCGGTGGGTGTCGCGAGCCAGCCCGGCCAACGTGACCCAGGCGTCCGTCGGTCCGGGCAGCCCGTCCCCGCCCATCGTGAGGTAGTGGTCCGAACGAAAGAACCCGTCGAAGCCGTGCTCCTCGGCGAGCACGGCCATGGTGGCGAGCTGGTCGTAGGAGGCGCCCTGCTGAGGCTCGACGAAGATGCGGACCCGCACGTCCCCACCGTAGTGGCCGTGCCCCGGTGAGGGATCCCGCGGGGCTGCCGGCGGTGACCGGCCGCTGGCGGTGACCGGCTGCTGGCGGTGACCGGCCGCCAGCGAACCTTCAATAGCTCGGCGGGAGCACCTGGCTGAGCGCCCCAAACCACGTCCACAGCAAGACGAGCAGCACCAGCATGCCCACGGTGCCGACCCACCAGTGCCGGTGACGGCGCCAGAGCGCAAGACTTCCTGCCCCGGAGGCGACCAGCAGGAGGCCCCACCACACTGCCGGCCCCCACCCTCTGCTCCCGCCGGTCAAGACGCGGGCGGTGGTGCTTCCAGGCGGAGCGGCGCCGGTCACCGGCCCCAGCACGGACCCAGGCGCCGGCGCGGCCGCGGCGGGCGTGGCCGCCGGCGGGGACACGAGCACCGCCCGCACCACCAAGCGGGTGGCTGCGCTGTAGGGAGGGTTGCACGTGGTGAGGGTGAGGGACGGGACCGGGGTTGGGTCCAGGACCGCGACGTCGGTCGGTGCGACGACCATCGTGCGGGTCACGTCGTACCGAAACCGCCCCTGGAGCGTCGTCACGTAGATCGCGTCGCTGCGTCGCAGCGCGCCCAAGTTGTAGAAGGGGTGCAAGTACGTCGTGCGATGGCCGGCGATGGCCGCGTTGCCAGGGTCGCCCGGCATCGCCGTGCCCAGGTAGTGACCGGGGCCCATCTCGAGGTCGGCTTCGTCAGTCCCTTGGACGACGACGTAGTCGATGCCGGCAGCCGGGATGTCGATCACCCCGATCGGCTGCCCGTTTGCCGGTGGCGTCGTGACGGCCGGGACCGCGAGCCCCTCTGTCGCCGGTGCCGTGGAGGACGCGCCACCTCGCGATCGACCTGTGCTGGCGGCATCGGACGGCGGGCGTCGGTTCGAGAGCTCGGAATCGAACTGGCGGCGCAGGGTGCGTTGGTGGCCAGCCGTCGCCAGGCCGGTTCCCCACAGCTCGTAGGCCACGAAGAGCAGGACGACCGCACCGAGCACCATGGCCAGCCCCCCGGCCGCCCGCGCGTTCCCCCCTCCGGTCATCCTCGGCTCCCCCTGGGCTCGTCAGCCCGTCTCCAGGTCCGGTCTCTGCAGCACCCGTCGTCATCTTTATTGCAGTATATTGCATATTCTGGCGCACGGCTGGGGGAAATTGTCCGAATGCGTTAGCACTCTCTACTAGAGAGTGCTAAACTAGCTGTACAGGACCTAGGAAAGTGGTCCGGGAACCCAAGAAGAGGAGAGAGGGAGGTGGTAGCCATGGCACTCGTGCGAAGTGATCCGTTCCGCGACGTCGACCGCTTGTTCCAGCAGCTCTGGGGACCCCAGAACGGGGCCCGGGCGCTCACCATGCCTATGGACGCCTATCGAAAGGACGATTCGTTCCTGATCCGGATGGACCTTCCAGGAGTGGCCCCTGACACGGTGGACCTCACGGTCGAGGACAACGTCCTCACCATCAAGGCCGAGCGGCCGACGCCGCCGTCGGCAGACGGAGTAGAGGCGGTGATCACCGAGCGACCCTACGGGACCTTCAGCCGGCAAGTGCTCCTCGGGACGAATTTGGACACCGAGAAGATCGAAGCCGAGTACGAGTCCGGTGTCCTCACGGTCGTGATCCCTGTGGCGGCCCACGCCAAGCCGCGGCGGATCGAAGTGAAGGGCTCTTCCGAGCGACAGCAGCTCTCGGCCTGAGGGGAGGAGCGGCACCGTGGCCGGCGCATGCCGCCACGGTGCCGTGGTCACCGCGAGTCCACCTCCAAGCACCCGGGTTCGCGCTAGGGTCGGCGCCCATCGTCCGGTCCCCCGGGGAGGCACTTCCGTCCTTGGGCGCATGCCGTCCCGGGGCGCCGGTCGTACATTGAGCCACCGACCGGCAAGGAGGCCCGTTGAGCACCGGGAACACCGCATGGGTGCTAGTCAGCGCAGCCCTGGTCCTGTTCATGACGCCAGGACTTGCCCTGTTCTACGGAGGGATGGTCCGGTCCAAGGGTGTCCTCGCGGTGATGATGCAGAGCTTCATCTGCATCGGGGTCGTCACCGTGCTCTGGGCAACGTTCGCCTTCAGTCTTGCGTTCGGACCTGACGCCGGTGGCGGGCTGATCGGGACCTTGCGCCTGGCGGGGCTCGGGCACATGGCCCACAGCCTGCCCGGCTACCACGGGCTCACGGTGTCCCCACTGGCGGTGATGGTCTTCCAGATGATGTTCGCCGTGATCACCGCAGCGCTCATCAGCGGAGGGGCGGTCGACCGCATCCGGTTCCCGGCGTTCGTCGTGTTCATCGTCCTCTGGCTGGTCCTCGTGTACGTCCCGCTCGCCCACTGGGTGTTCAGCCCCACTGGTTGGCTGGCCCGCAGGGGGGTGCTCGACTTCGCCGGGGGGACCGTGGTGGAGATCAACTCAGGGTTTTCCACGCTGGCCCTCGTCTTGGTGCTCGGTCGGCGCCGCGGGTGGCCACGCGATCCCATGCCGCCGCACTCGGTGCCCCTCAGCCTCCTCGGCGCGGGGATCCTGTGGTTCGGATGGTTCGGGTTCAATGCCGGTTCGGCGCTGGGTGCCAACGACGTCGCCGTCCACGCCTTCGTCAACACCCAGCTCGCCGCCGCCGCCGGGCTGCTCGGCTGGCTGCTGTTCGAATCGCTGAAGGAAAAGGTGGCGACGACCTTGGGCGCCGCGTCGGGCGCGGTCGCCGGCATGGTGGCGATCACCCCGTGTGCCGGGTACATCGGCCCCATGCCGGCCCTGCTCGTGGGGGCGGTCGCCGGCATCGTCTGTGCCCTGGCCGTACGCCTCAAGTTCAAGCTCCGCTACGACGACTCGCTCGACGTGCTCGGCGTTCACGGCGTCGGCGGGATCGTCGGCATGGTGCTGCTCGGGCTGTTCGCCTCGCGTGCCATCGACCCGTCGGGGGCCAACGGACTGTTCGAGGGCGGGGGCGCTCACCTCCTCGCAGAGGAGCTCCTGGCCACGGTCGTGGCAGTCGGGTTCTGCTTCGCGATGACCTTCCTCATCGCGAAGGCCGTCGACCTCACGATGGGGCTCCGGGTGTCGGCCGAGCAGGAGTTCGAGGGTCTGGACCTCGCGCAGCACGCCGAGACTGCCTACTCGATGGCCAGCGGGGGGCACACGGTCTGACGGGTGCGCGCTCTGACGGGCACACGCTCTGACGGGCACACGCTCTAACGGGTGCTCTTGGACGCTGCGGAGGACCGCCGTTCAGGTAGCGAGCCGTCCTTCCACGCTCGCAAGCCGGTCGACCAGCTCTCGCAGGACGTGATCCTGGGCCCCCAAGTGCTCTTGGAGCTTGAATGCCTCGTGGAGGACGGCGTCGGCGTCGCGCGACGTGGCGTCGGCACGCCTCTCGGCTTCGCTCGCCAAGATGTTCTGTCCGACGAGGACGACTGACAGCAGCACGAGCTGGAGAAAGGTCTGGGAGATCCACGACACGAGCACGACCGCGCTGTGTGCGTCGATCGCGGACGGCAGGCTGACCAGCGCCAGGGCGGCGAACGCGTAGGCGCACCACATCGTGCCCACCCCGTTGGTGACCCGGACCGCGAGCCACGCGTTGAACCGAACCAGCACCGGAGTGGCCCGCGGGCGGCCGCTCCCGGCCTCCCGCGGGCTGCCGGCACCTCCCAGCTTGGTCTGGGTGCGCTCGTGGGGAACGTACTCGTAGATAGTGGGCGCTGTCACGACCTGCCTCCTCGCCTGGTCCCGGCCGACCGATCCGGCCCGGTGCTGCCGGACATCATGGCTTCCGAGCTCCTGGTGCCGCCTCCAGCGGGCCGGCTCCAACTCGTCACCGCCAGCGCGCCGGCTCCAACTCGTCACCTCCAGCGCGCCGGCTCCAGCGTGCCGGCCCCAGCGCGCCGGCGCTGGCTCACACGTATGCCTCCTCGCGCTCAGCCCGGCACGTGGGCGCGACCCCGCCCGTACCACCACGCCGATCGGGAATGATGGAGGACATGCGGCGATACGTGCTGACGGTCACCTGCCCGGACCGCACCGGCATCGTCGCGGCTGTGAGTGGGTTCATCGCCGAGAACGGTGGCTGGGTGCTCGAGGCCGCCCAGCACGGAGACCTGTCCACCGGACGATTTTTCCTCCGGATCGAGGTGATCGCCGAGACGCTCCCGTTCGGTCCGGACGGATTTCGCGAGCGCTTCGTCCCGGTGGCCGAAGAGTTCGACATGTCGTGGCACCTCTCGGACACCGACATTCGCAAGCGGGTCGTCATCTGCGTCAGCCAGGAGGACCACTGCCTGGTCGACCTGCTCTACCGATGGCGCAGCGGCGATTTGGACTGCGACATTCCCTGCGTCATCTCCAACCACGAGACACTGAGAGCGACGGTGGAATGGCACGGCATCGCCTATCACCATGTGCCGATGCCGGCCGGCCACTCGGCGATCGCCGACAGCGACCGGCAGGACGCGTTCGAGGAGATCGCCCGCATCTTCGAAGAGGCGGGCGGCGACGTCATGGTGCTGGCCCGCTACATGCAGATCATCCCGGCCGCGCTCTGCGACCGCTACCGGGGCAGGATCTTGAATATCCACCACAGCTTCCTCCCCTCGTTCGCCGGAGCGAAGCCGTACCACCAAGCGTTCGAACGCGGGGTGAAGCTCATCGGCGCGACTTGCCACTACGTCACCGCCGACTTGGACGCGGGACCGATCATCGAGCAGGACACCCGCCGGATCGACCACACCGACTCGGTGGACGACCTGCTCCGCATCGGACGTGACATCGAGCGCACCGTGCTTGCGAGAGGGCTGCGCTGGCACCTCGAGGACCGGGTCCTCGTCAACGGCGCCCGCACCGTCGTATTCACCTGACGGCGGCCCGCACACCGAGGCCCGCACACCGAGGCCCGCGCACCGAGTCCCGCACACCGCGGGCTCTACACCCCGAAGCTCGCACCGCCCGACGAAGTTCGTGAGGCGGCTGACCCGCCCGCCCGGCTGACCTGCCCGCCCGGTTGACCCGCCCGCAGGCCGCCCGCCCGGTCAGCCGATGGAGGCCGCGGCAGCGGCGACGGCCGGCTCGGGCTCGATCTCGGCGGCAGAGGCCTCCAGGGTCTGGCCCTTGGGCTCGGGCAGCGCCACCAGGGTGAGCGCGACTCCGACGACCGAGACGCCGGCCATGATCCCCATGACCCCGCTGATGCCCACCGAGGTCAGGAGGTGCGGCACCAAGAGGGCCCCGAGGAACGCCCCAAACTTGCCGCATCCAGCCGAGATGCCATCCCCGGTACCCCGGACCGAGGTCGGGAAGACCTCCGAGGGGAACACGAAGGTGGTGACGTTCGGCCCGAACTTGATGAAGAAGTAGCTGATGGCGAACAGGGGGAGGAACACGCCGATCGCCGTCGCGCCGTCTGGGAGGAGCCATATCAGCCCGAAGGCGATCGCCATGACGACGAAGCCCTGCCACTGGATGCGGCGCCGCCCGATCCGGTCCATCAAGAAGACCGCCACCCAGTACCCCGGGAACGCCGCGATGGCGAATATGGCGAGCGAGATCAGCGTGTGGTCGAGCAGCGTGCCCTTGGGCTGGAGCAGCTTGAGGATGAGAGGGCTCGACACCGAGTTCCCGTAGAAGGCGATATCGAGGAGGAACCAACTCCCGGCCGTGCCGATGAGGCGGAGGAGGAAAGGCCGGGAGGTGAGCTTCTGGCGCATGCCGGCACCGGCCGCGCTGGAGCCGATCGGTGCGACGCCCACCTGTCCGGGCGCGTCGGCTCGGGTCGGCGAGCCGGTGCCACCGCCGTTCAGCCGGACGGCCGGCTGCTCGCCGGTCACCCACTCCACCGTCTTGGCCGTGGTCGCCGCATCCCCCTGCACGCTCATGGTGTAGCGGGGGGTCTCCCGGATCCGGCGGCGCAGGTAGATGACCGATGCTGCCGGGATGGCGCCGATCCCGAGCATCAGCCTCCAAGCCACGTCGTTGGGCACCCCCGCCCCGAGGAAGATCGAGGCGATGGCCGGACCTGCGAGCAGCCCCAGGCCCTGCATCGCGAACACCGACCCGACGAGCCGGCCTCGGGACTTGCGGTTCGCGTACTCCGAGGTGATCACCGCCGAGGTCGCGTAGTCGCCGCCGACGCCGTAGCCGACGAGCAGCCGGAAGATGAACAGCGAGGTGAAGTTCCAGGCAAACGCGCACAGCAGCGCACCGAGCACCAGGATCGCCACTTCGACGCCGTACATGCGCTTGCGGCCCCACATGTCCATCAGCTTGCCGAACGTGAGGGCGCCGGCCACCGAGGCGAGGAGCGAGATCGAGTTGAGGAGGGAGATCTGGTTGGTGCTCAGGTGGAAGATCGGGGTGAGGATCACCGTCACCGTCCCGATGATGAACAGGTCGTAGGCATCGGTGAAGAAGCCCATCCCCGCCGTGAACACGGTGAGCCAGTGCTTCTTGCCGACTTCGGCCTCGTCCAAAGGTCGGTAGAGCTCGGTGATGGTCGCCATCGATTCGCCCACTGTGGACCTCCTCCTCCTCGTCGCGTCGCGTCGTGAACTTCACGACGCTCTCCGTGCTGATCTCACCGACACGATGACCGACAAGGGTTACCAGGATGCGATAGGAGCGAGACCGGAGGGGAAAATGAAGGTGAACTCGAAGTGAACCACCGCGCCAGGGGGCTCGGCGCCCGGAACCCGAGGCAGGGAACCCGAGGCAGGGAACCCGAGGCAGGGAACCCGAGGCAGGGAACCCGAGGCAGGGAACCCGAGGCAGGGAACCCGAGGCAGGGAACCTGGGACCGGGCTCCCGACACGGGGAGGCCGGCGCTCAGCCGACGGTGGCGATGCCGCCGTCCACGGGGATCACGGCGCCGGTCAGGTACGACCCGGCCCGCGACGCCAGGAAGACGGCCGTACCGGCCATGTCGTCGGGGCGCCCGATCCGTTTGAGCGGGGCGGCCGCGGCAATCTGCTCGCCAAAGGTCGCCAAGGTGGCAGCCATCATCTTGGACTCGAACGGCCCCGGCGCGATGGCATTCACCGTGATCACCGGTGCCAGCCTCCGTGCCAGGTGGCGGGTGAGCTGGTGGACGGCGGCTTTGGACGCGGAGTAGGAGTACGTCTCCAAGACCGGAACATGGATCCCGTCGATCGAACCGATGTTGATGATCCGTGCCGGGTCTTCCTGGGTGCCGGCGGCGTGCAGCAAAGGAATGAGGAACTTGGTCAGGTGGAAGACGCCTTTCACGTTGAGTGCCAGCACTCGCTCCCATGCCGCTTCGTCGAACTCCTCGAGGGGGGCGCCCCAGGTCGCACCCGCGTTGTTGACCAGGATGTCCAGCCGGGACTCGCGCTCGGCCAGCGCCTCAGCCAGAGCCCGGCACCCGTCCTCGGTCGACAGGTTCGCCCCGAGGGCAGTGCAACTGCCGTGGCGGGAGAGCTCGGCGGCGACGGACTCGCAGTCTTCGACCTTGCGCGACGCCACGTACACGGCGGCGCCGGCCTCGACCAGCCCGGTGGCGATCATCCGCCCGATCCCACGGGAACCGCCGGTGACCAAGGCCGTCTTGCCGTCGAGGGAGAAGAGCTCGTCGTGGGGCATAGCCCTCATTGTTGCCCGCGCCGGCCCACTCGTCGGGGACCGGTCTCGGAAGCACGCGCCGTCTCCGAACTGCGAGCCGTCGTGAGGCCGCCCAGCACTGCGCCGACCAGTGCTCGCAGCGAGTAGACGAAGACCGTCTCTTGGTCCACCGGCCGCGTGAGGGAGGCGAAGAGGTCCGGGGCACCGGGCAGGTCGCCGGTCCCCCACGGATCGGCGAGCTCCTCGTGCTGGGCCGGCTGGCGGTCCACCTGGCGGTCCAGCAGCACCGATCCCACCACCAGCTTGATGATCGCCTGGGCGCCGAGGGCGACTGCGGGCCCGTCCAGGCCGGCATCGACCAGCTCGGCGACCACGGCCCGCCGGGCCGGCTGGAACAGCGCCGCGATCCTTCCCTGGCGATGCACGACGTTGACCAGGTCGGCCTGGTCCAGCAGCGACCGGCGGAGCGAGCGGGCCAACGACAGCAGCCGCTCCTCGTGGGTCGTGCCCCGTACGGACACGGTCACGGCGCTGAACTGGTCGATGATGCGCTCCACCAAACCGTCGACGAGTGCCTGCTTGTCCCCGACATGCCAATAGACAGCCGTCACCGCCACGCCGAGCTTCGCCGCCAGCCCACGCACAGTGAGCCCCGGCATCCCTTCGGTGACGAGGATCTCCATGGCGGCATCCAGCACCTGAGCGCGAGAGAGCCCGGCGTCGCGGCTCCTGCCGGCAGCCGCCGGCCCCGGCCGCCGGGGCGCGGCGCGTCCTGCCCCCCCTTGATGCCCGGCCCCAGCCATGTAACGATGTTACAGGCTGAGAGGATGGGGTGCCTGCGATGGGAACGACGACACAGGAGCGCTACACCGTCATCTCGGCCGACTGCCACGCCGGCGCCGATCTGCACCAGTACCGCGGCTACCTCGAGCAGCGCTACCACGCGGCGTTCGACGAGTGGGCCCGCACCTATGCGATCCCGTACGCCGACCTGCTCGGCGAGGACGGGAGCCGCAACTGGGACTCCGACCGCCGGCTGGCTGAGATGGACAGCGACGGGATCGCCGCGGAGGTCATCTTCCCCAACACCATCCCTCCCTTCTACCCCGAGCCTTCCCTCAAGACCCAGGCGCCGGGGGCGAGCGATGGAGACCTGGCCCTTCGCTGGGCCGGGCTCCAGGCCCACAACCGCTGGCTCGTCGACTTCTGCGCGGCCACGCCAGGCCGCCGGGCGGGCATCGCGCAGATCATGCTCCACGACATCGACGCCGCGGTGGCCGAGATCCACTGGGCGGCGAGCGCCGGCCTGAAAGGCGGCATCCTGCTGCCCGGGACGCCGCCGGGCTCGGGCCTCCCTCCCTTGTACTCGCCCGAGTACGAACCGATCTGGCGGGCCTGCGCCGAGACCGGGCTCCCCATCAACCACCACAGCGGGAGCGCCGTCCCCCCGCTGGGCGACCAGCCGATCGACGAGGTCACCTTCCTCCTGGAAGTGACGTGGTGGGCGCACCGAGCCTTCTGGCACTTGGTCTTCGGCGGCGTGATGGACCGTTATCCCGACTTGCAATTCGTCTTCACCGAGCAGGGCACGTCCTGGATCCCCGAGACCCTCGGGACCCTCGACTACTTCCATCACCGGATGAGCACGGCCGAAGGCTCCCAGGAGTACGAGTGGGGACACCCCGTCGTGGAGAAGCTCGCGCTCCGACCCAGCGAGTACTGGGCCCGCCAGTGCCACGTCGGATCGAGCTTCATGCGACCGGCCGAGGTGGGGGTCCGCCACGCGGTCGGCGTCGAGCGCATCATGTGGGGCAGCGACTATCCCCATCGCGAATCGAGCTACCCGTTCAGCCGGGAGGCCCTGCGCCTCACGTTCTCGGGGGTGGACCCCTCCGAGGCGACGCTGATGCTGGGCGCCAACGCCGCCGAGCTCTACGGGTTCGACCTGGCATTCCTGGCGCCGGTGGCGGCCCGCATCGGCCCGACCCACGCCGAGATCGCCGAGCCGCTGTCTGCGGCGGAGATCCCTGCGGACGCCGACCGGTGCCCCGCGTTCGTGGGGGTTGCCCGGTGACCGGGAACGGGACCGAGAGCAAGGAGTGAGCATGGGCGTAGTTCGTTACGGAGCGAGAACGGCGGAGCAATTGCAAAGCCGCGAGGTGGAGGCCACCGCGGTGGACGTGTGGGCCACGACCTTGGTCGCCACCTACGCCACCGACCCCGAGGTGATCGCTGCCGTTCTCCCGCCTCCTTTGGAACCGGGGGGCGATCCTCTCGTCAAGGTCACCATTGCCACCGTCGACATCCCCGGCTACCCGACGTTCGGCGCCGGGAGCTTCTCGGTGAGAGCCAGCCACGAGGGTTGCCAACAGCCACCTTCGATATCACTGAACATCTACGAGCATGCGTCGTAGAGCACGAGGGTGAAGCTCTTTGAGTGGGCTGAGCAAGAAGGCGTGCACTACCAGACCCAATGGCGGTGGTTCCGGGGCGGCCAGCTTCCTGTCCCGGCCACCAAGACGCCAACGGCAAC
>DAHWPS010000154.1:0-20047 GCA_027342785.1 Acidimicrobiaceae bacterium
GACTGGCCGGACACTGCCAGTTGTGGCTCAGTTGGAGCCACGGCCCCGAAGCCCAGCAGTCCCACCGGCAGCGGTGGGGGACTCGGCTCCGACGCCGGATCATCGGGTGCCGGAGGAGGGGACGTAAGACCTCTGCAATCCTGGGAGGCCGTCCCCGGTGAGGCCAGAACCGACCCTGGCAACAGGCGAGGAACCCCGAGAAGGGGTGCGGCGCGAGTGATCACTATCGCTCACTCGACTGCAACGGCAAGTACGTCTATGTCGAGCCGGGGTCATCTCGCCCTGGGCCGTCCGCCGAGCCGTCCGTTCCGGGTGACGACGGCGCGGGAGCGAGCGACCCGGAGTGAAAGCAGGTCTGAAGGTTGCCGGTAGGCCAGAGCAGCGTCAGCAGGCCGAAGCCCGCTCGACACACGGCGCCAGCGCGTCCAGCGCGGCAGGGACGCCGGCCGCGCTCTCGGCGAAGAAGAGCGCGGCGATCGCATCGGCCCCAGCTTCGGCGTAGCGGTCCACCCGCTCGGGGGTGAGCTCTTGGAAGTATGGGCACACGGTCACCTGGATCTCGCGACGGTGACGTCCGCGGTCGGCCAACATGGTCTCCAAGACACCCAGAGGATGCGCAAGGTCCTCGGGCAACCGGTTGAACGTGTGCCATCCCTGGCCGGCACGAGCCACGCGGCGCAGGGCGGCAGCGCTCTCTCCACCGATGTGGATCGGAGGAGCCGGGCGCTGAAGCGGTTTGGGGAACATCGAGCACTTCGGCAAGTCGTAGGCCTCACCGTGGAACTCGGACGGATCCTCGCACCACAGGGTCCGCAAGACCTCGAGGTAGTCGTCGGCGCGTGCTCCCCGGCGTTCCCACGGGACCGCGACGGCTTCGAACTCCTCCTCGAGCCAACCGACGCCGACCCCGAGGTCCACACGGCCGTTGGAGAGCCAGTCCAAGGTGGCAACCTCCTTGGCCGTATAGACCGGGTTGCGCTGGGGGAGCAGCATCATCGCCGTACCGAGGCGGACCGTCCGGGTGTGGGCTGCAAGGAAGGTCAGCGTGGACAGGGGCTCGAGGAGACCGGTGCCCGGGGGGGCGGGGATCCGGCCATCCTCGGCGTACGGGTAGCGGGAGTGATACTGGTCGAACAGCACCACGTGCTCGCCGACCCAGATGCGATGGATGCCCCGGGCGTCGGCCTCTTGGCCGAGGGTGGACAGGAGATCGGGAGTGGCGAACGGCGCCGCCGTAGGGACCCAGAGATCGAAGTGCATGGGGTTCGTGGCCGCCCTTTTTGTCGTTTTTGTCGTTGGAGGGGTTGTCAGCTTCCGGGTTGCCCGACGCGGGACCTCTCTGAGCCAATATTGGCACTCGAGAGCTCGACCGGCACTGGTGCGCCCAGGCCACACCGTACGAAATCGCAGATCTCGCCCACTGCGACGTCGAGCGGTGGTGGAGACGGGTCGCCGGCACGCACGGCCATCGCACCGAACACCTGCTGACCGATGAGCGACGCGGCGCGCATGGGGTCCGTCTCCTCGAAGAGGCCGCGCTCCACTCCTTCACTCACCAGCTCTTCGAGCACGCCGGCCATGTCGAGGCCGATATGGGCAAGCTCGGCGTCGATCGCTTCGGCACCGGGACGACCGCCCGTCACCTGGAGACCGATCGCCAGCCGCATGAAGGCCGGGTCCTCGTCAATGCGCTCGAGGATGCCGCGGACGACTGCCCGGAGCCGCTCGTCGGGTCCGCTGCCTCGGGCTCGAACACCTTCGAGATCGGATTGGAGCTGCTGGTACATCTTTTGCAGACAGGCTCGCAGGAGCTCGTCACGATTGGAGAAGTACACGTACACCGTCGATCGCGCCACGCCGGCGCGGGCCGCGATCTCGTCCATCGCCACCTCGGTGCTCCCTCGTTCACCGAAGAGCCGGCGGGCGACGTCGATGATCTGGTCGCGCCGGAAGTCCCGGATGACCTCGCGAAGCTCGTCAGAGGACCTCCGCGGCACTGGCAGATCAGGGCTGGCCGAGAGGGGCCGACGGGGTGAACGCTACGGGAAGGTGCTTGACGCCGTTGATAAACCTGGACTGGAGCCGCTGGACGTCACCGTTCTGGTGGATGTCGGGGAGCCGCTCGAGCAGGTGCTTGTACATGACTTGGATCTCCATCCGTGCCAGGTTGGCGCCCAGGCAGAAATGCGGTCCTCCGCCGCCGAAGGCGATGTGGGGGTTGGGGTCACGCCGGATGTCGAGCTCGTCGGGATGATCGAACACGTCCTCGTCCCGATTGGCCGACGCGTGGAAGAAGACCACCTTGTCCCCTTCTCTGATCGGGGTGCCCCGAAGCTCGAGGTCGCAGGTGGCGGTTCGCCGGAAGTTCATCACCGGGGTGACAAACCGGAGCATCTCTTCGGTGGCCGGGGACAAGAGGCCGGGGTCTTCTCGGAGGAGGCGCCATTGGTCGGGGAACTGGAAGAAGGCGTGCATCGCGCCGGACATCAAGTTCCGCGTGGTCTCGTTGCCAGCCACGGTGAGGAGGAGGAAGAACAGCTCGAGCTCGGCATCGGAGAGGCGCTGACCTTCGACCTCCACCTGGGTGAGAACGCTCATGAGGTCGCCGTGGGGATCGAGCCGCTTCTTGGCGAACAGCTCGCTGGCGTAGCCATAGAGCTCCATGGCTGCCACCAAGGCGTCCTCGGGCGTGACCCGGTACTCGGGGTCTTCGCTCCCGACCATCCGGTTCGACCAGTCGAACATCCGGTGGCGCTCTTCATGGGGGACACCGAGCAGCTCGGCGATCACCTGTAAGGGGAGCTCGGCCGAGATCTCGGTGACGAAGTCGGCCTCGCCTCTCTCACAGACCCCGTCGATGATGCGATCGGCAGTCCGATGGATGCTCACCTCGAGGTCTCGGACCATGCGGGGCGTGAACCCTTTGTTGACCAGCCGCCGGTAGCGAGTGTGCAGGGGTGGGTCCATATTGAGCATCATGAGGGACTGCTGGGCGATCTCCTCGTCCGTCAGCTCGAAAGGCATCGTCCCCTTCCTCTGGGACGAGAAGCGCTCGTAGTCGCGATTGACCGTCACGCAGTCGTCGTACTTGGTCACCGCCCAGTACCCGGGCCCCCCGGCTTCCTCGGTCCAGTGCACGGGGTCGCTGCGCCTGAGCTCGGCCAGGTACTCGTGCGGGACCCCAGGCACGTACGTCAGCGAGTCCGACAGGTCCACAGGCTCGGTTCGGGTGCTGCTCTCGGGCATATCGGACAACCTTTCCATTCCATCGGACACAATGTCCGATCCGCGCAGACGCGATCGTAGGGGGCAGAGGAAGTCCTGTCAACGAACGTTGGTTCAGGTGTCAGGTGTCAGGTGGGCGGCCCTCACGCCGCCCCATGTGCCATCCGCGGCAGAACGTGCAGAAGTACACGCCCAGGGCGACGCCCGACTGACGGGATCGGTCGTCCGCGGCGTCGAGAGCGTCTTTCTGGGTGGCAAAGCAGCTCTTGGGGGCGCCGTCAGCCCTCCAGTGGGAGGCCGCCAGCGAGAGCGGCCGGGCAGAGGTGTTCGGAGAGGGTCTCGTGTCCGGGGCTCCTCGAGCACCACCGGGTCGGGCTTGGCGTCTCGGACGGTTACGGCGGACCACACCTCTCAGTCTGGACCAGCCCGGCTCCGCCACGGGACCGCCGACGTCGTCGGATCTCGAATCGTGATCGGCCGCGTGTCCACTACCGTTCGACTTGATGAGCTCTTCTGCCCCAGTGCCGCCTGATCTCCCGATTCCCCGGGAGATCGGCGACCTCTCCCCGCAGTGGCTGACCGCCGTGCTGAGGCGCCACGCCCCGGAGGTCTCGGTGACCTCGTTCGAGGTCGTCGACTCCCACTCGGGAACCACCGGCCGGGCCCTCCTCGAGCTCGCCTACGCCGGTGATCGGGGACCGCTGCCCCGCCGGGTGTTCTGCAAGCTCGAACCATTCGACCCTCGCCAGCGCGCGCTGCTCCGAGCGTTCGGGATCGGCGCGGTCGAAGCTCGCTTCTACGCCGAGCTCGCGGGAGAGATCGGACAGCGTGCCGGTGTCCGCGTGCCGACGTCCTGGCATGCGCAGTACGACGACGACGGTGCGTTCATCATGGTCCTCGAAGATCTGGGAGGGGCGGGTTGCCGCTTCCGGAGACCCGCTCCTGGAGAACCGGAGCCCGGCGTTTCGGATGAATCCGACGACGGCATTGGTGGTGGCGATCAGCCTGCGCTGGACCAGGCAAGTGCAACCGTCGACGCGCTCGCCGCTCTCCATGCGCATTTCTGGGAGAGCGACCGCTTCTCGGGTGACCTGTCCTGGGTACCCGAGCGTGCCGGCTTCGGCGACGGGAAGGGAAGGAGCCGAGCGGCGATGGAAGCCTCCGCCAGTTTCGTCCGCAAGGCCGTCGCCAAGTTCCAAGAGAGCATGCCACCGGTGTTCAAAACGGTAGGGGAGTACTACGCGTCGCACGTTGCCGACGTGCTCGATCTCTGGGACGAGGGAGAGCGCACGTTCGTGCACGGGGATCCTCACCAAGGCAACCTTTTCGACGACGGGGATCGAGCAGGGTTCTATGACTGGGCGATGTGCAGCCGTTCCCCGGGGGTCCGCGACCTTGCGTACTTCTGCTGCACGTCATTGCCCACCGCGCTGCGCCGCTCGATCCAATCGGACCTGATCGCTCGCTATCGCGAGGCTCTCATGACCGCGGGTGTCCGGCTCGACGCGCGCGATTGCGAGCGCCAGTACCGGACGTTCGCGGTGTTCGCATGGGTGTCGATGGCAGCCACCGCGGCCATGGGCGATCGATGGCAGCCCGTACCTGCCGGCCTGGAGGCATTGGCGCGGGTCACGAGCGCAGTGGAAGATCTGTCATCGCTCGACGTCCTCGCGGACTCTCGGTGATGAGAGTGATGCAGTCGCCTGGCTCCTCGCTCCACTGCCGAGCTCGATGCATGTCAGGGCATGGCGCACGAGCACGCCGCACGCGCGAGGGGCGCGAGCATGGCGCACGCGCGAGGGGTGGTCGTAGAAGAACGCTTCGAGCCAGAGATGCCTTGCGGTCGGTATCCCGCTGACGTGGCAGAATGACGGCGGAGCGACGGATTGTCGTGCGCCCCGTGGGATTCGAACCCACAACCTGCGGATTAAGAGTCCGTTGCTCTGCCATTGAGCTAGGGGCGCATCGGTGAGTGTAGGCGAAGCGGAAGCTTGCGGTGAATCGACCGGAAGAAGCGGTGCGTCGAGCTCGCGCCAGTGAGGGAGCGTTGATGGGTACACGAGGACGGCGACCCGCGAGTGCGCCGGTCGAAGGGCCGATCTCCGACCACAGCCCGCTGCGGGTGGCCGTACTGGTGAAGCAGGTGCCGTCCGTCGAATCCCTCTCGCTCGGCGCCGAGGGCCGGATCATCCGGGACGAGACGGCGCACGAGATGAACCCTTTCTGCCGGCGAGCTGTGTCCAAGGGCGTGGAGCTGGCGCGAGCCACGTCGGGCACCTGCATCGTGTTCACCCTGGGTCCCCCGAGCGCGGTCGACGTGCTGCGCGAGGCAGTGGCGTGGGGTGCGGATCGGGGGGTGCACGTGTGCGACCCTGAGCTCGCAGGGTCGGACACCCTGGCGACGTCGCGAGCGCTCGTGGCGGCACTCCTTCGATTCCCACCTTTCGATCTGATCGTCGCCGGACGGAGCTCGATCGATGGTGACACCGCACAGCTCGTTCCCCAGATCGCTGAGCTGATGGGCATGCCATGTGCTCTTGGGGTACGCCACATGCGAGCTTCGGACACGGTGCTCAACCTCGAACTGGAGCACGATGACGGTACCGAGGAAGTGGAGCTCGAGCTTCCGGCAGTGATCTCGGTCGCCGAGCGCCTATGCGAACCGTGCAAAGTGCCAGCCGAAGAGTGGGCTGCCGTCGACCCGGAGCGGATCCGGACGCTGAGCGCGGCCCAGCTTGGGGCCGGCCCGTGGGGCCAGGCCGCGAGTGGGACGAGCGTGGGCGTGGTGCGGACCTTGACGCCGGCTCGGGAAGGACGGGTGCTGCGAGGAGACCTGAGTGCCCAGGTGAGTGAAGCGATCGACATTCTTGGCCGGCGAGGCGCGCTCGACGTCCACGCAGTGTCTGCTCATGCTGCTGCCGGACGCGTTCTTGGGCACGATGCCCACCCCGGCGTGACTCGTCGTCCAGAGGCCTGCGGGCCACTCGTCGGCGTGGTAGTGGAGCCCGATCGCGTGGCCGCGGACGCCGAGCTCCTCGGCACCGGCTCCCGGTTGGCGGGAGACATCGGGGGATCAGTTGTCGCGCTGGTCGCCGGTGTGACAGCGATGGCTGACGAGGCGGGCTGGAACGTGCCGGCCGTCAGTGGCGACGCATTGACATCCGCAGATCACGCGCAGGGGGGCACCCTCGACCCGGCAGCCCAGTACGACCTCGCAGACCCTTACGGGGTACTGGGCAAATGGGGAGCCGACCACGTGCTCGTCTTCGACGGGGCCGACCTGGCCGAAGACGTTGCCCGTGGGGTCATCGACTGGGCACGCGAGCATCTTCCGTCGATCCTGATCGCTCCGAGCACCGCCTATGGACGCGAAGTTGCAGGCCGTGTGGCGGTGGCTCTCGGAGCGGGTCTCATCGGAGACGCGATCGCGGCAGAGATCGTCGACGGGAGACTTGTCGCGACAAAGCCCGCGTTCTCCGGAGCGCAAGTGGCCGAGATCAGGTGCACGTCGAAGATGCAGATGGTGACGTTCCGCCCCGGGATGCTCGAGATCCCGGCGCCGCGACTTGCATCCCCCACCGTCGTCCACGTCGCAGTGCCGTCCAGTGGACGGCAACGAGTCATCTCGCGCACCCGCGACGACGACGTGGAGGTCCTGGCACGAGCGCGAGCGGTGATCGGCGTTGGCATGGGGGTCGATCCCCACGAGTACACGCACCTCGAGGCATTGGCCGCACTCCTCGGCGCTGAGCTCGCCGCGACGCGCAAGGTCACCGACCTTGGTCGGGCACCGCGTTCTCGCCAAGTGGGGATCACCGGCCGCAGCATCTCTCCCGTGCTCTACGTCGGGATAGGGCTCAGCGGGAAGTTCAACCACATGGTGGGCACTCGTTCGGCCGGGACGGTGCTGCTCGTCAACAGCGACCCCCGAGCGCCGGGCTTCGCCCATGCCGATGTCGGGATCGTGGGCGACTGGCGCGAGGTCGTCCCATTGCTCGAAGAGGCGCTGCGTGCACGGACAACCGGCAGCAATGCAGGCCACAAGCATACGGCCGACGGTCGGTCCTCGTCGGGGCCATAGGCATGTCCCCGGAACTGCTCAGGTCCTGTCCAGCTCCAGCATCTTGATGGCGTTCCCTCGAAGGACTTTGTACGCCGTCTCCTCGTCGAAGTCGGCGAGCATCTTGGTGACGTACTCCTCCGAGCTCGGCCAGGTGGTGTCGGTGTGCGGAAAATCGGTCTCGAAGCAGATGTTGTCGGGACCGACCTCGGCAAGCGAGTGGAGGCCGTGGTGATCTGCGGTGAAGCAGCCGTACACCCGGCCGTAGTAGTACGTGGAAGGAGGCTCGGGGATCCTCTCACGGGTGTGCTGCCAACCGTCGTGATGCTCCCACACGGCGTCGGCGCGCTCGAGGACATAGGGGATCCAGCCAATCTGCCCTTCCGAGTACGCCAGCTTGAGCTTGGGGAACTGGATGAGCTTGCCGGAGAAGAGCCAGTCCACCAGCGAGGCGAAGGAGTTGTTGAACGAAAGGGTCACGCCGGCAGCCTGCGGAGCGTCAGGGGATGCCGCCGGGTTGGAGGACGACGATCCCACGTGCATGCACACGGTGACGCCAGTGTCGTTGCATGCCTGGAACATCGGATCCCAGTATCCCGAGTGGATGCTCGGAAGCTTCAGCCGCGTCGGCAGCTCCGAGAAGGCGATTGCCCGGACACCGCGCTCGGCGTTGCGCCGGACTTCGGCCGCGGCCAGCTCGGCATCCCAGAGCGGGATGATGCACAGCGGAATGTTGACCCCGTCGGAGGGTCCGCACCACTCATCCACCATCCAGTCGTTGTACGCCTTCACACACGCCAGCCCAAGCTCCTTGTCGTCCCCTTCGTAGAAGGTCTGCCCGCAGAAGCGCGGAAAGGTGGGAAAGGGAAGTGAGCCGTCCGTCCAGTTGGATCGGAGATCGGCGATCCGCGCGTCTCGGTCGTAGCATCCTGGGATCATCTCGTCGTAAGTGACGGGCGTCATGGGCATCTTCGAGTTGTCGAGACGCTTGACACCTTGTGTCTCGCTCACCGCGTCGGAGGGGATCGCGACGAAGCGCTTGTGCACGTAGATCAGGCGATCCTCGTAGAACCACGCATCACCTGGCTGGCCGTCGGGATCCTCGGTCACGTCGTACTTGGCGCCGCCGAGCTGCTTGACCGAACCCCAGGTCCGGCGTTCGATCCGAGGGCCCTTCTCCCGGTACTTTTCGGGCAACCAGGTCTGCCACACGTGCGGTGGCTCGACGACATGGTCGTCCACGGAGATGATCTTGGGAAGTGGCATGGCAGTCACAGTACCACGCAACCTGACGTTCGTGTCAGGGAAAGGCGAGGCGGGTAGTATCGCCGCCCTGAGGCTGTCGAGGGGTCGACCAGTCGAAACGGCAGATTGCCGGGAGCGATCGCGAGGAGAAGGGCTGGTCCATGGACCTGGAATTCACTTCTGAGCAGGAGGAGCTGCGAAGCTCGGTCCGGGCGTTCCTGGCCGCCGAGTGCCCCATCGACCTGGTGCGCCAAGTGGTAGAAGACACCATCGTGGGTGCCGCCCCGTCGGAGAGTGGCTCGCCCGCCGCTGCCGCGCCCGCGGCCAGTGCTGCCCCACCCGTCGGAGCCCTGGGCGGAGGCTGCGCATCTTCGCTCACGGGTCGTGCTGGCGAGCTGTGGCAGGCGATGGTCGCCCTGGACTGGCCGGCCCTGAACGTGCCGGAGGAGTGCGGTGGCATGGGGCTCGGCATGGCCGAGGTCGCTCTGGTCGTCGAGGAGCTCGGTGCGGTCGTCGCACCGGGTCCGTTCTTGGCGACGGCTACCCAGTTCGTCCCTGCCGTGGTGGCGGCGGGCACGGCCGATCAGCGCCGGCGCCTGCTGGCGCCGATCGCCTCTGGAGAGCGCACCGGAGCACTGGCGGTCGCCGACCATCCCGGCAGGTGGAGCGGTGGCGTCTCGGCGACGGCAGAGCGAACGTCGGCAGGGTGGGTGCTCCGAGGTGTGAAGCACATGGTGTGCGCGGGTCCCCAGGACCCATCAGACGTCGTAGTGGTTGCCAGGCCGACCACATCGGAGCCCGGCATCGGGATGTTCGTGGTGCCTCTCCATCGCCTGGATGTGCACAGCGAGAGAGTCCTCGATCCGTCTCGTCCGCTCTCCCGAGTCGTCGTCGACGGTGTCGAAGTTCCCGACGGAGATGTGCTGGGGGATCCGGGGGCACCGACGCTTGCCGCCGCGCTCGACAGGGTCATGGCCGAGGCGGCTCTCGGCTTCGCCGTCGAGATCGTGGGAACGTGCCGGTCTCTACTGGACATGACCATCGAGCACGCGAAGAACCGCCGCCAGTTCGGTGTGCCGATCGGGAGCTTCCAGGCGGTCAAGCACAAGATGGCCGATCTCTACGTCGCGCTCGAGCGGGCGCGCTCGCTGGCCTACTACGCCATCGCTGCGATCGACGAGCACGACCCGCAGGCGCCGCTGGCCGTCGCCATGGCCAAAGCCGCTGCCGACGACTGCCAGCGCGTCGTCTGCCGCGAGTCGATCCAGACGTTCGGGGGGATCGGTTTCACGTGGGAAGCGGATGTGCACCTTTTCGCGAAGCGAGCCATGAGCGCCGGTGCCCTGTTCGGCTCGGCCCGCGAGCACCGGCTGACGATCGCCCGGCTTCTCGGAGCGTGTGCCTGAGTCACATGGCCCGCGTGCAGGAGCCGTGCAGTAGCCGTGCAGTAGCCGTGCGCCGAAGGGCGCCGCACGTGCAGGCGGTCAGCTCTTGCTTTGCGCCGCAGGGACCTCGAGGACGGTGGCGGATCCCATACCGCCTCCCGCGCACAGCGTCCCTACCCCGATCCCTCCGCCGCGGCGTCGGAGCTCGTGGAGGAGCGTCACGAGGATGCGGGCGCCCGAGCAGCCGACCGGGTGGCCGAGGCCGACAGCGCCACCGTTGACGTTCACGATGTCGTGGGGAAATCCGAGCTGCCGAGAGCACGCCACGGCCATCGAAGCGAAGGCCTCGTTGATCTCCACGAGGTCAACGTCAGGGGCGGCGAGCCCTCCGAGCTCGAGCGCGCGTGGCACGGCGACCGTCGGTGCGAGCCCGGTACGTGACGGGTCGATCCCGGCACTGGCCCAGCTCCTCACGATGGCCAGCACTTCGAGCCCGAGTGTGTCCGCGAGTGCGCGGTCCACGATGACAAGCGCCGCACCGCCGTCCGCGATCCCCGACGAGTTCCCTGCGGTGATCGTTCCCCCGGGTCCGGTCAGCACAGGCAGCTTCGCCAGCTTGTCTGGCGTGGTGTCACGGCGGGGGAGCTCATCGGTCGTGACCGCGGTCGTCTCGTTGCGACCGGCGGGAACATGGACCGGGACGATCTCGTCGGCGAACCTCCCCTCGTCGATCGCCTCCACCGCCCTCAAGTGGGAGTGGTACGACCAGTCGTCCTGCTCCTCGCGCGTGATGCCGCACTCCCGAGCAGTGTTCTCCCCGACCGTGATCAGCATGTTCATGTTGGGAGCGTCGGGCCGGTCCGGGTGGCTCGGTGGGAGGTAGGGCTGCACCCCTCCGAAGGGGAACGGAGATTTCTCGAATTGGAGCGGTGCTCTCGTCATGGACTCGATCCCCCCGGCGACCACCGCACGCGCCATTCCCGAGCGGATCTGAGCCGCCGCCCATTGGACGGCAGCCATGCCAGTGGCGCACTGACGCTGGACCGCCAGCCCCGGGGTGTCGTCGGGGAGGCCGAGAGCAACTGCCAGGTAGCGAGCAGTACAGCCGCCACCCTGGAGCGCCTCGCCCAACACCAGATCGTCCACTGCCGATGACGCAAGGCCGCTCCGCTCGATCGCCTCGCTCACGACGGCTCCACCGATACCCGCCAAGTCAAGGCCGGCCAGGGATCGCCCGGAACGCCCGATCGGCGTTCGCACCGCCGAGACGATCACAGCGTCACCCATTGCCGTGCCCCTCACCGGGTTCACGATCGGCGTCCGGCACAGTCGACGTCCCAGTCGGCGTCCCAGTCGGTGTCCCTACCGAGGTGAAGACCGGGATCGTGTAGTCGTCACTGATGACCATGAAGGTCACTCGCAGCGGCATTCCGACGGACAGCTGGTCGAAGGGGGTGTCCACCACGTTCGTCATCATCCGAGGCCCTTCGGCCAGGTCGACGACCGCTGCCACATACGGGACCCGATCCCGGAACGGTGGCTGGTCGTTGTTGTAGATGACCGACCACGAGTACAAGGTGGCATCACCGCTGGCCTCGTGCCATTCCACTTCCTCATTCCAGCATTCGGGACAGAACGGGCGAGGGTAGTAGGAGTAGGCCCCGCAGGCCCCACAGTGCTTGATCAGCAGCCGGCCGTTGCGGGCGGCCTCCCAGAATTCGAGCGTGTCGCCTTCCGGGGTGGGAAGGTCGAAGCGCGTCATGCTCACTGCGTGCCCCCTTCGTGTCGTGGTCGCGTTGCCGGGTACCCCATGGCGTCCCTGGCCATGGTGGCCATGGTGGCCATGGTGCTCGGAGTCCCTGGACTGGTGGTGCTCGGACCCCATGGTGGCCGAGCACGGTTGACCGCCGGGTGACCGTGGGCCATGCTGCACGAAGCTGACACTGGCGTCAACTTCGGTCAGAACGGCGGCGCTGCACCGGGCGCAGGTGCGGCTCCCTCCGATCTCGCCGGTTGACGCCGGAGCCGATTGTGCACCCGGGGGTGCACCGACCGTGAAAGGCAGGCATGCTGCTTCCCGAGACTCTCCGAGCGATGGCCGAGGCATTCGGCGACGAGACGGCTTACAGCGTCGTGGACGGCGGCTCGATCACCTTCGCCGAGTGGGATGTCCAGGCGAACCGCCTGGCGCGCGGCCTCCTCGCCATGGGAGTCGCACCCGATGACCCGATCGCCATTCACCTGAGCTTCGAGAATGCTCTGCGTTGGATCGTGGCCTACAGCGCCATCCATCGCGCCGGTGCAGTCGCCGTCCCGCTCAATCCCCGCCTCGCCCAAGCCGAGGTCGGTCGCATGCTGGGGCACTGCCGAGCCCGGGCCGTGGTGTCCGACGATGCACGGGTGAGCCAGGATGCCGAGGAGCTGGGCCGGCGTGCATCGGAGAGCCCGGCGTTCGTGATCGACGCGTCGGCGACACCGATGGGACCAACTGGCACCCAACCGGTCAAGACGGTGGGCTGGATCGACGTGTTGGACCCGAGCGGCGACCCGATCCAGGTGCCGAGAGACGACGACGACCTCGCTGACATCATCTACACGTCGGGGACGACCGGGAGTCCCAAAGGCGTCGCGGTCCGCCACGTGAACGCCTCACTCGTCCCGCCGGGTCCTCCCTCATGGAGTGGAGGAAGCTGGCTGCATGCCAGCCCACTGTGCACGTTCGCCGGGCTTGGCTTCGTCTACAACCCGATGAAGCTCGGGTTGCGGGGCATCTACCAGCCGCGCTTCGACGCGGGGCGCTGGATCGAGGTGGTCGAGCACGAGCGGCCTGTTGCCGTGTTCCTCGTCCCGGCGATGACCCACCTCCTCTTGGACCATCCGCGATTCTCCGAAGCCGACCTCTCGTCGGTCCAGATCTGCGCCATCGGGAGCGCACCTCTCGCGCCGTTTGTGATCGAACGACTTCAGGCCAAGATGCCCGACGCCATGATCTCGAACAACTACGGGATGACCGAGGCCGGATCTGTGTACTGCCTCACGCCCAAAGGTGAGGCGGTCAAGAGGCCAGGGTCCGTTGGCCGGCCTGCACCTCCGGCCGAGGTCCGCATCGTCGATGACGAAGGAGTCGAAGTCCCGGCGGGACACGTGGGCGACGTCCGGCTCCGGATCCCCGGCCGGGCGCGTGAGTACTTCGACGACCCTGGAGCCACGGCGTCGACCTGGGTGGACGGCTGGCTCATCACCGGGGACCTCGGGAAAGTCGACGAGGACGGGTACCTGTACATCGTGGGTCGCCGAAAAGACGTGATCATCCGAGGCGGGAACAACATCCACGCAGCCGACGTGGAGCACGTCATCGTGTCGCACCCCGACGTCGCCGAGGCGGCGGTCGTCGGTGTGCCTCACCCCGTCCTCGGCGAAGACGTCGTCGCATTTGTCGCGCTCCGACCTGGTGCCAAGACCACAATCAACGCGCTCCGTGCGCACTGCCTGGAGTCATTGGCCGACTACAAAGTGCCGCGAGAATGGCACGTCGTGGACACCTTGCCGCGCAACGCGACCGGCAAGGTGGTGAAGCCAGAGCTCCAGGCGATGCTGAACGGTCCATTGGAGCAGCACCCTGAGCACTCGAAGGGATGAGGAGCGAACCTTGACCGATCTGATGCACGATCTGACCTTGGGCGACGTCCTGCGCGAGCACCGTCGTAGCCGGCCGCTGGCCGTCGCCACCGTGTGCGGTGACGACCGGGCGACCTACCCCGAGTTGGACCGCCGCACGAACAAGCTCGCACACGCATTGCAGTCGGACGGGGTCGGCGCCGGGGACATCGTGCTCTGGCTCGGACAGAACTGCCATCGCGTCATCGAAGGTCTTCTCGCCTGCGCCAAGATCGGCGCGGTGTTCACGCCGGCGAACTGGCGACAGAGCGCCGACGAGATCGTAACCATGCTCGATGACGCACAGCCCAAGGTCGTCATCTGGCAGGGGGCCGAAGTGGGTGAGCGTGCCGAGGAGGCTCGGAAGAGCTGGGCGGGACAGGCGCATTGGCTCCAGCATGATGCCGTAGGGCCGGACAGCTACGAAGAGTTCCTCTCTGAAGGCGACCCAGAGGATCCGGAGGTACCGGTCGAACCCACGTGGCCGGTCCTTCAGCTCTACACCGGGGCCTTTGGCGGCACGCCCAACGGCGCACTGCTCGCGCATCGGGCGATCCTCTCCCAGGATCTCATGGTAGCGATGGTCCAGCGCATCACCGAGGAGACCGTGTACCTGAACTCGGGTCCGATGTTCCATATGGCGACGCTCATGACCACGTTTGCCACGTTTCGCATGGGAGGGACCAATGTCCTCACGCGCCGGGTGGACGCCCTGGAGCTGTGCCGGATCATCGAGGCGGAGCGCTGCAATTACGGTTTCGTCATGGGCCCCACCGCCCAGGAGCTGATGGAGCTCAACAAGGAAGATCGCTTCGACCTTTCCGGGTTCCGCACGTTCGGCGGGAGCTCGGCGTGGAACGAGATGGTTCAGGTCGACCAGAGCCCGTGGGGCACGCATCCTGCCGGGTATGGCCAAACCGAGGTGACCGGCATGCTGACGTACAACGCACTGGGCATCGGTTCTGCGGGGACGAGCGGGCGCCCCTCACCCCTCGTCCAAGTCCGGATCGTCGATCCCGAAGGACGCGAGGTGCCTGCAGGCGAGACGGGTGAGATCGTCGCTCGAGGTCCCATCGTCACCAACGGCTACCACCGCAGAGACGAGCTCAACCAGCGGCGAAGCCAGGACAACTGGTGGCATACCGGAGATCTCGGGCGGCGAGAGCACGACGGTTCGATCACCTTCGTTGCTCCGCTGACTCGGATCGTGAAATCGGCGGCCGAGAACATCTACCCCGCAGAGGTCGAGGGCTGCATCAATCGCCACCCCACAGTGAAAGAAGCGGCGATCATCGGCGTGCCGGATCCCGTGTGGACCCAGAGGGTACTGGCGGTGGTGGTGCCCGTCGAGGGGGCACGCGTCACCGCAGAGGAGATCATCGAGCACTGCCGCAGCCAGATCGCGTCGTACAAAAAGCCGAGCATCGTCGAGTTCGTTGACGAGCTTCCTCGCCAGGGGTGGGCCATCGACTACCACGTCTTGGACCAGCGATTTGGAGGTGGCGGCTATCCGGGCCTGGGCCACGGATGACGATGTCGGCCCGGCGCACGAGCCACGGCGCTGCACGAGTCGTGGGGCCTCGGACTGCACCACGGACTGCGCCTCGGGACGCTTCTCGCACCGCGCCTCGGACTGCACCTCGGGACGCTTCTCGGACCGGGGGGTCGTGATGTTGGCCGACCTGCGTTGGGACCCGTTCGACGACTCCTTGAAGGCCGACCCTCATCCGCTGTGGCGAAGACTGCGTGACGAACAGCCCGTCTACTGGAACGAGCAGTACGGCTTCTGGGCGTTGAGCCGCTATGCCGACGTCGACGCTGGGCTGCGGGACCCCTCGACGTTCAGCTCGGCCCACGGCACCGTGCTCGAGCTCATGACCGACGATCCCCAAACGGGACCGCTCATGATCTTCTTGGATCCGCCCGACCACACCTGGCTGCGCCGCCTGGTGTCCCGGGCATTCACGCCTCGTCGAGTTGCCGAGCTCGAAGTCGCTATTCGAGATCTCTGCCGATCCCTTCTCGATTCGAAGGCCGGCCAGAGCACGTTCGACGTCGTGTCCGACTACGGAGCGATCGTGCCGGCCGAAGTGATCGCCACGCTTCTTGGGGTGCCGCCTCAGGACCGCCACGACGTGCGGGAGCTGATCGACGCGTCGTTCCACCTCGAGCCAGGCGTCGGAATGGCGAACGACGTGGCCGGCGCCGCATGGGGAGCACTGAGCGACTACTTGACCACCCAGCTCGAATCTCGGAGGTCGACGCCCCGAGACGACATGCTGACCGATCTCTTGAACGCCGAGTACGTCGACGACGACGGCTGTACCCACCGTCTCGGGGTCTCCGAGAGCGCGATCTTTGCGCTGCTCCTCGTCAGTGCCGGGACCGAGACCGTGGCTCGGCTCATCGGCTGGGCCGCAGCCCTCTTGGCTCGTCATCCCGGCCAGCGAGAAGCAGTAGCGGCCGATCGAACGCTTTTGGCCGGCGCCGTCGAAGAGGTCTTGCGCTACGAGTCCCCGTCACCGGTGCAGGCAAGGTGGACCACGACTGACGTGGTCTGTCACGGGACCACGATCCCGGCCGGTTCGAAAGTGCTCCTGCTGAACGGATCGGCCAATCGGGACGAACGGAAGTTTCCCGATGCCGACCGATTCGACGTGCGGCGCAAGACCGACGTGCACTTGGCGTTCGGCTACGGCGTCCATTTCTGCCTGGGTGCGGCGCTGGCGCGCCTGGAAGGGCGGATCGCTGTCGAAGAGCTCGTCGCCAGGCACCCTCACTTCCAAGTCGACGACCGGTGCACTGTTCTCCTGTCCACCAGCACTGTGCGAGGGTACGAGCACCTCGTGCTCCGGGTCTGAGCCACTTCTGGCGCTCAGCCGGGCTGTGCTGGTCGGGCTGTGATCCACGAACCATGCTGGTCGGGCTGTGCTCCCCGGGCCGTGCTCCCCGGTTCGCCGCACAGGTCGGCGTCCTGGGTCGACGGCGACCGGTGTAAGGTGAAGGTGACACGAGCGTCAGCAACGTGCGCCGGCAGTACCCCGCCGGGCGCAGCGACAGGAGGTGTGGGGGATGCACGTCGACCTTCAGGCACTTGCCGGGCCGCGACGGCGCCTCTCGGGGGATGCCCCGGTGGACTCCGTGACCGCCGAGGTGATCAGGGGAGGCATGGAGACCATCTGCTTCGAGATGGCGATGTACGTGTCGCGCACCGCCACCACCCCCATCTTGAACCAGTCCAACGAGCGCAATGCGACCATTCTCGACGGGACCGGGCGCCTTGCGGCTCTCAGCGTGGGCATACCCCAGTTCATGCTGACGTCGACCCTCCCGGTGCGCTTCGCCCTGGACCTCCTCGGGCCGTCGGAGTTCCGTCAGGGTGACGTGTTCGTGGCCAACGACCCCTATCACGGAGGTGGGCACCTTCCTGACTACAACGTGTTCGCGCCGGTGGTGGTCGACGGCAAGCTGATCCTCATCGCCAGTATCCAGTGCCACCACGGGGACACCGGGGGCGCTGTCCCTGGCGGTTACAACGTCACCGCGCAGGACATCTGGGGCGAAGGCGTTCGCTGGCCGGTCGTCAAAGTCCTGGACCGTGGCGTGGAGCGCAAGGACGTCCTGTACGCCCTGCAGGTCAACAACCGCCTCGACGGGTTTCTCGGGGACCTCCGTGCCCAGATCGGGGCGGCGAAGCAGGCCGCCGACGAGCTCGCCGAAATGGTGGAGCGTTACGGCTGCGAGGTCATCGAGGCGTCCGTGGACCATGCCATCGACTACGCGGCCCGCCGCTTCGCCGAGGAGGTAGAAGCCTGGCCCGACGGCGTCTACGAAGGAGACGCCTACGTGGACCATGACCCCCTCGGGAACCCCGACATCCACCTCCATGTCAAGATCACGGTTGCCGGCGACCACCTCACCGTGGACTACACCGGGTCCGACGAGCGCCAGGAGCTCCAGGCCTGGTCCACGTTCGGCAACACCCGGGGGTACACGGTGGCCCAGATCGCCGCGATGATCGACCCCGAGATCCCGAAGAACGAGGGGTTCTTCAACTCGATCGAGCTGATCGTCCCGGAGGGTTGCGTGCTCAACCCCCACCCCGGGCGCCCCGTGAGCGCCGGCACCCACCATCCGGGCGCCGATATCGGCGAGGTCATCGCCGTCGCGTTGGCCGGGGTCCTCCCAGATCGCGCCGTACCCCAGACGTACAAGACGGGCATCCCCACCACCATTCGGGGCATCGATCCGCGGACTGGTCAGGCGTTCGTCGACTCCTCGGCCGAGGTGTACGCCGGGTGGTGCAATGCGGCGAAGGGCATGGACGCATGGGGTGCAGTGAGCGCGTCGTTTGGCAACCTGTGGAAGGCCACTGCCGAGATCAACGAGAGCCTCTATCCCCACATCCAATGGAGCCGGGACTACCGGACGGACTCGGGCGGCCCTGGGCAGTGGAGAGGCGGCTGTGGGAGCCACTACGTGAAAGAGGTCCGTGTCCCCTCGAAGGTGTACACGTACGTGGTCGGGATGAAATACCCGATGCCGGGGATCGCCGGTGGCGGTCCTGGAGAGCCGAACCGCCTCACGTTGCGGGCCTTCTCGGACGATCCCTTCGTCGTGGCCCACACTGCAGACTGGGTGCCGATGGAGGCGGGTGACCGCATCGTCTACGACTACGGCGGCGGTGGGGGCTGGGGCGACCCTCTCGATCGGGAGCCATCGGCCGTCCTCGACGACGTGCTCGACGAGTACGTGAGCGTCGAAGGAGCGCGGCGGGACTACGGGGTCGTCCTCACCGGATCACTCGAGGACCTCACGCTGGCCATCGACAGCGAGGCCACCGAGGCTCGGCGGGCCGAGATGCGTTCGGAGCGCGCCGAACGCTCGCGGCGCCCGGCGGGTCCGGCGAGCGCGGCAACGAGCGCGGCAACGAGCGCTTGAGCACCGCCTCGGTCGCCGAAGGCAGCTCACTGGCGGTGTCGGGGCCTGCGGTGTCGGCGGTGCTGCCGGGGATGGAAGAGGAGGGACTGAGGGCCGACGTGCGGGCGCTCGCCCGAGGCGTTGCCGACCGCGAGCTGGCGCCGCGTGCCGCCCACTGGGACGAGGCGGGCGAATTCCCTCAACAGAGCTGGGAGGCGCTGGTGCGCGCCGACTTGACGGGTCTCACCATTGCCGAGGAGTACGGGGGATCGGCGCTGGGCGATGTCGAGTCTGCGGTTGTGCTCGAGGAGCTGGCACGCGTCGACGTGTCCAGCGCCATCTTGGCCCAGCTCACCATGAACGGTCCGCCGCGGGTCATCCAGCACTTGGGTGGCGCAGGGGTGCGTGAGCGGTGGTTGCCCCGGGTTGCCCGCGGAGAGCTGTTCATCTCGATCGGCATCACCGAGCCTGATGCCGGCTCGGCGGTGGGCGCGATGCGGGCTCAGTTGGCAGCCGATGGTGATGGCTATCGCCTGAATGCCTACAAGAATTACTCCACCGGTGGCCATCGGGCAGGAGCATGCCTCGTGTGGTGCCGCTTTCCGGGAAGCGAAGGCTCACGTGGAATCGGCGCAGTGGTCGTGGATCTCTCGACCGAGGGAGTGAGTGTCGTCGGGACGCACAAGAACATGGGGCTCCATGGTCTGACCGAGGCCGAGCTGGCGTTCGACGACGTGTGGATCGATCCTGACGACGTGGTGATCGCAGCCGATCCCTCTTCCTCGTCGGCGTTCCGGAAGCTGATCGGCCACTTGACCCACGAACGCTGTGGGAACGCTGCGATGTGCATCGGCGCGGCCCAAGGAGCACTGGAGCGCGCCATCCGGTACCTGCGCGATCGTGAGACCGGGGGAAGGCGCTTGGCCGATCTGCAAGGGCTCCAGTGGAAGGTGGCTGACATGGCCATCGAGCTGGAGTCGGCTCGGCTCCTCCTCTACCGGGCGGTCGGGCTTGCCGAGTCCTCCGGCGGCACGCCACCGCCGATGGAGTCGGCGATGGCCAAGGCGGCAGCCAACCTGGCGGCCAAGCACGTCTGCGACGAGGCGATGCAGCTTCTTGGTGGCTACGGCTACAGCGCCGAAGAACCGCTCGAGCGTGCCTTCCGCGACGTGCGGGGGCTGTGCTTCGGAGGCGGGACGGTCGAGATCCAGCGGAACTACGTGGGCCAGAGCCTGCTGCGGGGTGACGCCCCGCACGGACCGGCGTGGCGGTTGGAGGAGCAGTCCTGAACGACCGCCTTCGCCGCGTCGACGAGCACCCCCGCCGCCGGCCAGGCGGCCGTCACCCAGAGGTGGTCGGACCCGCGACCGGCGCCATGCCCACGATCGGCTTGTTGAGCGCAATGGACCCGGTCGACCCGTAGAAGCGCGCTGCCCCGAAGCTGAAGATCCCCCCGTCGGAGGCCACCAGCCAGTAGCCCGCGCCTGTGGGCGTCGCAGCCATGCCCACGATCGGCTTGTTGAGCGTCATGGACCCGGTGGACCCGTAGAAGCGC
>DAHWPS010000182.1:0-5306 GCA_027342785.1 Acidimicrobiaceae bacterium
TCACGCCAAGCATGTTGGCTGTCCGTCTCCGCGCTGAGCATCGGTTCTCGGTCATCACGCCAGAGGGGGATCAGAGGCTTACGGCCGCAGGGCTTGAGCAGGCAAGCCGGCGGGCGGGCGGCCGGGCGACAACCCGTGGACTCGTTAGCGCGGGTCGGCACCGATCATCACTGCTGTCACGAAACCCTCCCATGTCGTCGCGTAGGTGAGAACCATGGCGGACATGTCTGATTTCAGATCTACCGGCGCACGCGCCTCTTTCGAGCCACGCATGGCCAAACCCGGCGGACTTGCACCTCGCCCTGAAGCCAGGCTGCAAGCAGCCGTAGACGACCAGGGAGGCGCCCCATCGGTCTTCTCAACGCTACGGCCGGGCCGCAACGTCTACGTGGATTATCAATATCAGACGACCGTCGCCACCACGGACCCGGTACCAATCAGGCACGTCTGGCGTCGCGACTGACGACGGGTCACTGACGACAGTCTGTTGGTGGCCAAATTACGTCGACCGGCAGCCACCAGCGTGATCGGCTGGTAGGACGCAATACATCCGCGCCATGGGATCTCGGGCCGCTCAGTCTTGAACTCGTCGCGCAAGACTTTGGCGGCTTCGCCGATGACTGGCATGCTTCGCTCACGCGCAACCCGTTCAGGCCGAGCAGGACGGCGAGCGCAGCATGGGCGTGGTCGAACCGTTCGGCGGTCAACATGAATCGTCCGAGCTCTCCGCGGTCCAGCCCGCGCTGCTCTGTCGGATGGACGGCGGGCCGGCGGACGCACTGGGCGGGATTGGGCGTGATACGGCCGTCGATGTGGGCGAAGCGGTAGTAACCGCACGCTGTCGACAGCCGCCGGTCGATCGTCGAGGCGGCCAGACCGCGTTCCTCCATCGACGATCGGTACATCTCGAGATGGGCGCGGGTCGCCTCGAGCACGGGCAGGCCGTGATCGGCTGCCACTGGAACAGGTTGCACAGATCGTGGCGGAAGGCGTCAAGGGTCCGGCCGCTATAGCGGGCCAGGAAGGCCACGGCGGCGAGCTCGGCCTCGTCGGGCGCGATCGGTTCGTCCCGCGGGGCCAGTAGCTGGGTAGTCGGATGCAGGGTGGTCATGAGCGCCTCCATTGGTGACCGGTCAGGAGGCCCAAGCCAACACCCCGGGGCGCGGCGCGGATTCGGCTGCTCTCATATATCTACCAGCCGTCTCGTACTACTTCGTAGTACGCTTGGCGGGTCGAGGAGTGGACTGGTCGTACCGGACCGACTACGTGCGAGAACGCCATGGGATCGAAGTGGAATGGGCGAACGAGGCACTTGAAGACCCCGACGCTCTTCGCATCGATCCCGGTCCGGCCAGCAAATCGGGACGCTCGGTGAGAACCATCGGAAACTCGACCAGCGCCGGCTACCTCGTCACCGTCCTCACCGTCGAGGAAGCCGGAATCACCTAGGGGGTGAACGGCTGGAAGTCCAACCAGATCGACATCCGCCGTTACCGGGAGCAAAGACCATGAGCGACATCAACAAGATCATCGATGCCGAAACCGAGGCGTCGGAGAACAACCGAGACGCCCCTATCCCCGAAGGTGCCAGGATCACCCGACCGAACCGGGGTCGCTCCACCGTGTATTCGATCCGGCTGAACCCCGACGAGGTCGCCGCGCTCCAGTCCATCGCCGACGCAGCCGGTGTCCCCGGATCGACCCTCGCTCGGTCTTGGATCGTGGAACGCATCCAAGAAGAACGGGCCGGTCTCAGCGACGCCGAAGCCGAACTGCGCGCCGCCCAGCGCCACCTCACCCACCTACAGCGGCACCTCCGCCAACAGGCCTCGTAGCAACTCCAATAGCGCCCGCAAGCCGGCGGTCAGGGCAACTTGGTCCGTCACGACGGACTCGCCGTTCGGAGATACCTCGAGCCGTTTCCGGGAGTGGCGACTTCGGCGCGGCTCTCCTTGCTCATCCGCAAGGTGATGGAGTGAGGAGATGATGGAGTGAGCGAGGAAATCCTGGCCGGGGGAGTCGCCAACGCGGGGAAGGTCATCCGCTCGGGCGCGCATGTCTTGCGTCCCGGCAATGTCCGCACCGGGGTGATCCACGAACTCTTGCGGTACGTCCGCGCCAGCGGCTTCGATGGCGTCCCCGAACCGGTGGGCATCGATCCCGACGGCCGGGAGCGACTGGTGTTTGTCGAGGGGGAGGTGCCATGTCCCCCGTTCCCAGAGTGGTCCCAGTCCGATGCAGCGTTGGCCTCGACGTCCAAGTTGCTGGCCGGCTATCACCGCGCCGTGGCCGGTTTCGTGTGGCCATCAGGGGTTCCGTGGTGTGACGAGCTGGCCGATCCCGCGGGCGGTCCGATCATGTGTCATAACGATGTGTGCCCCGAGAACGTGGTCTACCGTCACGAACTGGCGGTTGGTTTTTTGGACTTCGACTTCGTAGCGCCCGGCCGGCCGATCTATGACCTCGCTCAGCTGGCCAAGATGTGCGTGCCGATCGATACCCCCGAAGATGCCGCCCGTCTGGGCCGCGGGTCGCTCGATGCGTTCCACCGGCTTCGGGTTGTCGCCGATGGCTACGGGCTGCCGCCCGGCCGGGAGCCGTTTCTAGACGTGTTGGCCAAGGCCATCGAGACCGGTGGGCGGTTCGTTCGTCGACGAGTCGAGGACGGCGAGCCGGCCTTTGTCGACATGTGGAACCATATGGGCGGCCAAGCCCGCTATGACCGCCGCCAGAAGTGGTTCGAGCGCAATCGGGACCAGTTCCTCCACGCCCTCGGATGAGTGGCATGTGGTCTGATCCGGGGGCGCGCAGATCCGGCGATCTGGGCGAGGGGTGATCCGCGTTTCGATCGTCAATAGGGGATATGGCGATCGGGCGGGATGTCAGCCGAAAAGGCGCTCTTCCAATTCGGATCTCGTGATCCCATGGTGCGACGCGACTTCGCCGAGGATGGCCGCCAACGTGCCAACTCGGAGCGGACCGCCGGCAGGCACGGTGACGCGGTGCTCGCCCGAGACCGTCGTCGTCAAACGGAGGTGACTGCCCGTCTGACGGACGATGTCATAGCCGTAGTGGCGCCGGAGCAGCGCTGCAAGGTCGCGACCACTCAGGTCGCGCGGCAGCCTCACACTGCCAAGAGCTCGTCATGGACGAGATGCAGCCGCACGACGCTCGGTCGTTCCTTCTCATCGAAGTGGCAGGCAACGGCGTCTCGAACCATGTCCCGCAGCGCGTCGAGGCCATCAGCTTCCGTGACGATCGACTCTCCCACCGCACGAGCGACGTAGCCACCCTCGGGCGCTTCTTCGACCACAAAGACGAGTTCGGCGCTGGTCACCGCTCCAGGGTACCTTCTCGGCCAGTGCCGCAGCGCTGTCGGTGACCCATACGCTCAGCCTCCCGCGACAAAGGCGACGACTACGTAGGCAGCGTGGCGGTCCAGCCCCTGGCGGCGGTGGTCGTACACCGTCGTCGTTCTCGGATCGGCGTGACGAGCAGCCAGCTGGACGTCTCGCAACGGCACACCGGCGTCGAGCGCGGCCATGATGAAGGCCGCCCGAAGCATGTGGGGATGGACGTTGCCCAGCCCGGCACGCCGGCCGATCGAGCGGACCCAACGGTGCGCGGTGCGGCGGTCGAGCCGGGCACCATCTGCTCTGTGCAGGATGGGACCGGCGTGGCGTTCTCCGACGGCGAGGTCGATCGTGCGCGCGGTGCGCGGCACAAGCGGGATGGTGGCGGGCTTTGAACCCTTGCCCAAGATGCAGAGCGTCCGGTGCCCGCGCTCGATGCCGAGGTCCTCGATATTCGTGCTGCACCCTTCGCTCACTCGCAGGCCGTTCAGGCCGAGGAGCACTGCCAGGGCGCCATGATCGTGGTCGAAACACTCGGCAGTGAAGAGGAAGCGCCCGAGCTCGGAACGGTCAAGCCCGCGCCCTTCGGAGCGATGCACCGTCAGGCGGCGCAGGTACTGGGCCGGGTTGGCGCCGATGCGCCCGTCGATTTGGGCGAAGCGGTAGAAGCCGCAGACCGTCGACAGGCGGCGGTCGATGGTCGCCGGTGCCAGCCCTCTTGCCTCGAGCGCGGCGCGGTAGAGCTCGATATGGGGACGGGTCGCTTCCATGACCGCCAGTCCCACGTCTGTAGCCCACTGGAAGTACGACCGCAGGTCGTAGCGGTAGGACTCGAGCGTACGACCCGAGTAACGGGCGAGGAACGCGGCGGCAGCGATGTCGGCTTCTCGATGTGGATCACCAGTCGGCAGTTCGACAGCGAGCGTGGCGGACTGGACAGTGGTCATGATGGGCCTCCCTGGTAGATGGGAGTTCCAGCAAAGCCCTCCTAGCCCTCCATGTCAGCGGCGACCCTATGCTCACCGACCGGCGGTACGAAGGAATCGAGAACGCGATCGTGCGGAGCGATAGGTGGCAGAGGCGCGCCATCGCATCCGTGGCGCGCGATAACGGTCACTCGGCGCTCGGCTCAACGCATGGGTCTTACGATGAGTTCGGTGCTCACCTCCGACAAGTGCTGGAAGCGGCGCGCTGGGTCTGGGTTCCTGAGGGCGCAGACGAGCACCAGACGGCGGAATACCGTCTCATCCGCTACCCCGACCGCTATTGCGACCCGACCTTCCCTCCTGCCCAAGTGGCCTGGTCGAAGGGAGTCAGGCCGGCAGACGAACTGATCGACGACGTGGCGGCGCACACCAGGGACTGGGGCCTATCCGAGGTTAGCTGGGCTGTGTCCGAGTTCACTGCGCCCTCAGATACCGAGCACGTCTTGGTCGCCAGAGGTGCCGCCCTCCGAGAGACCTACCGCGTGCTGGCATACGACTTCAGTGACGGGCTGCCTCAGCTCGAGATTCCAGACAAAGCAGTCGCAGAGCTGGTGTCCGATGAGCCACGCTTGCGTGCCGCGATGTTCGTAAATGCCGAGGGGTGGGGCAGCCAGCCGCTCGACGACGCCGAGTTGGCGAGAGAGCTTGAGCGGATGGCCCGCGAGCTGAGCACGTGGTCGAGTTTCAGAGTCCTCGTCTCGTTCGGTGACGAGCCGGTGGCTACTGGCGGTTGCACGTTCGTCGGTAACACGGCACATCTTCTGGGGTCCGTGACCCTACCGGGGTGGCGGAGGCGAGGCGCGTATCGGGCAGTGCTTGCCGAGCGACTTCGGCTTGCTTCGCAGAACGGCGCCATCATGGCCGTTGTGAAGGGCCGAGTCGACACCTCGGCACCAACCCTCGAGCGCGCTGGCTTCGTCGACTACGGCGAGGAGCGTCGATACCGACTTCGTCTTGCATGATGGAC
>DAHWPS010000192.1:0-5931 GCA_027342785.1 Acidimicrobiaceae bacterium
CGTAGGGGATCCGGCCACGCCGGTAGTACCGGGCAGCCCCTTCAAAGAGGCTCTGATCCCACGTCCAGTGCTCCCACCCGAACCGAACATCCTCAGTCGCGCCTTCGTCGGCTACCACCCTGACATCGTCCCATAAGACCCCATCCCGAGCATCACCTATCCGCGCCAACGGCATCGCCCCGATCGCCGGGTAGGTGGGGCACGCCCGACGTGCCGTTCTGCGCTACGGCCAGCATGGCGACGCCCGTCGTTCTGTGGCGGGGTTCTGTGCTCGATCGCATGCGCACACGTCGCCGACTTCGCGTACTGCGTCGCCGAGTCGTCGGATCTGCGGGCGCAGATCAACAGACCTTGCTTACGCCGCTCAACGTCCGAGAACCACCGTCTTCATGAGACCCTCAGCAATCGCGAACCAACCTAGGCTTGCTAAATGCTGAGGGATCTTCAGGTACGGATCGGATACGGCGCCGGAACGGGACTCTCGAGCGTCTCCGGAGTGCGGGATGAAGCGATCTGGGCCGAGACGGTCGGTTTCGAGAGCTTCTGGGTCTCGCAGGTGTTCGGCGTCGATCCGATCGTCGCCCTCGCTGCCGTAGGAGATGCGGTTCTTGGTCTTGCCGAGCTGGGGACTTCTGTGGTGCCTTTGACCGGGAGGCACCCGTTGGCGCTGGCCGCGCAGGCCCGGACGGCCCAGAGCGCTGTCGACGGTCGATTCACCCTCGGAGTCGGGGCTTCGCATCAGGTGGTGACCGAGGGCTTCTTCGGGGAGCCATACGCGCGAGCGTTCTCCCGAACTGTTGAGTTCCTCGATGCTCTCACCCCGTTGCTCGACGGAGCACCAACCGACATCGAGGGTGACCATATTTTCGCGAAGGGCTGGCTCACGATCGAGGCTGAGCCTGTTCCCATGCTGCTGGCGGCCCTCGGTCCACAGATGCTCGAATTGTCGGGTCGCATGACAGAAGGAACCTCGGTTGGTTCGTGTGGCCCACGTACCATCGCCACGCACATTGCTCCCACCATCAACACGGCTGCCGAACGTGCCGACCGGCCTCCTCCGCGGATTCTTGCTCTCGTTAGCGTTTGCGTCACCAGGGACGTCGCCGGCCTGCGCGCTCATGGGCGACAGCAGAATGCGATGTACGACACGTTCCCCAGCTACCGGGCCGTCCTTGATCGCGAGGGCGTGGCGAGCGGAGCAGATCTGATCGTCGCCGGTGCACCCGATGACATTGTCGAAGAGCTTGCCGCGTACGCCGACGCCGGTGCGAGCGACCTTCGCATCATGATCTCTGCGCGCACCGAAGAGGAACGCCAGGCGACGCGGGAGTTCCTCGCAGCCTCACTGGGCTCGGCCCCTTGACAACCAGTGGCCCGGGCTTGCCGAACGAGTGACAAATGCCTAGGAGCGTGGGTCAGTAAGTGACAAGACGGGCATGCTGGCGATGTCGCCGTGTGTCCGTTCCATCGTCATTGATCGAGCGGTGGTCACCTGTGGCGGGATCGGGCCGCATTTCGAACGTCCACCGGATTCGCTATGCGAACGCCGCTTCGGCCCCGATGGCGTTGGTGAGCTTGCGGAGGTTGTGACAGATCGCGTGCAGGGTCCACTCCCCGCTGGCTCCCTCGAGTCCTCGGAGCCGGAGGTGTCCGGCGCGCTGTTTCACCTTCATCTGCCCGAAAGCGGGCTCCACGATCGCCTTGCGCCGTGCGTAGTGGGCCGCTCCCGTCTTCGTCCGTAGTCTCCGTCCCATGCGCTCTCGTGGGGTCGCGTTGGTCGGGATTCGCCCCCGTGGGGGGACGATGCGTTCCCCGTTGCGGAGTCGGCCGGTCGCAACGAGCACGTCGACGCTGGCATCGGCCGCGGCGAGGAGGTTGCGCTCCGAGCAGTAGCCGGCGTCCGCCAGCACGAGGTCGGGTGAGCGGTCCTCGCCGATGGCCGAGAGGTTCTCCGCCGCCCGGTCGATCATCGGGATGAAGTGCTCGACGTCGGGAGCCCGCTGGGTGACCTCGACGGCGAGGACGACCTGGTGGGACTCGTCGACGACCGCCTGGGCGTTGTAGGCGTAGTGGAAGCCGTCGTTCGTCTTCATCATCCTGGCGTCCGGGTCGGTGAAGTTGCGTTGGGCGCGTCCCTCGGGGACCGCGGCCTTGGCCGCGGTCTCGGATGCTGCGGCGACCTCGGTGGCGTCGGCGCCCTTGGAGCGTGCCCGCTCGGCGGCCTGCGCCGCGGCCTTCTCGGCCGCTTCTGCCTCGATGGCGGCCTTCGCCGCACGGAGCTTCGCGAGGCGGCTCTCTCGGCGGGCCAGCTCGGCAGGGAGCTCGTCCCCCCGGCGGTCCTCGCCGAAGACAGCATCTTCTGTGGCATCGGTCGCCTCCGCCTCGGCGACGATCGCAGCGACCTCCTCTTCGAGCTGGGAGATCTTCGGCCCGATGCGGTCGTAGCTCATGGCCTTGTGGCGACTGGCAGCCGCCCGGAGCTTCGTCCCGTCGAGAGCCACCCGCCCGAGGGAGACCAACCCGGCGGTCGCACACAGCGAGAGCACCTGGAGGAAGAGCCCTTCGAGGGCCGCCAGGTGGCGGCGGCGGAAGCGGGCGATCGAGCGGTAGTCGGGGGTGGCGTTCGCACTGAGGAACCGGAAGGCGACGTCGACCACGCAGCGGCGCTCCATCTCCCGAGACGAGGTCACCCCGGTGGAGTAGCCGTAGAGGACGACCTTGAGCATGAGGCGGGGGTCGTAGGGGGGATAGCCCTTCGTCGAGTCGTAGGAGGCGTAGAGGTCACTCAGGTCGAGCATCTCGTCGACCACCTCGGAGATCACCCGGGCGCTGTGGTCCTCGGGGAGCCAGTCATCGAGCGAGGGGGGCAGGAGGAAGCCCTGGCCCGGGGCGTAGGGGCGGAAGGTCTTGGCGGACGCGACTCCACGGGCGCGACCAGCGCGATCCGCCCGGACATCCCCACTTCCGTCGAACTCACCACGCGTCTTCGGCATGGGGAAATTCTCCCCGATCCCGGAAGGAAACGCGAATCGACGGTGGCATGTCGGCCGGCGACCGACTGGTGGTTACTGACCCACGCTCCTAGCGGGCCGGAGAGGAGCGGGGCGAACAGGGGGTCTTCCGGCATGAATGTGGGGAATTTCACGGGAACAGCTTCACTGGTCATGCGTCGGCGCTGGTGGGTCAAGAAGAGCCAGCGATCCCTGCAGTGAGTCCAGGACCCTTGTCCTCGCCTGGGACCGGTCGCGCCACTCCTCAGCAGCCACAGCGTTCGTCGCCCGTCAGCTCGGCAATCCGAAGACTTACCCGCGCGCTCAGGTCCGGACACCGGGTGCGATCCACAAACTGGCTACTCGACCATCCGGAGCTTCCATGCGATCGCTTCCACGTCGATCGACGTTGAAGCGATCTCCCACTCCAGGTCGAACGCCTCGTCGTCGGAAAGATCGGGGGCAAAGCCGTTGAGGTCGAGGAACACCGTGGTAGCCAACCATGCAAGGCGCTTGTTGCCGTCGACCAGGGCGTGGTTGCTGGTGATGGAATGCAGGAGGGCCGCGGCCTTCAGGCGGATGGAGGGATAGGCGTCTTCGCCGAATGCACTCGATCGGGGCCTGGCGACTGCAGAGTCCAAGAGCCCGACATCACGCACGGGCCCGACTCCGAGGTGCCGCACCAACTGCAGGATGTCCTCGAGCTCGAGGTACTCGACGCCACTCACTCCGACCCGAGGCGCTCGAGCACGTCACCCCAGCGCTCGGTCATCCGCTTCGCAGAGGAGTCGACCCGGCTCGCATGCCCGGACCGCTCGTAGCGCTCCAGGACTGCACGCCGGATGACTTCCTGCTTGGACGTGCCTTCCGTTTCAGCGAGTGCGTCGAGCGCCTGCTCCAGCTGTTCGTCGGTGCGGACGGTCAGTGCCATGGCCAAATGGTATCAGTGTGATACCACCCTTCGAGCATGAGGGTCAGGACCACTGCCTGCTCTACGCGATCATCTTGATGATCGTGGGAGTGGTCGGGGCGCTGCTGTCGCTCCTCGCACCGGTCTGCGGTGCCGGCGGAATCCGTCATCACCGGACCACGGTCGACGACGGACAGGGTCACGTCACCCGACGGGACGACACGTACCGTAACAAGCCGGCCTTGCCGGGCGAGCCATCCCGATCGTCCTGACCGGTAACCTCGCCCTGTGCCCGCCCCGGCAGACCCGCCCGGTCCGATCGATCCAGACCACCTCGGCGCGGTCCGCGATGCTGCCCTCGAAGAGGCAGGGCGTCTCGGCTGCACGGTGGCCGAGCTCCGGGTGGAGCGGATCCGGACCCAGCACGCGCGGGTGCGCGACCACCGACTGGAAGGTTCGGCGGACGACACCGAGCTGGGCATGGGTCTCCGGGTGCTCGTCGGGGGCTCCATGGGGTTCTCGGCCACCGAGGCGGTCGATCCGGCCCGGGCGGGCGCGCTCGTCCACCGTGCGGTCGACATGGCACGTGCCACGGCCCGGGCGGGGGGCGGACGCACCGAGCTCGTCGGGGTCGAGTCCCCGGGGACCGTGCGCTGGGTCGCGCCCCACGCCGTCGACCCGGTGACGGTGTCCCAGGCCGACAAGACCGCCGTGCTGGTGGCGTGGAGCGAACGTCTGCTGGCGGACCCCGCCGTCGACCATGCCTCCGCCGAAGTGACGACGGTGACCGAGGACACCTCCTTCGCCGACCTGGCCGGGACCGACACCGTGCAACGTCGGGTCCGGGTCCACCCGGTGGCGGAGGCGATCGCGCTGGACCCCGAGGGCGGCTTCGAGACGATGCGGACCCTCGCCCCGCCGGTGGGGCGAGGCTGGGAGTACCTCGAAGGGGACGGCTGGGACTGGGAGCGCGAGCTGGCGGAGATCCCCGGGCTGCTGGCGGCCAAGGTCCGCGCCCCCTCGGTCGAGCCGGGCACCTACGACCTGGTCATCGATCCGACCAACCTCTGGCTGACCATCCACGAGTCGATCGGCCACGCCACCGAGCTCGACCGCGCCCTGGGGTACGAAGCGGCCTACGCCGGCACCTCGTTCGCCACCCCCGACCAGCTCGGTCGCCTGCGCTACGGCACCGGCCGGATGCAGGTCACCGGCGACCGCACCACCCCGTACGGCCTGGCCACCGTCGCCGTCGACCACGAGGGCGTGCCGTCCCGCTCGTTCGACCTGGTCCGGGACGGCGTGCTGGTCGGGTACCAGCTGGACCGGGCCACCGCCGCGGCCGGTGGGATGGAGGCCTCGAACGGTTGCGCCTTCGCCGACTCGCCGCTGCACGTCCCCCTGCAGCGCATGGCGAATGTGTCGCTGCAGCCGGCGGCAGGCGAGGGTCCGACCACCGAGGACCTGATCGGCGGGGTCGGGCGGGGGATCTACGTGGTCGGCGACAAGAGCTGGTCGATCGACATGCAGCGCTACAACTTCCAGTTCACCGGTCAGCGGTTCTTCGCCATCGAAGATGGCCGCCTCACCGGCCAGGTGCGCGACGTCGCCTACCAGGCCACCACGACCGAGTTCTGGGGCTCGATGGAGGCGATCGGGGGAAGGTCCACCTACCGGCTGGGCGGTGCCTTCAACTGCGGGAAGGGGCAACCCGGCCAGGTGGCTCCGGTGTCCCACGGCTGTCCGTCCGTCCTGATCGGCGGGGTGCGCGTGTTGAACGCGCGCCGGGAGGGGGGACGGTGAGCACGTCCGACTTCCGGCCGGCAGCCGACGTGGTTGAGGAGGCGCTCGCGGCGGGTCCCGGCGGGGACGACCGCATCGTGGTCGTCGAGGACGCCGACGAGGTGGAGCTCCGCTTCGCCGCCAACACCACCACCACCAACGGCAGCCGCCGGACCCGTCGGGTGACCGTGGTCGCCGTCCACTGGTCCGGGGACGGGCGAGCGGGGGTCGGGGTCGCCCGCCGCAGTG
>DAHWPS010000197.1:0-3484 GCA_027342785.1 Acidimicrobiaceae bacterium
AGTAGGCGCCGACGTGACTCCCGTCGTTGACGACGCATGGCCGGCGGGAGCAGCTGAGGACGGGGACACCGTCCGCTCCACGGCGCTGAGCAGCTCGGAGAAGGTGCTGGCAGGGCTGGAGTTCACGTACCGGATGTGGCCGTTGCGACCGAGGAGGTAGTAGATGTCGAGGTACGCCTTGGGGTCGCAACGCTCGGACATCGCCCGCGACGCGTTGCCCCATAGCCAGTCGGCGCTCGTCGAACGGCTGGCGAAGGCATGCTCGAACTGTGCGATGGTCGGTCCGGACTGGCCAAGGTCGTCGTACAGTTCGAGCTCCACCACTCGTACGCCGGCCGCGCGCAGGCTCGCCATTCCTTGCTGGGCGAGGAACTCGGTACCAGCCTGGCACGACGAGCACCACGTGGCGACGAACCACAGCAAGGTCGGGTGACCATGCAGGGATGCGACCGTCTCCGGGGTGCCCGAGGTGGTCGTGAACCGGAAGTTCGGCGCGGGAGCACCCACTGCCGCAAGTCCATGCGAGCCGGTCGCTCCCGGACCCGAACCACTACCAATGCCGAGCCGGATGCCGACGACTCCCGCGACGAGCACGACGAGCACGCTGAGGATGCTGAGGCCACGGTGCCGAACCCACCAGTGCCGCTGTCGGCGGGCCCGCCGACGCGCTGCCGCGCGCGCCTCGACCCGAGCTCTTTGGCGGGCCTGCTGACGGGCGGTTGTGCGGTTCTGCGCACCCTGCTTGGCCATGTTGGATCTCCTCGAGCTGAAGCTCTCAGCTAGTGGTGGACGCCCGGACCAAGCCGGGGCGCAGATACGCGTCGCGGGGTACCAGCACGAAACGGCACATCAACGCGACTTCGGGGCGACGTCGGCGAGCGCTGACCGTCGAGCGACACGGTCCAGGTCACTCGCCGCCGCGCATGTCCGACGTCAGGAACGGCTCGTGTATGCCCGGTCCGCGACGACGCCCGACCGTCCGACCCCAGGCGTCAGACAGCACCTGGCCAGCCAGGAGGCACCACCACCTTCCCATGCAACCTTTGTGGACATCGACCCCGACCGGTCCGCGGCGACCGTCGGCTCGTAGTCGCCGGATCGATCACGGGGCGTCGAAGCGTGCCGCCCCAGTTGCAGTCGATCCTCACCGGTGGTGAAACGGCCAGCGGGGTGCTGTCTAGCCCCAATACCGTTTAGTTAGAATTACACCTGTGGTATTCTCGACTGGTGCCCAGGGCCGGATGGGTAAAACCGCGGGACAGCCAACGCCTCTCGGACCACATCGCGCTCGGTGTGCTCACCCGGACGTTCCCCCCCGATCTCGTTGACGATGTTGTCCGGCAGAGCGGTCGGGCCCAGCAGCGCAGCCGGCTCCTGCCGGCCAGGCTTGTCGTCTACTACGTGCTCGCCATGGCGCTGTTCTCCGACGCGAGCTACGAGGAAGTGATGCGGAGCCTCGTGGAGGGCCTGGCGTGGGAAGAGGGGTGGAAGCGGCGTTGGAGCGTGCCGACCAAAGGTGCGATCTTCCTCGCCCGTGAGCGGCTCGGGTCAAAGCCGCTCCAGGCGCTCTTCGATCGTGCGTGCGTCCCGCTCGCCACGCCCGGAACGCCCGGCGCCTACTACCGGGACTGGCGCCTCATGTCGATCGACGGGACGACGCTCGACCTCGCCGACACGCCGGAGAACGACGAGGAGTTCGGGCGACCAGGCTCAGGACGCGGGGAGGGCAAGGGTGCCTTCCCCCAGCTGCGATTGGTCGGCCTGGGTGAATGCGGTACCCACGCGCTCGTTGCCGTGAAGATGGGCTCGTACGCGACCAGCGAGCAGACCCTCGTAAAAGACCTCGTTGGCTCATTCTCGACCGGCATGCTGATCCTCGCCGACCGGCTCTTCTACAGCTATGCGCTGTGGAACGAGGCTCGGGCAAACGGGGCCGACCTGCTCTGGCGGACGAAGTCGAACCATGTGCTGGCGGTCGAGCAGCGCCTCGAGGACGGCTCGTACCTGTCCGTCCTTCATGAGGTGGTGCAGAACAAACGGCGTCGCAGCAACGTCGCCGTGCGTGTCGTCGAGTACACGATCGAAGATCCGGGCCGCCCCCAGACCGAGGAGACCCGCTACCGGCTCGTGACGACCATCCTCGATCCGACCCTGGCACCAGCGGGCGAGCTCGCCGGTCTCTACGCCGAGCGCTGGGAGTTCGAGACTCTCCTCGACGAGATCAAGAGCCACGAACGCGGACCTCGGATCGTGCTGCGCTCGAAGAAGCCCGATGGGGTGCGTCAGGAGGCCTACGGCTACCTCTGCCTGCACTACGCGATCAGGGCACTCATGCACGACGCCGCCAGCAGTGGCGGGCTGGACCCCGATCGGGTGAGCTTCACCCGTGCGCTGCGCGCGGCCCGCCGCAGCGTGCGCGCCGGAGTCGGCACCGCGAGCGCCGCGGTCGAAGCTGCCCTGCAGGCGGCCATCGTCGAGATCACCCGTGAGCTGCTGCCCGAGCGACGCCTGCGGGCCGCGGCGCGAGTGGTGAAACGCAAGATGAGCAACTACGGGGTGAAGCGGGGCGAGCACCGCTCGTGGCCGCGGCCGGAGGTACCGGTTGGCCAGGGTATCCGGATCCTCACTAACTAAACGGTATTGGGGCTAGTCCTAAGGAAACGGTATTGGGTCAAGATCAGCGACGAGTAGATGAAAGACTTTCGCTATGCCAACACGACATCCAGCTAAATCGCAACTACACCGTCGGTCCCAAGTGGCCTGTCACCCGAAAATGGAAAGCTGGTTTTGCGTCAGACTTAAGTGTGCCGCATACAGCATTGAGTTCGAACCTCACCGTTTCGCCACAAAAGGGTGACTGCAGCCATGCCGGCCGTGCATGCGAGGAGGAGGAGCCATCCAGCCTCGTAATTACCAGAACTGTCCCGGAGAGCCCCGAGCACAACGGGACTGCCTGCCGCCCCGACGTAGGCCACGAAGAACGCCGCGCCTGCCAGCGTGGCCGTTTGCCGGGAACTGTTGGAGCAGTCAGCGATGAGCAGAAGACTAAGGGGAAACATTGCGCCCACACCCAGGCCGAGCAATATCGCCACCATCCAGCTGAGCGACACTGGCATAACGACGAGGCCGACGAGCCCGGTAGCGCACGCGCCCACTGCGACGCCAAGCGGAGGCCACCGCCAACCATGCGATCGCCCGATTGCTGGGATCGCCATTGCGATAATTTCCACGGCGCTGAAAACGGCCAACACGTTGCCGGCCGTCGTCGGGTGCATCCCACGACTCTCGTAGTAGGGAGCCATCCAGGAGATCGCCCCATAAAAGACGATGGCTTGTAAACAGGCAAAGAGGATGGCAAGTCTCACTCGGGCACCGCGCGGTCGGGTGGTCCTCCAGCGAGCCCCTATGGCCGATTCCGGCAAGAAGGCGCTGCGGCTCCAGCGCAACCACACAATCAACGTTGCGCAGACGGGAACTGCCCAGA
>DAHWPS010000015.1:0-36033 GCA_027342785.1 Acidimicrobiaceae bacterium
GGACCCAGTTGCCGAGGAGATCGGTCGCGAAGCACGCGTCGCAGAGCTGAGACACGTGGGCGCCCGAGTCCGCCAACCCCAAGAGCACGTGGTCTCGTGGCAGCAGCCAGGCGATGGCGTCCTGGTCGTCGTTGGCCACGACCGACCAGAACCGGGTATCGAGCTCGTCTTCGAGCGAGAGGTCGAGCATCACGTCGAGCGCGGTGACCCCGAGCTCGGCGGCCAGGTCGAGGACCGGGCGGTCGGCCCACTGGGGGTGGCTGGACGATTCCGCCACCGACACGGCCGCCCAGTTGAAGGGCAGCCCGCCGATGCCCCCGGCGCCGTTGAGCTCGGCCCACGCAGCCTCCCGCCATGCCGGGTCGCGGTAGGCGGCGATGCGCTCGCCGATCGGGCAGTCCATGAGGGCGGCGAAGCTTGGGCGCATGTTCAAGGTGAACGGTTCGGCCAAGTTCATCTGGAAGACGAGAGGGCGGCACGAGACCTGGGGCCAGACCTCCACGCCCCGAGCGTGGGCGGCGTCGTGCTGGGCGCACACCTTCTCGTGGTAGGGATGGCCTTTCACGGTGAGGAGCGCCGTCCAGGTGATCGGCCGACCGATCTCGGCTTGGAGCTCGAACACCTCGTCGTTGGAGATCACGCCGCCGGGGAGCAGCGCCACGACGCCTCGACCCTGCTGGCGCAAGGGTTCGAGCAGCGCACGCAGCTCGTGGAGATCCGCGACCCGAGAGGGCACCGGGCGTCCGTGGTCGCCGTTGTGCGTCGGCGACGAGCTCGACGCAAATCCCATCGCCCCTGCCTCCATCGCCTCGGCCACCACCGCCTGCATCCGATCCAGCTCCTCGTCGGTGGCGGCACGGTCGTATGCCGCCTCACCCATCACGTAGAGGCGGACGGCGGTATGCCCGACGTAGCAGCCGTAGTTGAGCGCAGTGCCCCGGCGACCGACTGCCGCCAGGTACTCGGGGAAGGTCTCGAACTCGTCCCAGGGCACCCCGGCGGCCAAGGTGTCGTAGCTCATGTCCTCGACGTGCTGAAGGGTGCGGGCGAGGAGCGGGACGCACTCTTCGCTCACCGGGGCGATGGAGAAGCCTGTGTTCCCCGCGATCACCGACGTCACCCCGTGGAAGGACGAGGGCGTGAGGCGGGGGTCCCAGAAGACCTGCGCGTCGTAGTGGGTGTGGATGTCGATGAACCCGGGCGCGACGACCTGGCCCGACGCGTCGATCTCGCGGGCGCCGGGCACTGCGTCGCCGGCGTCCTCACCCACCGCCGCGATCCTCCCGCCCGCAACGGCCACGTCGCCTCGCCGCCCCGGCGCACCGGTCCCGTCGACGATCGTCCCTCCCCGGATGACGAAGTCGGTCTCCATCGGTCCCCCTTTCCTTCGGAACTGCCGCCCCTATCGTGGCAGGCCGCCGCCCGGCGTGCCTGCAGGGGTCGCCACCCCGGGCCCCGAGCATGCTCTGGATCGGCGCGGGGCGTGCCTGCACGGTCCGGGCAGTTGGGGCAGGCCGTTCAGATCCGGGCGGTGTCCTTGCGGAAGCGCCAGATGGCACCGGCGGTGAAGATCACGAGCCAGGCGATCAGGTTTGCCGCCCAGGTCCAATTGAACCGGCCCTGGACCAACGGATAGTGGACCAGTTCGTTGAGACCGTAGAGGGGGGTGTAGGCCGCCAGGACCCGGAACGGGTGCGAGAACTGGCTGAGCGGGATGAAGAGCCCCCCGGCGAACGAGAAGAGCATGAGGGAAAAGCCGATCACCTGCATCGCGTTCTCCGAGGGCATGAGGTAGCCGATGAAAAGGCCGTAGGCGGCGAAGAGCAGCGAACCGATCCACAGCGCAGCACCGGTCCCTACCCACAGATCGGCCGGCATCGAGGCTTTGTGGGCAAGCAGGCCGACGACGTAGACGGCGACCACGGCCGACAGCCCGAGCACGAGGGAGGTGGCCATCTTGATCGCGATGTAGGCGGCTGGCTGCAGCGGCGTGATGCGGAGCTGCCGGCTCCACCCGGCCAAGCGCTCGACGGCGACCGTCGCGCCCCCGCTCGACGTGGCGAGGACCGCGCCGTAGAGAGCCATCGAGATCATGATGAAGGCCGAGACATTGCCCGCGCCGACTCTGTTCTTGGCGTAGGACGTGTTGAGGCCGAAGATGAGGAGAAAGAACACCGGCACCACCACGGTGAAGATCACGGTGCGGCGGTTTCGCAGCATGCGGCGGACCTCCAGCCGGACGAGGGCCGGCTTGAACCCGCCGAGTGCCGGCTGCGTGTCGGCCAGGCCGTCGGGTCCGGCGTGGGGTGCGCTCATCGCAGGGCTGCTCCTTCGCCGGGCATCGTCCGGGACGAGCGGGTGGCGTCTGTCGGGCTGTCACCGGGAGCAGCGGTGGTCTCCCTGTCCCCGGTGAGCGCGACGAAAGCCTCTTCCAGGCCGAGCGCGGCGATCTCGAGGTCGCGCGCGTTCGTCTCGTTCAACAGGTAGCGGGCCACGGCATCGCTGTCGGCACAGTGGACCAGGATGCCGGTGCCCCTCACCTCGACGCGGTCGACCCCGGGAATCGATCGCAGCGCTTGCTCGTCAGCTCCGGCGAGGGTGGCCCGCACCGTTCGGCCCGAAGCCAGGGCCTTCACTTCGGCGCTGGTGCCATCGGCGACGATCTCGCCTTGGCGGACGAGGACGACCCGGTCGGCATAGGCGTCGGCCTCCTCCAGGTAGTGGGTGGCGAAGATGATGGTGCGGCCGGCCTCGGCGTCCCGGCGGATCGCCCCCCAGAAGCTTCGCCGTCCTTCGACGTCCATGCCCTGGGTGGGCTCGTCGAGCAGGAGCAGCTCGGGGTCGGGCAGGAGCGCCATGGCGAAACGAAGGCGCTGCTGCTCACCGCCCGAGCACTTGCCGACTAGGCGGCCGGCGATGCCGGTGATGCCGGCGCGCTCCATGACCTCGGCCGGTGGACGGGTCCGCGCGAACAGGAGTGAGGTGTAGGTGACGGTCTCGGCGACGGTCATGTCCTTGAGGAGCCCCCCGCTCTGCATGACCGCCGAGACGAGTCCTCGGCGCACTGCGGTGCGGGGCTCGAGCCCGTAGACCGCCACGTTGCCGGTCGTCGGCTCCGACAGGCCGAGGACCATGTCGATCGTCGTCGTCTTGCCGGCACCGTTGGGGCCGAGGAAGGCGACGACCTCCCCCGGCTCGACCCGGAAATCGATCCCCCGGACGGCCTCGACGGTGCCGAAGCGCTTGTGCACGCCCACGAGCTCGACGGCCGGCGGCGCGCTGGTCGCGCGCTGGTCGCGTTCGGATCTCGTAGGTGCCGCTGTCCCCGCGCCAGCGTGCTCAGCGGCTGGCACCGAGCTCCTCGGAGCGGCCGATGAGCCCTGCCACCCTTCTGGCGATGCCGCGCTCGTTGGCGATACCGGCGGTCAGCATCAAGAGGGGCATGCTCGGGCGCTGCCCCCTCACTTCGAGCACCGTCGCCCCTGTCCTCTCGAGCACTGTCACCTTGGCCCGCCCGAGGAAGCCATGGCGGACCAGCACGCTGCTCCCACCCCCGGTCTCGACCTGGTACTCCGTCCCCAGCTCACGGCCGAGCACTTCGGCCATCCGTTCGGGGGTGATCCCGACCCGGTCCACCGTGACACTGTGCATCGCTGCCTCCTTGACCAGTCTCCCAGACGACCTCTGCACCCACCACTCACTCGGCGCTTGGGTGCCGGCGTGGGCGGGGTGCCGGGCCGCTACCATATCAGTCGAATCGACCTATTGGAAGATGTGGAGGAGCATTGGGGAACGGATCGACACAAGGACGGCGCTGAGGTGCCCGCCGTGCCCGAGCGCCCCCTGACTGATTTCGAGCACGTGCTCCTCGGTTGGATCGTCGCCGGACCCCAGTCGGCGTACGACTTGAAGAAGCTCTTCGCGGCGACTCCGGCGTCCGTCTACCAGCCCAGTCCGGGGGCGCTGGTACCGGCGCTTCGCCGCCTGGAGCGCCGGGGACTGGTCAGCGTCGAGACCGACGGCACCCCAGGGCGTCGCCTCCGTCGGCTCTACCGGCCGACCGAAACAGGTCGGCTTCGACACCGTGCGTGGCTGCACCAAGGGGTCGACCCGGCCACGGTCGGCCGGGACCTCGGACTGCATCTGGTGCGCTTCGTGATGATGGAGCGTGACTTGCCGCTTACCGACGTCCTCGGCTTCCTGGCGGAGCTGGCCGATGCCCTGGAACGCTTCGTGGGCAGCATCGAGAAGTACATGGCGTCGACGTCGCTGCCCGGCCGACACCCCCTGCTTGCCCTGGGGCACGGGGTGAGCGTGCACCGGGCCAGCCTGGATTGGGTGCGATCGACCATGACCGCGCTGGCAGCGGCTCAGGGCGCAGCGGCTCAGGGCGCAGCGGCACCGACGATCGGTGCCGCCAACCGGACGCCGCCGAGTGAGCCCCATATCGATGTGGCACCGAAGCCGAACACGTTGCCCGCTGTGGTGACGATCGAGTAGCCGGCGTCCAAAGTCTCGGCCCCGGGTACGAGCGCCACCACCCGCACCGTCAGTGAGCTGTTGATGCCCGACCCTCGAAACTGGGCATCACCGAAGGCGAACACCCCGCCGTCGGAGGCCACCAGCCAGTAGCCCCCGCCTGTGGGGGTAGCTGCCATGCCCACCACCGGGGCGTTCAGGTGCTGTCCACCCATCGACCCGTAGAACTGGGCATCACCGAAGGCGAACACTCCGCCGGCAGCGGCCACCATCCAATGGGCGCCGGTCGAAACCGTGATCGACAGTGCCGCCTCCGCTCTCCCCGTGGAGCTTGTGGCCACCACGGTGACCACCACGGGTTCGCTGGCCACCCGGGTGGGGGTCCCCGAGATGGTGGCCGTGCCGCCGCCGTTTGTCGTGAAGTGGAGGCCCGTGGGCAGCGTGCCGACCTCGCTCAGCGAGGGGGTGGGGTACCCGGTGGCGGAGATGGCGAAGGACCCTGGGGTCCCGACGGCAAACGTGGCCGTTGCCGGGCTGGTGATCGCCGGCGCCTGACCCACGGTGAGGGTGAAGGGCTGGGTCGTGCTCCCGGCGGTATTGACCACTCCGATCCCGATCGGGTATCCACCGCCGGTGCCGGGTCCCGGGGTCCCCGAGATGGTGGCCGTGCCGCCGCCGTTTGTCGTGAAGTGGAGGCCCGTGGGCAGCGTGCCGACCTCGATCAGCGAGGGGGCGGGGTACCCGGATGCGGTGACCACAAAAGTGCCGGACGTGTTCGGAGCGAACGACGCGGTGTCGCCGCTGGTGATCGCCGGCGCCTGGTCCACGACGAGGGTGAAGGGCTGGATCAAGGTGCCCACTGTGTTGTGGGCCGTGAAATCGATGGGGTAGGTACCGCTGGTACCAGGTTGCGGGGTGCCTTTGAGGTAGATCGATGTGCTTGAGAGTGCAGCGACGACGGTGACACCTTTGGGAAGGGTCCCTGTCTCGGTGATGGTTGCCGGTGGGAAGGCTGTGGTGGTCACTTCGAAGGTAAATGGTTTTGTGACCAGGACCTTGGTCGACGCCGGGCTGGTGAACGTCGGGGCGGTCGCGACATCGGCGGTGTAGGTGATGCTCACCGAGCCGGTGCCGGTGCCGCTGGAGTATTTGATGTTGCTCGACCCGGCGACCGTGTAGTTGGCACCGGCCGAGCCCCCGCCGCCACCCTTGCCGCCGGCACCGCCGGCACCCCCACCGTTGCCCGGGTCGCAGCCACCACCACCACCACCACCACCGCCACCGGCAGAAAGGGTCCCAGCGCTCCCGCCACCACTGCCGGTCATGTTGGATGTCAGGACCGGGGACGAGCAAGAGGACACACCGGCTCCACCCGATCCGCTTGTGGAATCACCAGCCCCAGCCTGACCGTCTGTGTTGCCGCCACCGCCGCTGTTGCCGGCGAACCCGGGTGCACCACCCCCACCCCCACCGCCACCGGCGATGGCAATCCAGAAGCCTCCCGTCACGTCGTACACCCCGCTCCCGCCGCCGCCACCGCCGCCACCGCCCCCTGTCTCGTTACCGGACCCGCCACCGCCACCGGCCAGGATGGGCGCTTGGCTCGAACCACCCCGCCCACCCACGATCACCTCGAGCTTGTTGCCGGCATGGGGCTCGCCTGCACCCCCGACCGAGATCCTCAAAGACACGGACGATCCCGTGCCCCCACCCGCTCCACCGGCCCCGGCAATTCCACTGCCCCCACCCGCTCCACCGGCCCCGAGCAGGTCGAGTGTGAGGCTGGTGGTGTAGACGGGCACGGTGAAGTACTGAGCAGTGCCGGAGAAGGTGTACGTGGTCGTGCCGGTGGTGGTCAGCGCGCCTGCCGGTGGCGGAGGAGCTGCGACAGCCATCCCCAGGGTACCCAGCACGGCTATGGCGGCTCCGACCGCCCGCAAGAGCGTCTTCACGCCCTGGAAACCTACCAGTGGGTCTACCCAGTGGGAAGCCGACCGGACTCGGGTGCCTCCGGCGGGCCCGTGAGCGTCGCGGGCTGCGGGGAAGCCCCCGTGCATGGTCGCGACGGCGACTCGTCCCCGCCGGGCCGAGTAGGCCCGTGTGGCCGGGTGATACGGGCCGGGGCCGGGCGGGATCGGAGAATCGATGGAGGGACCGGCACCTGCATCCCTCCTCGTGCCGGTGACGCGCTCTTTGTTGTGGATCCCGCTCCGCGACCCCGAGGTCGAGCCCCGGGACAGGACGTCGACATCGTGCTCTTCCAACCCCACGGAGGGCGTACCCAGGAGGAGGGCGACGCCTTCCTGGCACTGGTGACCAAGGGCTCCATCCAGGCGGCGATCTTCCGTTCGGACGACCTGGACGCCACCTTCGAGAAGGTCAGGAGCTCGGGGGCTGAAGTAGTGCAAGAGCCGACTGCACGGCCCTGGGGTGCTCGGGACTGTGCGTTCCGTGATCCCTCGGGCAACCTGGTCCGCATCGCCCAGACCTGACCGGCGACGGGCTCAAGCCCCTCGGGGCCGCCGCTCCCGCTGGCGCTCGGCCAGCGTGACCAGCTCGGCCATGATCCGATCCAGCTCGAAGTCCTTGGGGGTGTAGACCGCGGCCACCCCCTTCCCCAGGAGAGCTTCGGCGTCGTCGGGGGGGATGATCCCACCGACGATCACCGCCGCGTCGACTCCGGCGGCACGGAGGCGGTCAACCACATCGGGCACGAGGTCCATGTGGGAGCCCGACAGGATGGACAGGCCGATGACGTCGACGTCCTCGTCCCGGGCGGCGGCGGCGATCTGGGCCGGCGTGAGCCGGATGCCCTGGTAGATCACCTCGAAGCCGGCGTCCCGAGCGGCCACGGCGATCTGCTCGGCCCCGTTGGAGTGGCCATCGAGCCCGGGCTTGGCCACCAAGAGGCGCGGCGGGCTCCCGGTGGTCTCGGCCAGTGCCCGGGTGCGGGCGAGGACCGGTGCCAGCTCCACCGCCCGGTGGCCGGTCCCGCCGGACACGCCCGTGGGGGCCCGGTACTCGCCGAAGACCTGGCGCAGTGCGCCGGCCCACTCCCCGGTGGTCCCCCCGGCGTGGGCCAGGGCGATGGTGGGCTCCATGATGTTGGCCTCGGGACCCGGGTCGGTGGCCACCCGGCGCAGCTCGTCGAGGGCCTGGTCGACGGCGGCCTGGTCACGGTCGCGCCGCCAGGCAGCCACGTCGGCCCGGAGCTCGGACTCGACGGCCGGGTCGACTTTGAGGATGGTCGTCGCACCCCCGTCCAGGAGCGGAGACGGCGCGGTCTCGGTGAAGCAGTTCACACCGACAACCTGCTGCTCGCCGGATTCGATCCGCCGCAGCCGCTCCGACTGGCTCCGCACCAGGCGGGTCTTCAGCTCTTCGATCGCCTCGAAGGCGCCGCCAAGGGCAAGCACGTCGTCCAGCTCTGCGGTGGCTTCGGCCACCAGCTCGTCGGTCCGCTTGGCGATCACCGTCGAGCCCTCGAAGATGTCGCCGTACTCGAGCAAGTCGGACTCGAAGGCCAGGATCTGCTGGATCCTCAGTGACCACTGCTGGTCCCAGGGGCGGGGCAGGCCCAGGGCCTCGTTCCACGCCGGGAGCTGGATGGCCCGGGCCCGGGCGTCTTTCGAGAGGGTCACCCCCAGGGTCTCGAGGACGATGCGCGGGATGTTGTTCTCGGGCTGTTGCTCGGTGAGGCCGAGCGAGTTCACCTGGACCCCGTAGCGAAAGCGGCGGAGCTTCTCGTCCCCCACGCCGTAGCGCTCCCGGCAGATCCGGTCCCACATGATGGTGAAGGCCCGCATCTTGCACGTCTCCTCCACGAAGCGGACCCCGGAGTTCACGAAGAAGCTGATCCTCCCGACCACGATCGGAAGGTCGGACGGGTCGATCTTCTTCGAGTCCCGCACGGCGTCGAGGATGCCGATGGCCGTGGCCAGCGCGTAGGCGATCTCCTGGACAGGCGTGGCTCCGGCCTCTTGGAGGTGGTAGCTGCACACGTTCACCGGGTTCCAGTGCGGGAGGTGCCGCACGGTGTAGGCGATCGTGTCCACGGTGAGGCGAAGGCTCGGGCCGGGGGGGAAGATGAACGTGCCCCGGCTCAGGTACTCCTTGACGATGTCGTTCTGGGTCGTGCCGGTCAGGACTGACGGGTCCACCCCCTGGTCCTCTGCGTTGGCGATGTAGAGACCGAGAAGCCACGCGGCGGTGGCGTTGATGGTCATCGACGTGTTCATGTCGCCTACGGGAATGCCGTCCATGAGCTGGCGCATGTGGCCCAGGTGGACCACCGGGACGCCGACCTTGCCCACTTCGCCTGCTGCCTCGGGGGCGTCGGGGTCGTACCCGGTCTGGGTCGGCAGGTCGAACGCGACGGACAGACCGGTCTGGCCTTTGGCCAGGTTGGTCCGGTAGAGCTCGTTCGAGGCGCGGGCCGTGGAGTGGCCCGAGTAGGTCCGCATCATCCACGGTCGGTCCCTGGCACTCATCGGCATCCGGTCGCCTGTTCCCTGCCGAGCTCCGCCGGGTCGGGGGTCCCCGCCGGAGCGACCGCCGGGGCGGCCGTCGGACCCGTCATCGCCGGTAGTCGTAGAAGCCCTGCCCGGACTTGCGCCCCAACGTCTCGGCCGCCACCATCCGGCGCAGCAGGGGAACGGCGGCGTAGTTCGGGTCGCGGAACTCGGCGTAGAGGGCATCGAGGATGGCCAGCGACGTGTCCAGACCCACCAGGTCCAAGAGGGCGAACGGTCCCATGGGGAAGCCGCACCCCCCCTTCATGGCGGCGTCGATACCCTCTTTGGTGGCCACGCCCTGCTCCAGGAGCCGGACGGCGTTGTTCAGGTAGGGGAACAACAGGGCGTTCACGATGAACCCGGCCTGGTCCTTCACCTGCACCGGCTCTTTCCCGCAGGTCTCGGCGAAGGCCATCGCCTGGCTGATCGTCTCGTCGGACGCGGTGATCGGGCGCACGACCTCCACCAGCGACATCGCCGGAGCCGGGTTGAAGAAGTGGATCCCGCAGACCTTCTCGGGTCGACCGGTCTCCATCGCGAGCTCCACCACCGGAAGGGTGGACGTGTTCGTCGCGATGATGGCCGCCTCGTCGCATACCCGGTCGAGCTCGGTAAAGAGGTGCTTCTTCACCGCCAGGTCCTCGACCACCGACTCGATGACCAGGTCGACGTTGGAAAGATCCTGGAGGTCGGTGGTGACCGTCACCCGTGAGAGGATGTCGTCGCGCTCGGCCTCGGTCCGCTTGCCTTTTTCGATCTGGCGGTTGAGGGACTTCTCCAGACCGGCCACCATGCCGTCGGCCGTGGACCTGCTCCGGCTCCTGAGCACGACCTCGTGCCCCGAAGCGGCCGCCACTTCGGCGATGCCCGACCCCATGATGCCCGAACCCACGATCCCCACGCGCTTGATGGCCATACGGACATGTTAGAGCCTCTGGAGCAGGGCAGCTCAGCCGGTTACCGGTGGGTCACCACTGGTTCACCTCCCGGTTTTCGGCGGGAGGTCGCTGAGTCGTCGGTGGGTTCCCGGCGGGTCGTCGATGGGTCGTCGATGGGGCCGGGGGTGAACGACGTCGTGATCACCGGCCCCCAGGCCCCAGGCCCCAGGCAACGGGCCACGAGCACCGGGAGCTCGGGTGCCCCCTGGCCGTGGCCTTGCGGCGACGGGCCGACCCTGGCAGTGTCCGAGGACGTGAGTACCAGTCGAAGGACTCTTCGAGCGCCTGGAACGGGGCACAAGCTCCGCCCGACGTGGGACCATGCCCGCCGTTCGCACTACTTGCGTTCCGGCGGTCCGTGGCGGGTCGGGTCTCTCGACACCGTGCTCTCGGCGCCGGGGCCGACCCCGTCCCACCGTGTGGTCGACGGCGACTCGGCCCTCGGGGGTGCAGCGCTGGAGCAGGCGGTGGCATCCGTGGCCGGGGGGCTCCGATCGGCGGGGGTCCGCCGGGGCGACGGCGTGGCATGGCAGCTACCCAACGGCCTGCCGGCGGTCGTCTTGTACCGGGCGTGTTGGCGCCTCGGTGCGGTCGCGCTCCCGATCCACGCCGCAGCGCGGGAGAGCGAAGTCGAGCGATCACTGGAGCAGGCGCCGGCCCGGCTTACCTTTGCCGCACAGGGATCGGCCATGGCCGAGCGCGGCGGAGCGATCACCGTGCCAGGCGGCATGGCGGGCCTGGATGCCGTGTCGGAGGCCCTGCCGGCGGGACCGCCGGTCGGCCCGGGCAGCTCGGCTCGCCCGACTGACTTGGCGGTCGTGATGTTCACGTCCGGATCGACCGGGCGCCCGAAAGCGGTGCTGCACACCCAACGCGGGCTGGCCTGGAAGGCCGGGCTGATGGCACGGGTGCACGGGCTGTCGGCGTCCGATGCCGTGCTCATGCCGGCGCCCATGGCCCATGTGTCCGGCCTCTTGAACGGGGTCCTCCTGCCGGCGGTGGCCGGGATGCGGACGGTGTGCATGGCGCGATGGGATCCCGACCATGCGGTGAGCCTCGTCGAGTCGGAACGGATCACTTTCATGATCGGACCGCCCACCTTCTTCGTCACCATGATGGGAGCGGGCGGGTTCACCCGGGAGCGAGTCCGGAGTCTGCGCCTGGTGTCGAGCGGGGGGGCGGCGGTGACCCCGGCCTTCGTCGACACCGCCCGCAGGGAGCTGGGGTGCGTGGTGAAGCGCACCTACGGGTCCACGGAGGCCCCGACGGTGACCACCAGTGCCGCGGGCGACGATCCCGCTCGGGCTCGGGACACCGACGGGCGGGCAGTGGGTGAAGTCGAGCTGCGGATCAGCGATCCCGACACCGGCAAGCGAGTGGTCGGCGGACCGGCCGGATCAGTCGGATCAGCCGGCGAGCTGTGGGTTCGAGGTCCTGAGCTGTTCGTGGGTTACGCAGACCCGGCTGACAACGAGGCGCGTCGGGGCCGGGGCGGTTGGTTCCGCACCGGGGACCTGGCCGTCATCGAAGAGGGTGGATGGCTCCGGATCGTCGGACGACTCGGCGACGTGATCATCCGAGGTGGGGAAAACATCGCGGCCACCGAGGTCGAGGCGGTCCTCGAATCTCACCCGCTGGTCAGGCATGCGGCCGCGGTGGCTGTCCCCGATCCGGTCATGGGCGAGCGGGTTGCCGCAGTCCTCGTTGCCGGACCCTCGTTCGATCTCGACGCCTGTCGCAGGTACTTCGCGGAGGAGGGCCTTGCCCGCTTCAAGACCCCCGAGCACCTGGTGCTGGTGGACCACCTCCCGACCCTGGCCTCGGGCAAGATCAACCGCGCGGCCTGCCGCGAGCTGGCGGCACGCTCGGTGGCCGGAGCAAGCGGCAGCGGCGCGGGCTCCGGTGGCACAAGGGCCGGCGGGTCGCCGAGGGGGGTGAACGGATGAACCTGTCCTACACCGAGGAGGAGGAGGCGTTTGCCGGCGAGATCCGAGCATGGCTCGCAGACAATTTGGAGCCTGCTCCCGCGTTCGAGAGCATGGACGAGGAGGTCGAGTGGGGGCGCCGGTGGCAGGCACGCCTGGCCGACGCCCGCTGGGTGGGGATCGCGTGGCCGGCCGAATTCGGGGGGCGTGGGGCGTCGCCGGTCGAAGTGGCGATCTACAACACCGAGTATGCGCGTGCCGGCGCTCCCCAGCCGGTGAACCGCGTCGGGGTGAACCTGGCCGGTCCCACGCTCTTGGCGCACGGGACGGACGAGCAGAAGGCCCGCTGGATCGCCCGGATCCTCTCGGCCGAGGATCTCTGGTGCCAACTGTTCAGCGAGCCCGGCGCCGGATCCGATCTGGCGTCGGTGACGACCAGAGCCGAGCCGGACGGGGACGGCTGGGTGTTGAACGGGCAGAAGGTCTGGACGTCCTACGCGCAGTACGCCCGGTGGGGGCTGTGCCTGGCTCGCAGCGACCCCGATGCGCCCAAGCATGCCGGGCTCACGTTCTTCGCAGTCGACATGACGGCGCCCGGTGTCGACATCCGGCCGCTCGTGCAGATCACCGGCGACGCCGAGTTCAACGAGGTGTTCCTCGACGACGTCGCGGTCCCCGCCGACGCGGTGATCGGGGGGGTCGGCAAAGGTTGGTCGGTCGCCGGCACCACGCTGAGCCACGAGCGAGGGACGGCGTTCCCCTTCAAAGAGCAGGTCGTCCACGAGATCTACCTGCATGACCTCTACCAAGAAGCTCGAGCGTCGGGGATGCTCGACGACCCAGCAGTCGCCGACCGCTTGGCCCAGTGCGCTGTCCTGGCACAGGTGTTCCGGGTCCACAACTGGCGGACGATGTCCCGCATGGCACGAGGCGGGGAGCCCGGCGCCGAGTCGAGCATCGTCAAGCTGGCGTGGACCGCACTGACCCAGGAGCTGTCCGAAGCCGCGCTCGACGTGGTCGGTCCCGCATCAGTCCTCGGAGGCCGGTGGGGGCGTCAGTGGCTCTGGAGCAAGGCGGCGAGCATCGCCGGTGGCACGTCGGAGATACAGCGTACGATCATCGGCGACCGGCTCCTGGGGCTGCCGAGATGAACGTTCCACGACTGGGCGCGGCGGGCGCGTGGGGCGCGGCGAGCGCGAAGATGCCGGACGAGCAAGCAGAGGGGATGTGATGGGCGGGATCATCGGGTACGGGGTGTACGTCCCCTTCTATCGCCTCGAGCGGTCGGCCATCGCCGAGGCGCTCGGCGGTCGCGGGGGCAAGGGGCACAGGTCGGTCGCGTCCTACGACGAAGACACGACCACGATGGGCGTGGAGGCGGCGCGGACCGTCCTCGGCGCCGAGGGGGGAGCAGCCGGAGGTGCGGGTCTCCACCTCGACGGGCTCGCGTTCGCCACGGTGGTGCCGGCCTACACGGACAAGACCAACGCCACGGCGATCCACGCCGCGCTCGGTCTCGATGCCGCGGTCCCGGCCTCTGACCGGACGGGCTCGGTCCGTTCGGCAGTCCTGGCCCTCCATGACGCGCTCGACGCGTCGACACGCAGGACGCTGCTCACGGTGGCCTCCGACATCCGCACCGGACTGCCGGGCAGCTCCGACGAGGCCAACGGGGGCGACGCCGCGGTGGCGCTGCTCACGGGTCCAAGCAGCGCTGGGATGCCGGTGCTGGCCGAGCCCATCGCGATGTCGTCGGTGACCGGCGAGCTCCTCGACCGTTGGCGGGTCCCCGGAGCGCCTGCCTCGCGAACTTGGGAGGAGCGGTTCGGAGAGTTCGCCTACGGGCCGATGGTCGAGTCCGCTTTCGCCCGAGCCCTCGAGCAGGCCGAGCTCAAGCCAGGCGACGTCGACCACCTGGTGGTGACCGGGGCGCATCGCCGGGTTGCCGAGCGCTTTGCTCGATCGAGCGGGGTACGAGCGGAATCGATCGCCGACGGTCTCTCCGACACCGTGGGGTACTGCGGTGCTGCCCACATGGGCCTGGTGCTGGCCGACGTCTTGGACCGGGCGCGGCCGGGCGATCGAGTGGTGGCGGTGTCGATCGCCGACGGGGCCGACGTGGTCGTGCTCCGGGTGACGAGCGCCCTCCCGGCCTACCGCAGCGCGCAGGGACGAACGACGGTGCGGGAACGGGTCACCGCCGGACGGACCGGCCTCGGGTACGCGAACTTTCTCGCCTGGCGGGGACTCCTCGAACGCGATCCCCCGCGACGACCTGACCCAGCGCGCCCCGCCGCCCCACCTTCACTGCGCTCCGAGCCCTGGAAGTTCGCGCTCGTCGGCAGCCGCTGTACCGCCCCGGTTGGCGGTACCGAATGCGGAGCCCGCCACCTGCCTCCCCAGCTCGTCTGCATGACGTGCCGGGCTCGCGGCCACATGGTGCCGCACTCGTTCGCCGGGACGCCCGGGGTGGTCTCGAAGCTCACGATCGACCACTTGGCGTACTCCCCCAACCCTCCACTCGTCGCGGCGGTGGTGGACTTCGACGGAGGCGGCAGGTACCGGTTCGAGCTGACCGACGTGGACCCCGCGACGGTTGCGATGGGCGATCGAGTGGCCATGACCTTCCGACGCTTGTACACGACCACCGACGGCGTGCACGACTACTTCTGGAAGGCCCGGCCGGCGCAGTGAGCGTTCACGCTCCGAAGACCCGACGCGCAAGCGTGCCGCGGCAGCGCAGCAGAGAGGAAGGTGACTGATGGCATCGAAGGGAATCAGAGATCGTGTGGCGATCGTCGGCATGGGCTGCACCGCCTTCGGTGAGAACTGGGACCGGGGTGCCGACGACATGGTCGTCGACTCGGTTCACGCCGCGCTGGGCTCGGCCGGGATCGGGATCGACGACGTCGATGCGTTCTGGTTCGGCACCCTCCAGTCCGGCGAGAGCGGGTTGTCGCTGTCGCGCCCCCTCAAGATCGACTACCGACCGGTGACCAGGTTGGAAAACCTCTGTGCCACCGGGTCGGAGGCGTTCCGCAACGCCAGCTACGCCGTGGCCTCGGGCGCGTACGACGTGGCTGTGGCTGTCGGCGTGGAGAAGCTCAAGGACAGCGGGTACTCGGGACTGGTGCGCACCTTCCCCCCGGCCGACGGCACGGCAGCCGGGATCAGCTCGCCGGCAGTGTTCAGCTTCGTCGCCCCGGCGTACGCGGCGAAGTACGGCCTCACCGAGGAGGAGATGAAAGAGGTGATGAGCCGCATCGCCTGGAAGAACCACCACAACGGGGCCCGCAACCCGCTCGCCCAGTACCAGTCGGAGGTCTCGATGGAGACCATCGCGAAGTCGCCGAGGGTCGCAGGCATGCTGGGCGTCTATGACTGCTCGGGAGTGAGCGACGGATCGGCTGCGGCGGTCATCGTCCGAACCGAGGACGCCGAGCGGTACAGGCCGGATCCCCTCTACGTGAAAGCTCTCGCTCTGGCGGCCGGCCCGGGCACGGGACCGATCGACCAGTCGTACGACTACACGACGTTCACCGAAGTCGTGCGGTCGGCCGAGGACGCGTACCGCCAGGCTGGGATCACCGACCCCCGGCGCGAACTGGCGATGGCCGAGGTGCACGACTGCTTCACCCCGACCGAGCTGGTCCTCATGGAGGACCTGGGTTTTGCCGAACGGGGAAAGGCGTGGTCCGACGTGCTCGCCGGCGCCTTCGACCTCGACGGCGAGCTGGCGGTGAACCCCGACGGGGGTCTCAAGAGCTTCGGGCACCCGGTCGGCGCATCGGGCCTGAGAATGCTCTACGAGTGCTGGCTCCAGCTTCGCCACGAAGCTCCGGCGGAGCGGCAGGTGGCCGCGGTTGAAGCGGGTCGCAAGCTCGCCCTCACGCACAACCTCGGCGGTGGGCCGGGCGAGTGTGTGAGCTTCGTCGGCATCGTGGGCAGCGAGCCGGGGTGACGTCACCCAAGACGGTGCCCGCTCGCTTCAGCCCGGCGCTTCAGCCGCCCGCCGCTCGGCTGACGCCACAGCTTGAGCTTCCATCGAGGCCAGCATCTCGGCGGGCGACTGGCGGAAATATGCCCATGCTGCCCGAGCACTCTCGGGCGCCACGATCAGCGCGTCGTTCGCCGCCACGCCGTCGAGCACGTCGGCCGCCAGCCGGTCGGCCGGGTAGGGCTCGCCCAAGGCGTTGGTGAGCAGGGTCCGCGCGTTGACCGACCCGGGTTGGTCGAGGAGCGGGGTCTCGATCGGCCCGGGGCACACCGCGCTCACCCGCACCCCGTGCGCGGCGGCCTCCACCCGCAGGCTCACGCTCAGGCCCACCACGGCGTGCTTCGCAGCGGCGTAGGGGGTGAGCAGCGGCGACGGCACGAGCCCGGCCAGCGAGGCCGTGTTCACGATGTGGCCGAACCCCTGGCGCACCATGAGCGGGTAGGCGGCGGCCACGCCGTGGACCACGCCCATGAGGTCCACTTCGACGGTGCGACGCCACGTGTCGAGCCCGAGGTGCTCCACCGGACCGCCACTGCCGATGCCGGCGTTGTTGAAGACGAAGTCGAGGTGGCCGCGCTGGTCGCACGTGGACTCGACGAGGCGGCGAACGGCTTCGGCGTCGGCGACGTCGAGCACCGCCGGGACGGCACGCGTCCCCCCGGCGTCGAGGTCGGTGGCCGCGGACTCGATGCCCGCCGCGTCGATGTCGGCGACGACCACCTCGGCCCCCCGGTCGATCAGTTCGGCAGCAAGGGCCTTGCCGATCCCCGACGCGGCGCCCGTGACGATGGCAATTTTGTGGTGGAACGCCGACGCGGTGGCCATGGACTGAAGCCTACGGCCTCGGGCGGGCGGGACCCAGGTGCCGATGTGCCAGGCTCGTTGGGTGATCGTCGGCTCCTCGCTCCACGTCGAGATCGGGCACCGGGTGCTCCTGCGCGACGCGGCGTTCGTGGTCGGCCCCGGGGAGAAGGCCGGACTGGTGGGAAGAAACGGCACCGGCAAGTCGTCGTTCGTCTCCGTCCTGGTGGGGGAGCAGTCCACCGAGGTGCGGTCGACGGGGAACGTCCGGATCACCGGCACCGTCGGGTACCTGCCCCAGGCGCCGGTCCCCCGAGGCCTGGGCCTCGAAGCCACCGGCTTCTCGCACGTGCTCTCGGCCCGGGGGCTCGACGTCCTCGACGACGCCTTGGACCAGGCCCGCCGGCAGATGGCCAAGGACCCGAGCGAGGCCAACATCGCTATGTTCTCCGATCTCGAGGAGCAGTACCGGGAGAACGGCGGGTACGAGGCGGAGTCGGCGATGGGCCGCCTGGCCGCCGGTCTCGGGTTGGCCGAAGGGGTCTTATTGGAGGACATCGAGCGGCTCTCGGGAGGGCAGCGCCGACGGGTCGACCTGATCCGGGTCCTGTTCCAGTCTCCCGACGTCATGATCCTCGACGAGCCCACGAACCACCTCGACATGCCTGCCAAGCGATGGCTCATGGACGAGCTGGCGGCGTTTTCCGGCGCGTTGCTGGTGATCAGCCACGACCTCGAGTTGCTCGATCGCTCGATCACCAAGGTGTTCCACCTGGCCGGGGGGACCCTGACCGAGTACAAGGGCACGTACTCGAGCTACCGGGTCCAGCTCGCCGCGGACGTGGCCGGCAGTGAGCGGGCTGCGGCTCTCGAAGATCGGGAGATCCGGCGGCTGAGCACGTTGGCCGACTCCATGCGTGGCAGCACGAACCGGCGAGCCCGGGTGGCCAAGTCCATCGACAAAAGGGTCGAACGCCTGGAGTCCAACCGCACCACGGTGATCGCCCGCGAGCGTGCTCACACGTTCCGTCTGCCCCAGCCCCAACGTTCGGGAGCGGTCCCGCTGGAAGCGAGGTCCCTCGGCGTGCGCTACGGATCGCTCGAAGTGCTCCGGCAGGTGAGCTTCACCGCCGGACGGGGAGATCGCATCGTCGTCATCGGGCGCAACGGCGCCGGGAAGTCGAGCCTGCTCCGGGTCCTGGCAGGGGTGCAGCAGCCGTCCGAAGGCGAGGTCGCGCTCGGGCATAACGCGGTGATCGGCTACTTCGCCCAGGAGCACGAGCAGGTCGATCCGTCCTTGACGGCATTGGGGAACATCGACGACAGCGTGCTCGTGAGCGAGAGGGAGCGCCGGGCCCTGCTGGGGTCTTTTGGCTTGCCGAGCAAGGCTGCAGACCAGATGCCCGACACGCTCTCGGGAGGTGAGCGGGCCAAGTTGGCGTTGGCCATGCTGGCGGCCGGTCATGTCAACTTGCTGGTGCTCGACGAGCCGACCAACAACTTGGACCCGGCCTCCATCGACGCGGTGGGCAGGATGCTCAGCATCTGGCCCGGCACCATCGTGGCGGTGAGTCATGACCGCTCATTTGTGGGCGCGCTCGAGCCAACCCACGCGTTGGCCCTGCCCTCGGAGCGTTACGACTTCTGGCGGGAGGAGTACCTCGAAGAAGTCGCGATGCGCTGACGGGAAGTGACGGGGCGGGCCGGGAGCGTCGGCCGGGTGGCGGTGGGAGCGTCGGCCGGGTGACGGTGGGGGCCTGCGCGTCGGGGGCGCCGGCGGGCACGTGCAAGAGTGGTAGCTGTGGGAACGCTGGCACTCGTGGGGGGCATGGAATGGACCGGCGGGTGCACGTTCGACGCCGATCTCCTCGCGGCATCAGGGGGCAGCGACGTCGTGGTACTGCCGACCGCTGCCGCCTACCAGCGTCCTGAGAGGGTCGTGATGCAGGCCGCGGAATGGTTTGCCGCGCTGGGCGGCCAGGTGGAGGGCCTGATGGTGCTCGGGCGCCGCGACGCCCAGGACCCGGGCATGGCCGACGTCGTGCGCCGGGCCCGCTTCGTGTACCTGAGCGGAGGGTCGGCACTGCACCTGAAGTCGGTCCTGAAGGAGTCGGCGGTGTTCGACGCGCTCTGCCAGGCGTGGCACGCCGGTGCGGTGGTCGCTGGTTCGGGCGCCGGAGCGATGGTGCTCACCGACCCCATGGTCGATCCCCGTGGCGGTGCGCTCACGGTCGGGCTCGGCATGGTCCAGGGCATGGCCCTGGTGACGAGCTTTGGTGATGCGGGCGAGGATGCACACGGCGAGAAGCTCCACCGGTCCGTGGTCCTCGCACCGTACGACCTGCCGGTCGTGGGAGTACCCGACCGCACGGCACTCATCGGTCTACCGGACGGCACCTGGACCGTCGACGGCGAGGGCACGGTGACCGTGTACCTGGACGGTGCTGTGGCTCCCGCCGGGATTGGTGTTCTCCCCGGTCCGGCGGGTGTGCCTTCGAGGTGACCCCCGCCGGGCGGGGCGACCCTGCCGGGCGGGGCGACCCTGCCGACTTTGCCGAACCGCCTGACCCCGGCGACCCGCCTGACCCGCCTCACCGTCCGGATCCTGGGACGGCGGGAGCGTCAGCCCGGGCCGAGTACGAGCGCCGCCACCGGGCGCGCCAAGCCCAGATCGACAAGAGTTGGGGGCCTCTGGCCGGCTTTGTGAAGGTGGTGTCATCCGATCCCCAGTCGACCACCGCCTGGCGCGACGGAGCATTGGGCGAAGAGCGTGTGGCGGCCAATTTGGCCCGGCGCGTCGGCAACCGAGCGCTGTTCCTCTACGACCGCAGGGTGCCGGGCACGAGGGGGAACATCGACATCATCGCCGTCGCGCCGTCAGGAGTGTGGGTGATCGATGCCAAGAGCTCCTCGGGCCGGGTCGAGCACCGGGACGTTGGTGGACTGTTCAAAAGAGACCTCCGCGTCTATGTGGGAGGTCGCGACCACTCGTCATCTGTGTCGGGGATGGGCTGGCAGCTATCGGCGGTCAGGAAGTCCCTCAGGGAATGCGCACCTACGCTTCCGGGGGGCACCACTCCCGAGGTGCACGCCATCTTGTGTTTCACCGGAGCCTCATGGGGACTTCTGGGGAAGTCCTTCGTCCACGACGGGATCCTTGTCACCCGGTCGACGAAGTTGGCGCACTCGCTGTGCCGCCCTGGTCCACTTTCCCTCGAGCAGATCCGGGCCGTGCACGAGGCACTCTCGAGACTCCTTCCATCCAAGGGCACGGGGTGACGCTGGACCGTGGGAGGGCCACGACGCACAGCTCTGGCCGAGCGTCGCAGTACTGGCCGACCCGGCTGAAATGGCCCGTTCGGCAAGGCGAGGTTCAGTCGGCCTCGGCGATCGTCACTGAGTGGATAACCACGCGTTCGGTGGGCTTGCCCGAACGACTACCCAAAGCATCGATGGCCGCCACGACGTCCCCGCCCGACACGACACTCCCAAACAGGGAGTACTGCGGTGGCAACGCGGCGCCGTCGGGCCCGCTGATGACGAAGAACTGGCTCCCGTTGGTGTCCGGTCCGGCATTGGCCATCGCCAGCGAGCCAATCTGGTAGCGGCCCGCCTTTGGCAACTCGTCGGCAAACCGATACCCGGGTCCGCCACGTCCGGTCCCTTCGGGATCACCGCCCTGAAGCACGAATCCCGGAATAATCCGGTGGAACACCACATCGTCGTAGTAATGGTAGCGGGCCAGGAAGACGAAGTTGTTCACGGTACGAGGTGCAGCGAGCGCATCGAGTGCGATCACCATCGTTCCCTTCGAGGTCGTCATGGTGGCGGTGTAGCGCTTCGCCGTGTCGATGATCATCGGCGGCTCCGCGTCGAATTTCTGTCGCTTTGGGCTCGACCCGTCGGCCGCGGGAACCTCAACTTGTCCGGATGAGCTCACGATGTCTCCTCTGCTATTTACGATGCTGCCACTGTGACCGAGAGCATGCGCTGGATCACGTGGGGGGGCGTGCCGTTATCGGACGAGTTGCCCTCGGCATTGATCTTTTCGACGACTGTCATGCCTGAGATGACTTTGCCGAACAGCGAGTAGCCACCCCTCGAGAGATCCTGGTCGAGCGTGGACGCGCCGCCTGTGGCCACGATGAAGAATTGACTGCCGTTGGTGTTCGGTCCCGAATTGGCCATGGCCACGTCACCAGTGGCATAGGCCTTGGGGATGTTCTCGTTGGCGAACTGGTAGCCGGGTCCCCCGGTGCCCGTCCCGGTGGGGTCGCCGGTCTGGTCCATGAACCCGGGAATGACTCGGTGAAAGATGACGCAATGGAAGTAGTTCTGCTTGGCCAAGAACACGAAGCTGTTCACCGTCACCGGCGCCTGCTTGGCGAACAGTGTGATGACGAACGTCCCGACCGTCGTCTTGATCGTCGCCTTGTACTTCTTGGACGTATTGATCGTCATCGCAGGCGGGGAGCTCCACTGGAGCGTGTTCACGCGGGTGGCGGGTGTCGCCGGGCAACCGGCGGCGACAGCAGTGGCGTTCGCCTTCGCCTGCTCTGAGGCATAGGTGGCGGCGTTCGGTGTCGCCGAAGTCGTCGTGGTGCTTGCGGGCACGGAGGTGGTGGTCGAAGTGGTCGGGCTCGACGTGCTGGTGGTAGGCCGGACCGTCGTCGAGGTGGAGCTCTTGTCGCTGGTCTTCTGGGAAGGCGACGTCCCCCTGGAGAAATAGAGGAAGGAGCCGACCACGACGGCCGCAACTACCACCACGATCACCGAATTGCGCAGAAGGGCCCGCCGGCGCGCCGCCTTGGCCTGGGCATGACGCTTGGCCTCCCGGGCCGCCCTCTGTCTGGCTCGCTTCTCGCTCGGCACGGCCGCATACCCTACAACGGGACCGGGGTTCGCACGACGACGCCCAGCACCGGCCCCCAGCCCAGCACCGGCCCCAGCTCATCTAACCTGTACCCGTGCCACCCTCCCCCTTGTTGCGTCCGGGTCGCTGACCCGCGCGCTCCGCATCAGTGGCACTCCTGGTCCAGAAATTCGGTGGCACTTCGGTCGGCGACGCTGACCGCATTCGGGCCGTGGCCGACCATGTGGCTCGTACCACCCGTGGAGGGGACCAGGTGGTGGTGGTGGTGAGTGCAATGGGCAGGTCCACCGACGACCTCATTCGTCTGGCCGGCGAAGTCAGCCGATCCCAGCCGCCGCGTGAGTGGGACATGCTCGTGAGCTCGGGCGAGCGGATCTCGATGGCACTGCTCTGCATGGCCCTCGCCGATCTCGGCGTCCGAGCATCATCGTTTACCGGGAGCCAAGCAGGGATCATCACCGACACCGACCACACCCGGGCGAAGATCGTCGAAGTACGGGCCGATCGCCTGCGCCAGGCACTTGACGAGGGTGTCGTTCCGGTCGTGGCCGGTTTCCAGGGGGTGTCCGTGGACCGGGACGTCACCACCCTGGGTCGGGGAGGCTCGGACACCACCGCGGTGGCTCTGGCCGCAGTCCTGCATGCCGACGCGTGTGAGATCTATACCGACGTCACCGGCGTGTTCAGCGCCGATCCGCGGGTGGTCCCCGGGGCACATCGCCTGGCACGAATCGACTTCGAAGAGATGCTGGAGATCGCGGCCACGGGCGGCCGAGTGCTCCAGCTCCGGTCGGTGGAGTTCGCCCGGAACCATCACGTTCCCCTGCATGTTCGAAGCAGTTTCACCTGGGAGCCGGGCACCTGGGTCGTTGAGGAGGATGCCACCATGGAGCAAGCTGTCGTCACTGCGGTCACTCACGACACGAGCGAATCGAAAGTGACCGTGGCCGGAGTGCCGGACCGTCCGGGGATCGCAGCCCGGTTGTTCCGTGCGTTGGCCGACCGGTCGGTGAACGTGGACATGATCGTCCAGAACACGTCACTCCACGGAACGACGGATATTTCCTTCACCGTTCCTGGGGACGACCTCGAGACCGCGGTCGAGGTTGCCAGTTCCCTGCGAGACGAGCTTGGAGCCACCGACGTCAGCTCTGACGACGACGTGGCCAGGGTCTCGCTCATCGGGGCCGGGATGAAGTCACACCCAGGAGTGACGGCGAGCATGTTCGAGACCCTGTCGAACGAGGGGATCAACATCGACATGATCTCCACCTCGACCATCCGAATTTCGTGCATCGTGCGCAAATCCGAGGTGGAACAGGCGGTCCGCACGCTTCACTCCGCCTTCGACCTGGGATAGGCCGGGCATTGCGTCGGTAGGCTGGTCGCTATGCGAGTCGGGGTTTTTGGTGCCACGGGCCAAGTCGGGGCTGTCATGCGCACGCTCCTGGCCGAGCGGCAATTTCCCCTGGACGACGTTCGCTTCTTCGCATCGGCCCGATCTGCCGGCACCCGGCTGTCGTGGTCCGGCGGAGAAGTGGTGGTAGAAGATGCCGGTACCGCCGATCTCTCCGGCATTGACATCGCCCTTTGCTCCACTGGAGCGACGGCATCGCGTGAGCTGGCTCCGCGCCTCTCTCGGGCTGGAGCAATTGTCATAGACAATACGTCGGCCTGGCGGATGGACCCCGAAGTTCCCCTGGTCGTGGCCGAGGTCAACGCCGAGGCCTTGAATTCGATCCCGAAGGGCATCGTGGCCAATCCGAACTGCACCACGATGGTGGCGATGCCGGTACTCAAGCCGCTCCATGACGCGGCCGGTCTCGAGAGCCTGGTCGTCTCCACGTACCAGGCGGTTTCGGGTGCTGGCCTGCGAGGGGTCAATGAGCTGTCCGAGCAGCTGGTCAAGAGTGCCGACCAGGCGAGGGAACTGACTTTCGACGGTGAAGCCGTGGACTTCTCCGATCCGACGGTGTTCCCGGCGGTCGTGGCCCACAACGTCATCCCGCTGGCCGGCTCCTTGGTTGACGATGGATCACTCGAGACCGACGAGGAACAGAAATTCCGCAACGAGAGCCGCAAGATCCTGGCCATCCCGAATCTGGAGGTCACCTGTACCTGCGTGCGGGTGCCGGTGTTCACCGGCCACTCGATGTCCATCGTGGCTCGCTTCGAGAACAGGATCACGCCGGATCAAGCGACGGCCCTTCTGGCCGTAGCGCCCGGTGTGGTTTTGGATGACCTCCCGACGCCCCTCGATGCCGCAGGAAAAGATCCCTCGTACGTTGGCCGGATTCGCACGAGCGGTCAGGGGCTGGCACTGTTCGTCGTCGGGGACAACCTGCGCAAGGGCGCGGCGCTGAACGCCGTTCAGATCGCCGAGGCGTTACTCGATCTTCGTTTCTGACTCACAGCGCCCGCCGAACCGCGAGTCCCCGCTGCCCGCCAAGTTGCGCCCCAACTCACGCCGCGATGGCCAAGCCCGCCGAACCGCTCGCGCCCGCCGAACCGCGAGTCCCCGCTGCCCGCCAAGTTGCGCCCCAACTCACGCCGCGATGGCCAAGCCCGCCGATCCGCGCTCGAACTCCGCCAATCGCACCTACCCGGAGGAGCTGGTCGAACCGGGATCACGTGCTTTCACCGGTCCACCGGGCCGTCTCCGAGTCGGCCTGGTCCGAGGGCGCGTCGGGCTGGCCCGGGGACTCTCCGGGGGTACCCATTTCCAGTGCCCCGGTCCTCCGGCCAGACGCCAGCCTGTGTAGGTCTTCATTGCGTGATGCCGCCCGCACAACCGAGCAAGGTTGTCGAGGCAAGTCGGACCGTCCATGGAATAGTCACGCTGCCAGTGATCGATCTCGAGGTGGCGTGCCACCCCACATCCCGGTACGACGCACGTCGGGTCTCGTTCTGAGAGGGCCACTCGAAGTGGAGTCGGGATCGTCCGCTTCGTCCCGGTGACGCACCGCACGTCCACCCCGTCGGTGACCAGGATGTTGAAGAAGGCATCTCCCAAGATCTGGCGCGCTGTGGCCACCGGGACGGCACCGATGCCCGGGATCTCGCAGATCTCGGAACCCTCGACCCAACCTCGACGCAAAGCCCCGGCATCGACCCGCACCACGACGTGGGCATTTGGCCCACTCTTCCCGAGTCCGGGGCCTCGATCACATGACGGGCCTCCCGAGGAACCTTGCCCACCTCCCGACGGCGCCCCACGGCTCTTTCCAGGTGTGCGATGGCGGCTCGGATCGTGGCCACCCACGAGCTCCACCAGTGCGTCGGCCCGGCAGTGCTCGTGTGATGCGGGGTTGTCGGACCCCATGGACTCGGTGAAAAGAACCTCAGTCATCTGATCGAGACGAGAGACCAGGCGAGCTCCGGCCTGCTTGGTGAGCAGGGCCTCGATTCGCAGTCCTCCGTCTCGTGGGGAGAAGGTCCGACAGTAGCGATTGGTGTGAACACGAGCCTCTTCTCGTTCCAGGTCCTCCTCGCTACGGGCTTTCCGGATAACCCGCGCGGCCATAGCTGCGACGGTTGCGAACGACTCGGAATCGGCCGCGTGGAGGAGGTCTTCGGTGGCCGATGGGTCCAAGGCTGCAGCCTCGCCGATCACCTTGGCCTGCGCCCCCGAGAGATCGCCGTTGCAAAATGCCCGCTGGACCTCGGGTACCTGGCACGCCAGCTCGGCGGTGGCCAACATGCCGAGAGCGTGCCCCCTGGACTCGCCACTCACGTCAGCCAACCAACCTGCCGCATCGCGATGACCGCTGGCTCCATAGGCTCCGCTCTCCGCTACCTTTCGGGCGTAGAGGGCCTTCCCAGCAGCGGCGGAGCGCTCGACCTGGGCAAACAGCTCCGCCATGATGGCGGCGTCGGGACCCGAGACGAGATCGGGTGGCGCGCTGGCCAGTGCCGACGAGAGGTTGGAGATTGATCGCCGCACCAACTCGGAGGCTCGGATCTGCGATGTTGGACGGGTCGCAGTCCGAACTTCGACGCCCGAAGTACTCCGCATCTCGCCGCATCCCGGGCTCCTCGTGGACATGCCTCCACGATCCCACAGGGGTGTATCACTCGACCCCCGAGCTCCCAGCCGACCCACACCCGCCCGCCCGACACCGCCCCCGACCCGCCCCACGCCCGACCCACATCCGTCCGAGCCCCCCCGACCCGCATCCACCCGCCCGAGCGCTCAGTCCGCCCCCGATGTCCCAGGCTCGGGTCCACCGGCCACCAGCGCGGCCATCCGGCGGGCAAGGTTGACCGCGTGGTCCCCAAAGCGCTCATAAAAACGCGCCACCATCGCCAACTCGATGGCCACGGGCAGCGGCATCGTCCCGGCCACGAGCTCCGCGGTCAGCGTGACGTGCAAGTCGTCCAGCTCGTCGTCCAGATCGTCGATGTACCTCGCGCCCCCAGCCGATCGCTCCGACACCACGTCGGCCGTGCTCGCCCAGATCGTGGTCGCGACTTCGCCCATGCGCTCGACCAGTCCCCGGCTGCGGGCAGACATCTCGGAGCCGAGCCCCCGGGCCGCTCGGCGGGCGATGTGCTCGGCCAGGTCGCCGTTGCGGTCGAGGTCGGGGAGCATCCTGAGGATGGCGACCAGCTCACGGCGCTCGTCGGCGGTCGTGTCGCCTGCGACGAGCCGGTCCTGGGCCAGATGCCCGATCTGGGCGATCAGCGCGTCGACCACCTCGTCCTGCTCGACCATGCGTTTGGCCGCCTCCCGGTCGCCGGCCAGCAGGGCGTGGGTCGCCCCGGCGATCCCTTCGCCCACCAGCGCGAAGACCTGCACGAACAAGCGATCGATGTCCGAGAGCGTGCGCGGCGGTGTGCCCGTCACGCTGTCGAGGCCCGTCGGGGTGCCGGGAAGGACCGAGTCGGCTCCCCCGGGCTCGGTCGCGGCGGCAACCGGGGGTGCGGCTTCCCCCGGATCGCCTCTCTCGCCGAGGTTCCGGCGGTGACCGCTGCTTGCGGCTCGGAAGGGCACCTCATCACCGTACCGGGTCGGTCGCCTGCGAACACCCGGCCGGTACGCTGGACTGAGCTCCGCGCCGGCTCATGAGCGCGGCGCCAGGGAGGAGACGAGGATGTCCGGACACCGAGCACGCTTGGGCCCTGGTGCGGTGGCGGTCGTCACCGGCGCGGCCGGTGGCCTGGGCCAGGCGCTCAGCCGGGCGCTCGAAGGCCATGGAGTCAAGGTGGTCCGGACCGATGTCCGAGGCGCTCCCGGTGTGGACCGCGTGCTGGACGTCACCGACCCCGCAGCACTGCGCGAGCTTGCTGCCGAGCTCGTGCCCCAGGTGTGGGTCAACAACGCCGGGATCCTGGGTGCCGCAGACGCGCTCGGCCAGTCTGACGAGGAGATCCGTCGCGTGGTCGAGGTGAACCTCTTGGGCGTCGTCCATGGATCGAGGGCGGCAGCCGGGGTGATGGTGGATCGCGGGGGCGGGGTGATACTGAACATCGGCTCGCTCGCCGCATGGAACCCGACGCCGGGTCTCGCGATCTACTCCGCGACCAAGCACGCCGTGCGGGCCTACAGCGGTGCGCTGGCTGCGGAGCTCGCGGGTACGGGGGTCAGGGTCCAGTGCCTGTGCCCCGACGGCATTTGGACTCCGATGCTGCAGTCAGCGGTGGGCCTCGACAGCGCGGCGATGCCCTTCTCCGGTCGGCGCCTGCTGGAGCCGGGCGAGGTGGCCGACGAGGCCATGCGCCTGCTCGCCGGTCGCCGGCTCGTCCGCTCTCTTCCACCAGGGCGAGCGGTGCTGGCCAAGCTGTCCGGGCTGTGGCCGGCGCTCGGCGTGGCCTCCCGCAATGCGACCGAGCGCCAGGGACGCCGCCACCAAGCGCGTTACCGGGAGCGCCTCGATGCCGAGGAGCGCGCTGGTCGATGACGGTCGGGCTGGTCCTGGGGCTCGCCGTCGGGGCGCTCATCGGATTGGTGGTGGGGCTCGCCCTGGGAGCGCGGCGCCCCGGTGGGCTCGCCGAGGAGGACCGGGCGGCCGAGGCGAGACTGGCAGCGACGTTCGCCGAACTGTCGGGCCGGGCTCTCCAGCAGAACGCCGAGCAGTTTCTCACCGTGGCCCAGCAGCGCTTCCAGCAGGTCCAAGAGTCGGCCCAGGGCGACCTCGCCCACCGCCAGGAGAGCATCGCGCGCCTTCTCGAACCGCTGCGCGAGCTCCTCGAGCGGTACGAGGGCGAGCTCCGACAGCTCGAGCTCGACCGGCGTGGTGCGTACGAGGGCCTGACGGTCACCGTGGGTGCGTTGCGCGACTCCCAGCAGCAGCTCGAACGGGAGACGCGGAACTTGGTGACGGCGCTCCGCTCGCCCCAGACTCGCGGTCGCTGGGGCGAAGTGCAGCTCCGACGGGTGGTGGAGCTTGCCGGGATGGTCGCCCACTGCGATTTCGAGGAGCAGGTCTCGGCGGCGGCGGCGAACGGGTCGGTCCTGCGCCCGGACATGGTGGTCCGCCTGCCAGGGGGCGGTCGGATGGTGGTGGACTCCAAGGTCCCGCTCGAGGCGTACCTGCGTGCCATCGACGCCGAGGACGATGCCGGCCGCGAAGCCGAAATGAAAGAGCATGCCCACCAGTTGCGCAGGCACGTGGACCAGATGGCCAAGAAGGAGTACTGGCGCTCGGTCGACGGTTCGGCGGAGCAGATGGTGGTGTTCGTCCCCGATGCGCTCCTGGCCGCGGCGTTCGAGCACGACCCGGGGCTCCAGGAGCACGCCATGGCCAACGGGGTCCTCCTGGCCACGCCGACGACGCTCATCGCGCTGCTGCGGACCGTGGCCTACGGATGGCGGCAGGACACGTTCGCCACCGAGGCCCGCGAGGTCCAGCGCCTCGGCCGCGAGCTCTACGAGCGGCTGGGGACCATGGGGTCGCACTTGGCCAAGGTCCAGCGCAGCTTGCACGCAACGGTCGAGGCGTTCAACCAGGCGGTCGGCTCCTTCGAGTCGCGCGTGCTGGTCACGGCGCGCAAGTTTCCCGAGATGGGGGCGGCGCCGGGTGCCGGGGAGCTGCCCCTGCTCGAGCCGGTCGAGGAGCGGCCGCGCGCCCCCCAGTCCCAGGTGACCGACGGGCCCGCGGACGCTGCGGAGCCGCCGGCTTGGCGAGGCGGGTGATCCGGGCCTACGGGCAGGTAGTGGTCTGCACCCCGGGCTCGCCGACCGGCACGTAGGGGTCGGGGTTCGGATCGCCGGCGAAGCGGTCCGACAGCCAGTGGATCATGTCGGGCATGTAGTAGGGGATCACCCCGGCGTGGCTCTTGCCCGGATAGATCCACCGCTCCACGTCCTGGCCGATCTTGCAGAAGTGTGTGGTGAGGATCTGGGTCGAGATGGGTGGGATCTGGTGGTCTGTGCCGCCCTGGGGTATGAGCAGCGGCACCGGCGACGGAGTGGTGAAGCTCTCGGGGTCGTTCTCCTCCACGAGGGTCCTCCACTTGGGGACGTCGAAGGGGTTGGCTTTGCCGAGCTCGGCCCACGAGTAGTGGACGAGGGTCAGGTATGTGTGGCAGCCCTTGGTGAGGAGGGGGATCAGCTTGAGCGCCTTGGAGGTCAGCACTTCTGTGAGCGGGGCGGCTGCGTTCCCGTACCCGGCATTGAAGCCGACCTCGGCCATGAAGAGGTAGAAGCGGTAGGGGCTTGTCTTCAAGAACGTGTAGATCACCGAGAACTGCGACGGCGGTGCACCGGCCACCACCCCGACCAGGTGGAGCTCGGGAGCGTAGGACTGGGCGATGTGCAGGGCGAACAGCGCCGTCTGCCCGCCTTCGGAGTGGCCCCACACGGCGTAGGTGGAGCTGGCGTGCGCCACCTTCATGTTGCGGGCCGCTCGCACGATGTCGATGGTGTTGCGGGCGGCGAGCACGCCGACCAGGTAGGGCAGCATTCCAGGCGTGCCCTCGCCCTGGTAGTCGCTGGCAGTGACCTCCCAGCCCTGCTCCAGCAAGTCGTTCTGGAGCGGTACGGCTGTCGCCGGCTTGAGCGAAGGCGCGCACTGTGGCGCCATGCCGTTGGTGCCGTGGCCCCACGTGACGACCCGGTAGCCGCCTGGGGGTGGCGGGGTCTTGGGCACCATGACCAGCCCGGTCACGGCGATGGGCTTGCCCGTCGTGGACTCCGAGACGTACATGACCCGGTAGACCGTGCCGTCGATGCTCGGTGTGGCAACTCGCTGGTACTTGATGACGGTGCCGGGCTTGTTCGAGGGGAGGTGGCTGGGTACGGCGTAGAAGCTCGGCAACCCGGCCGCCGGGGTACCGGCCAGCGTGCCGGAGGTCGACGAAGCACTCGTGGAGCTGCACGCCGTCGCCACCATTGCCAGGACCACGAGGGCAGTTCCTATCCCGATTGCACGGCGCAGGGCCACGTTGGTGAACCTCGATGCGGACATCGAACCCCCTTCCCGATCGGATCGTCAGGACCCTATCTCGCACCGGCGCCGGGAAGCGGGACGAGGCACCAATCGGGGTGGTCCGACACCAGCTTGGTCAAGCGGTACTCGCTCTCGAACAGGGCCAGGAGGGTCCCGTCCCGGCGAGCCATGACGCGCACGCCGAGGGATCCGACCAGCTGCTCGGCGGTGGCACGGTCGGTCCGACGCGCCGCGACGATGGGAACAGGACGGAGGTCCACCGGAGCCCCGAGCTCGTTGGCCATGCGGTAGGCCACCACGTCGAACTGGAGGGCCCCCACCACAGCCAGCATCGGGACCGGATCGCCTCCGGGGTCGGTGAGGACCTGGACCACTCCCTCGTGCTCGAGCTGGGCCAATCCGCGGTGGAACTGCTTGTGGCGTGACGCGTCGCGGCTCCGAGCCGTGGCGAACAGCTCGGGCGCGAACGAGACGATGGGCGGGAACGTGACGGAACCGTCCAGCGAGAGCGTCTCCCCCACCGACAGGTCGCCTGCGTTCACCAACCCCACGATGTCGCCGGGGTAGGCCGCGTCCGCCGTCGTGCGCTCGGATCCAAACAGGGTCATGGCGTACTTCGTCGATACCGGGCGCCCACCCGATCCAGGGAGCAGGGTCATCCCCCGCTCGAAGCGTCCAGAGCACACCCGGACGAAGGCCACCCGGTCCCGGTGGGCGGGGTCCATGTTGGACTGCACCTTGAACACGAACCCTGCGAAGTCCGAGTCGATCGGTCTGGGCACGCCCTCGGTGTCGTCACGAGGGAAGGGCGCCGGAGCCAGGTCGACCACGGCGTCGAGGAGGTGGCGGACGCCGAAGTTGGTAAGAGCCGATCCCACGAACAGCGGGCTGGACTCCCCGGCCAGGAACGACTTCATGTCCAGATCGGCGCCAACTTCACCGAGCAGCGCCGACTCTTCCTCGGCCCGTGCCCATGCATCGCCCTCCGCCCGCGCCGCAGCCTCGGGGTCGAGCACTTCGTCCGTGGAGGTACGGGTGCCGCGGGCGGTGCGCTCCGAGCGGATATAGGTCCCGTTCCGCCGGTCGAGGACCCCCCGGAAGTCACCGGGGATGCCGACCGGCCACGTCACCGGCGTCGGCCGCAGGCCGATCTCGTCTTCGATCTGGTCCAGCAGCTCGAGTGGGTCGCGTCCGGGCCGGTCGCACTTGTTCAAGAACGTGAGGATAGGAAGGTGTTGGGCCCGGCAGACCTCGAAGAGCTTGCGGGTCTGGGGCTCGATGCCCTTGGCCACGTCGAGCACCATGATCGCGGCATCGGCGGCAGTGAGGACCCTGTAGGTGTCCTCGGAGAAGTCGCGGTGCCCGGGAGTGTCCAGCAGGTTGAGGACGTGGGCACGGTACGGGAACTGGAGGGCGGTGGAGGTGATGGATATCCCCCGTTCGCGTTCGATGGCCATCCAGTCCGAGCGTGCCGAGCGGCGTCCCTGGCGGGACTTCACCGCCCCGGCTTCGGTGACGGCACCGCCGAAGAGGAGGAACTTCTCGGTGAGGGTGGTCTTGCCGGCGTCGGGATGGCTGATGATGGCGAAGGTCCGCCGCCTGAGGGCCTCGTCCTCCGCGCCGACGTCCGTGTCGCCGACGAGGCCTGCCAGGCTCCCGCCTTGCCCTCCTGGGTCCTGGACATGGAGAGGAGGCGGCACCCGCCCACCATAGAGGTCGATCGGGCGCCCACAGACCTCGATGTCCCCGACAGAGCTGGTGAACCGGGCCCGAGAGGGCGAACGCCGGTGCACCGGCACCCGCCACTTGGCACCGGACAACGGCGAGGACGGCCCTACGGCTTGGCCACCGGCACCATCACCGAGATGAGAGGCAGCTCACTCGAGATGTCCGGGTACGCCGCCGGGACTGTGACTCCGTAGACGGTGGATCCTCGGCTCCACCGGGCGAGGACGTGGTATGTGCTCGCTATCTCGTGGATCACCAGCACCCCGGGAGCCTTCGGCAGCGAGAGCGGTCCTGCGAACTCCGAGCGGACCAGCCACTCCGCCTGTGTGACCTCGAACGAGTTGACGTCACCGAACATCTCCACCGTCCATTGCCCGAACGTCCAGGTGAAGGCGCAGTCCTGCACGTTGCCCCCCGTCTCCTCCTGGACGGCAGTGACGTCGTCTGCCGGTCGGCGGACAAGCTTGCGACCCGCCGGGCATCCAGCCGGCGTGCTGACGGCCGCCCTCGTGACGGCCCGCGCCGCACCGGCCGATGCCTCCTGCTGGCCGCTGAAGCTCCCGAATTCATGGGCACTCCCGGCACACGACCCCTCACCGATCCCCGGTGTGCCGAACCGGAGCTGGGTCGGGCATTCGTAGAGCGAGACTGAGTAGTGGGTGCGCGACGCCGTCGCCTTCGCCGACAGGGACGGTGGGAGGATGGAGGGGGCTTCGAACGGGACGGCAGTCTTGGCTTGGATCGCCCGTGCGGCTGTACCGATCGGGGAGGGGAGGGTAGCGGGGTCGAGTTGGCCCGCTGAGGGTGCTGGTGGTGATGCCTGGACGACCGGAGCCACCTTGGACCAGCTCAGCCCGGCGTTGGCGGTGCGCCAGAAGGCGGTCTGCGTCAAGACGAGGCCGTCGGAGGGATTGAAGAAGACGACGCTCGGTTCCCCGCCACCGGAACCGTCTGCCACCGGTTCCGTCGACCACTGGCTGCCCCCGTCGGTGGTCCCGACCAGGTTCCCTCCGGTACCGATGACGTAGATGTCGGATGCAGTGACCGCGTCGACGCTGCTCAGGTACCCGCCGGCCAGGGCACAGTTGTGTGTACCTTGCAGCGGGTTGCATGTCGTCACCTCCGACCAGCTCGCACCGCCGTCCGTCGAGGTCAGAACCGCCTTCTCCTCCTCCTGCCCGGCAATTTGGGTATAGCGCCCGCAGACGGCGACGAGGGTGCCTGTCGGGGCTGCCGAGAGCATCGCCTGCTGATCGTCAGTCCCGCACGGGATCGTGCGCTGGACCCAGGTGTGCCCCCCGTCGGTCGTGACGGAGAGCGGAACTGTCCCCGGGACCGTTCTGAACGGATACTGTCCGGATGTCGGCGGGGAGCCGACCACGTAAGCGGATGTCGAACCGGTGCGCACCATCGATCCCGACCGCCGTCCGCTGGCATTCCCGCCCCGCCCTGTCATCGAGGACGTGGCCGAGGGAGGGAGGGCCGCACTCTGGGTCCACGTCCGACCGCCGTCTGTGGACTCGTAGACCTGGAGGGGGCAGGGTGCACTGCTGGCAGGGTTCGCGAGCTGGGCGCAGCCGGCCTCGAGCATCCATATCGAGGTGCCGAGGGCCTCGACGGAGAGCACCGGCCCGGGCTGGGGATCGGGTGCCCAGCTCGCCCCACCGTCGTGGGTCTCGAAGAGACTGGGCCCGTAGAGGAAGCCGTCGCCGTGGTCGTCGAAGGACAGACGTGCCATTGTTGTGCTCTCGAAGCGGTTACAGGGCCCCACCGGGACCGGCGCGGGGAAGGCGGCTCCGCCGTCAGCGGTCTCGGCCACCGCCATCTCGCAGAATCCTCCGAGCGTCTCCTCGAAGAGGCCGTAACCCGCTGTCGGGTTGAAGTATGCGACCGACACCAGGCGGGGAGGTGGCGTGGCTGGTGCCGGCGAAGAGGCGCGAGTCGTGGTCCCACTGGAGCGGGCACGAGGGTGTGCCGGCACCGGGGCCTTCGGCCGAGGCGTCCGGGTGCCGTTCCCCGAGGACTCGTAGCCGACCCACGACGCTGAAAGCGCCACCACCATGACGGTGATGGCGACCGCCCAACGTCGATGTCGACGCCGACGCGCCTCTCTGATGAGGACCTCTGGGGAGTCGGGTACGTCGGTCTTCGGGGGCCGCTCGGCCGGAGGATGGAGCACGATCATTGGGGAAGGCCCTCGATCATGGCGATCAGGTCGGCCTTGCGGTAACCGGAGCGCCGGGCCGTCTCCACCAGCTCACGAACCTGAAGCACGAGCGCGCTCTTCTCCTTGGTACCGGCCACGGTGATCCCGCGTCCTCTCCGGAATTCGAGGAGCCCTTCGTCCCGTAGGACGTGGAGGGCGCGCAGGACGGTGTTCTTGTTCACACCCATGACCGCGGCGAGATCCTTGGCGAGTGGGAGGCGCTCGCCGGGTTTGGCCTCACCCTCGGCGATGCTGCGCCTGATCTCGGCAGCCACCTGTTCGTGGAGGAGCAACGGGTCCGATCGATCCACAGACTCAATGGACATAGTACTAGTTATACTAGTACCAGTCGTGCCATGACGCAAGTGCGAGCGCAATCGCAACCGCGACCGCAACCGCGACCGCAACGGCAAAGTGAGCCGCCCGAGCCGAGGCGCATGCGCTACCGGGGAGATGAGGCCGGCCCCGGCGGGCCAGGGGGCGGAGATGGCGCTCCCGCCCCCCAGGCGACAGGCGACCGGCGACCGGCGACCGGTTATCGCTGGCCGGCGAGGCGCAGCCGGTAGACGATGAACCACGGCACGCCCATCACCGGCGCCAGTTCGGCCGGGAATCGGTGGAGAGCGTCGGGCGAGGGCTGGGCTTCGACCACTCGTTCCACGACGAAGCCGGCGTCGGCGAACGCCCCGATCGTGGCGCCCAGCGACCGCCGCCAGAAGTGCTGGGTGACCTGGACCCCGGCCTTTGTCCAGGAGTCGGCGACGAGCTCGGTGTCGAAGTAGCCACCGCGCTGTCCCGGCAGTGGCGGCGCAAAGGGGTGGTCCAGCGAGAGCACCACCCACCCACCTGGTCGGAGTGCGTCGGCGAACGAGCGCAGCGGGATCGACCAGTCTCTCAGGTAGTGGAGGACGAGAGAGCAGGTGATCCCGTCGACCGAGCCACGATCGATAATCAGCGGCTCGGCGAGGTCGGCGACGAAGAACCGCCCGCGCCCGCCGCAACGGCGCCGGGCCTCCTCGACCATGGCCGGGCTCAGGTCCACTCCGACCACGTCGGCTCCTTGGTCGAGCAGCCACTCGGCCTGACTTCCGGCACCGCACCCGGCGTCGAGCACCGTGGCACCCGAGAGCTCGGGCGGCACCAGCGCACGGAGGGCCGGGCGTTCCAGGTGCCCGTTCCACGGACCGTCGTCGGTGGTTGCGGACCACACGGGGGCCAGCCGGTCGTAAGCCTCCCGGGTCAGGCGGACCTGGGTGGCCGGGTCTGTCGGCCGGTCGTCGGTCACGTGGGGATACTGCCAGGATTCCGGCGACCGGTCCGCTCCCAAGCTGTCTCCCTCGCCCACCCGGATCGGTGCCGGCGGTTCCGGGTGGGAGATCGTCCGGTCGAGCTCGGTCGATCCTGGCGATGATCGTCTCGGAGTGTTGCGTGCACTGCATGGGACCCGAGGGACGCAGGGCCGCGAGAAGAAGCGTCGTGGGTGGAGATGGCGCCAGCATTCCCGAACCGGTCGATTGCGGTGGGCCGCCCGGGGCTCGAACCCGGCACCTTGGGATTAAAAGTCCCCTGCTCTACCCGATGAGCTAGCGGCCCGACGAGGGAGAACGTACTCGACTAGGGTGCCCGTGGTAGCAACGCTGGAAAGTGTCCCGGTGAAAGGAAAGCCAATGGATGAGTTGGATTCCTCCCAGGATGCAGTGAACAAAGGTGCCGTGGTCCGGCAGATAGCGTGTCCCCGGGAGGTGCACCTGTGAACAGACCAGCCGCAGTCCCCGTCGCTTCGCTACGCGCCGCGCTCGGCGGCATCCTGTGTGCCGTCGCAGCAATGGCCATCGCCGCCATCCCCCAAGGCGCCGCGGGTGCCGCGGGCCCAGCGAGGGTGTCTGAGACGTTCACATTCACCGGAGCCCAGCAGAGCTTCACGGTCCCTGCGGGAGTGTCTGAGGTGACAGTCGTGGCGACCGGTGCTCCGGGCGGGAGCGGGCTCAGAGGAACCACTGGAGGTGCAGGAGGCGTCGGTGGGCTTGGTGCCCAAGTCGCCGCCCAAGTTCCGGTCACCCCGGGCGAGGTCCTCTACGTCGAGGTCGGAGGCCCCGGGAAACAGGCGTCGGGCACAGGGCCAGGTGCTGGCGGGTTCAACGGCGGGGGGAATGGAGCTCTCGGCGGTGGCGGCGGCGGGGGT
>DAHWPS010000036.1:0-26559 GCA_027342785.1 Acidimicrobiaceae bacterium
CCGCTGTGCGGGGACCGGCAACCGGCCTTGTCGGAACCACCGATAGGCGGTCTGGGGATGGATGTTCTGGGCCTCGGCCCACTCAGCCAAGTTCATCACCGCTCAGTATGGATCGGAGGTGTGACAACTGTTCGCAACCCCGATCGGTGCCGATCCTGCCCAGGTAGGCGGCCTGGACGGCCGGGTCGGAGCGGATCTCGGCCGGCGTACCCGACGCGATCACCTCGCCGAAATCGAGGACGTGGACCGTGTCGCAGATCTCCAAGACGACGTCCATGTCGTGCTCGACGAGCAGCACGGCTCGCCCTTCGGCGGCCAGGCTCTGGAGGAGGCGTCCGAGTGCCGCCGTCTCGGTCTCGTCGAGACCCGAGCACGGCTCGTCGAGGAGGAGCACCTGTGGATCGATGGCGAGCGCCCGGGCCAGCTCCACCAGGCGAGCGGAGCCGGTGGGCAGCGACGCCACCGGCGAGTCGGGCGCGCCTCCGACGCCGACGCGCTCGAGGAGGGAGACCGGGGTGGCCGGCGCCCGGTCCTTACCTGCCCGGCGGATGAACGGGGCCTCCAGGCCGACCAGGACGTTCTCGGCGGCGCTCAAGGTGCCGAAGAGCTCCAGGCGCTGGAAGGTACGGGCGAGGCCGAGCCGGGCCCGGCGGTGCGGTCCGAGACGGGTCACGTCCCGGCCGCCGATCGAGACCCGCCCGCGGTCGGGCCGCTGGAGACCGGTGATCACGTTGAACAGCGTCGTCTTGCCTGCCCCGTTGGGCCCGATGAGCCCGGTGACCCGGCCGCCCGGCGCGCTGAGGGACACGTCGTTCAGCGCGGCGATGCCCCCGAAGCGGACCGAGACGTCGTCGACTGCGAGCGCCGGCGCCGCAGCGGGGGCGTCAGCGGGCGGCACTGACCGCGCCTTGCGCCGCGTGCGGGGTGGCGGCTGTCGACAGCTCCGGCGACGGCTCGCGGGGCCAGGCACGCCGGACCCGGCTCGACACCGCGGGCAGCCCGAGCACACCGTCGGGGAACCGGCTGAGAAGGACGATGCCGACGCCGGCCACCAGCCCGCTCAAGTCGGCGAGGGCATGGGGCAGGTGGGCCGCCGCCACCGGCAGCGCGGCTGCCGTCAACCCGCCGAGGATCCCGCCGGTCACGGTCCTCACGCCCCAGATGGCGACGAAGAGCAGCAGGGTGAGGCTGGAGAAGAAGAGCACGTCGTTGGCGCTGATCGCGCCCTGCTCGCCGGCGTAGAGGCACCCTCCGAGACCCGCGATACCCGCGGAGAGGGCGAACACGCCCACTTTGGCCACCCGCGAGCTCATCCCCAGCGTGGCAAATGCCGCCGGGGAGTCGTTCAGCGCCACCAGGCGCCGCCCGAACCTGCTGCGCCGGACCGCCAGGACCGCGACCGCGCACAGGGCCAGCACGACGGCGATCTCGACGAGCTCGAGGCGGTCGCCGGGCGCAGCCAGGCCTGGCAGCGCGAGCCTGCGCACTGTGATGTCGCCCCCGTACCCGGGGAAGAAGCTCGGGTTGGAGAAGAATGCGTAGTACGCGGCCTCGCCGAACGCGAGGGTCGCCAGGGCCAGGTACAGCCCCCGCAGGCGCAGCGTCGGCAGGGCGATCAGCGCTCCGAGGGCGGCCGAGACGCCGACGCCGGCCACGAGTCCGGGCCAACCGCCGCCGCCGCTGATCTTGCCCATGGTGAAGGCCCCTACCCCGAGGAACGTGAGCTGGCACAGCGAGACCTGCCCGGCGTAGCCGGTGAGGAGCACCAGGGAGACCCCGACGATCCCCAATGCCAGGCCGGTGGCCACGGTGGCGAGGGCGATCCCGCCGAGCAGGGGGGACACGGCGGCGGCGAGGGCGACCAAAACGGCGGCACCGACCCACGAGCGCGCGGCGCGGGGCACCCGAGGAGGGGTGTGGACCGGGAGCCTCCCGCCGGCCACGAGGCGGGCGGCCGGGATCACGAGGAGGACGACGAACAAGAACACCACCGGGACCGCTTCGGGGATGACCGCCACGAGGTTCTGGTTCAAGTGGGCTGTCGGCAGGTAGCCCACGCAGTACTCGGTCACCAGACCCAGGACGATCCCGCCGGCGACGGTGAGCGGGACGTTCCGCAGCCGCCCGACCACCGCGGCGGCGTAGCCATTCACCACGAGGAGAGTGAGCTGCTCGATGCTGAGCCCCGTACTGGCCACCGTCGGGGCGAGCAGGCACCCGGCCAGGGCAGCGAGGAAGAACCCGAGCATCCAGCCCATCTGGGCGACCCGGTAGGGCTTGGCCCCGGCCATGGCAACCAGCTCGGGGTCGTCGACGACGGCGCGCATGGCGACTCCCACTCGGAGCGTCCGGAAGAACCAGCGGAGCGCCACGGCCATCAGCACCACGACGGCGACGGTGAGGATCTGCTGGGCGCTCACGTAGACACCGGCGATCCGGACGCTGTCTGTGCCGAAGAACGGCGGTACCGTGCGGCTGACGAGGGGGTTCCACAGCGCGGTGGCCACCCCCATCAAGATCACGAGCAGCCCCAGGGTGACCATGAGGGAGCGCTCGGTGGACGCCCCGTGCAGGCGGCGCATGAGGACGGTCTCGACGAGGACGGCGAGGAGCGGGGCCTCGACCACCAGCACTACAGCGAGCGCGGCCAGCAAGGGCCAGTGCCACGCCTGCCAGAGCTGGTAGAAGCTGAACGCGGCGACCATCCCGACGGCCCCGTGGGCGAAGTTGAACACGCCGGTGGTGGTGTACGTCACCACCAGCCCGGTCGCGGTGATCGCGTAGATGGCCCCCAGGGCCACCCCGATCACCGTGTAGCTCAGGAAGACGCTCACCGCTCCCCCCTCGGGTCTCGGGTCAGCGACCCGGCGTCGCGCCCTGGTGCCCGCTCACGGCTTGCCGCTCGCGTAGTAGAAGGTCGAGCTGCATGTGAACCCGGACTTGGGCGGGAGGACCCGCTGGAATTGCCCGTGCTCGATCCGGGCCATCACGAAGCAATTCGACGGGAGCTTGTTCGCCGGATCGGTCGGTGCAAGCAACCCCGACGCGTCGAACGAGGTGATCTTGTGCAACTGCGCGAGGAGCGAGCCGCGGGTCGGGTCCTTGCCTGCGGCCCGCAGCGCCTGGACGAAGAGCTGGGCGGACGACCACCCGTAGAGGGTGAACAGGTCCGGGGTCCACTTGGGTGTCACGGTTTTCACCCACTGCAAGAACAGCTTGTCCGCCGGCACCGACGACGCGTCCTGGCCCAGGTAGAGCGCCTGGGCCTGGCCGATCCAGTCGCCGTCCACCGCACTGGCGCCGCCGGCGGCGGCGATGAACTGGTCGGCGTAGATGGGCCCGCCCGACAGCACCACGGCGGGGTGCCAGTCCTGCTCGACCATGTCCTTGGTGATCAGGGCGGCGACCTGCCAGTCGAGGGCCGTGAGGTAGAGGACGTTGACGCCGGCGTCGCGCATCTTGATCACCTCGGTGGTGAAGTCAGATGTCAGCGGTTCGACCTTCTGCTGGTAGGCGATGGTGAAGCCGGCGTGCTCGAGCGCCGCTTCCTCGCCCTGCCACTGGGCCACCGCCGACGCGGTTGTCGAGACGATCGTGCCGACGCGCCGGTCGCTCGGGTACTTCTTGCGGATGTACTGGAGCGAGCCCAGCGCCAATCCGAGCGCGAGCGGCTGGGCGCTGAAGTCGTTCGGCAGGGCGTTGGTCCCCGGGTCCAAGGTGACCGACACGTCGGCGACCGCCGGGTTCTGGGCCAGGATCTTGCAGCCGTAGGAGTCGAAGAGGGAGAAGTTCCCGACCATGGCGAAGTCCGAGCTGACCGCTGTCTGGGTCTCCGACGCGTTCTGCTGGCCTGTGAACGCGTCGTCCATCGACTTGACTTCGAGCTTGCGGCCGTTCACCCCACCCTGCGAATTGACGTAGTCGAAGTACGCCTTCACCCCGATCGGCGCCCCTTCGAACAGTCCCGGCACCGGCCCGCTGATGGTCGCGACGTTCCCGACGGTCACCGAGTCGGCGGTGATCCCGGTCGTCGAAGCGTCCATCGCCGCAGTGACCGGGACCGGCTTCTGGCAGGAAGGTCCCGCCGAGGCCGTGGTCGGCTTGGCCGACGAGCCGGCCGACGACGAGCTGGTCGTGCTGCACGCGGCGAGCGGGAGACTGAGCGCAGTCAGCCCCAGCACGATCGCCCTCACCCGGCTGCGTGCGGGCCGGCCCTCGGCAGTCGCACCGGCCCCGTGCTGTCGGCGCACCGACATGGTGGTCCCCCTTCCCGTCTCGTCCCCGGACCACAGGCCGGAGACTGGTCCTGATCGAATCTGATGCTACGTCAGATCCGAGGGACGCGGTCGACGCCGCTCCCGCACGGCCTCGAGGAAGGCCACGACGCCGGCGGTCGTCGCCCGGCACCGCATCGAGGACAGCACGTCGAAGGCGTGCTGGGCCAGGGGCAGCTCCGCGTAGGCCACCGGGGCCTGCGACACCGCCCGCAGCTCGGATACGAACTGGCGGGCGACTTCCACGGGCACCAGGGTGTCGTTGGTCCCGTGGAGGACGAAGAACGGCGGCGCGCCGGGGTGGACGCGGGAGGTGGGCGACGCCTGCTCGAACACTTCGGGGTGCTCGGCCGACGACGTCTTCATCACCCTCTTCTCCAAGAGCTCGAGGAGCCCGGGCCCGTACTTGCCCGAGCCCTGCTGCGCGCCGGTCATGTCCATCACCCCGTAGAAGGGCACGCACGCGTCGACCGACGTGTCGGCCGTCTCGAAGCCCGGCTGCCACGCCGGGTCGCCGGCGGTGAGGGCGGCCAGCGCGCACAGGTGCCCGCCGGCCGAGCCCCCGCTCACCACGACGAACGAGGGATCGCCCCCGTGCTCGGCGATGTGCTCGCGCACCCAGGCGATGGCCCGCTTGCAGTCGACGATGTGGTCGGGCCACGTCGCCCGCGGGCTCAGCCGGTAGTTGACGGCCACCCCGACCCAACCGCGCATCGCCAGCTCGTAGAGCATCGGTCGACCCTGCTCGCGCTTTTCGCCCATGACCCACGCGCCCCCGTGGATGTAGACCAAGACCGGCGCACCGCCGGTCGTGCCGGTCGCCTTCACGATGTCGAGGCGGTGCCGTCGGATGCCATCGCCCCAGTAGTCGACGTCTCGTTCGATCTGCACCCGGCGGCTCCTGAGCGGGATGGCGCGGGCCACCCGCCACCACCGGGCCCACAGGGCGTGATCGGGGATCCGGGCCGGGTCGAGCGAGCCGGCCCGGGGATCTGCCAGGGCGGCGGCCACGACCTCTCGGGCGCGTGCGCCGGTCACGGCGAGCCCGGCCATCCCCGCCCAGCCGAGCACGGCCAGGCCCAGGCCGACGTCCCCGGGCCACGCGCCGAACGCGCCGTACAGCCCGAAGACCACGGTGACCGCCACCTGTAATGCGATCGTCTGGAGAGGCAGCTCGCCGACCAGCCATCCGACCACGAAGCTCACCACGGTGAACGGCTCTTTGCGAAGCGGGCGGTAGGTGAGCGCGACGGCCAGCACACCGAGGGCAGCGAGGGCGAGGAACGCGTACGGCATGGCATGCATCATGGCCCGTCCGGTGGGCCTGCCGCCCGTTGGGTCCGGTCTGCCGGCGGTCACCGTCGTGGGCCGCCGCGCCGGGCCGGCGGCGCACCCCGGCGGCCACCAGTTGCCTCGGCGGCGTCCAGGTGCGACGGTAGTGGGCGCAGCGCGGATGCAGCCGAGCCGAGGAGGGCAGATGACGACGGAGCGTTTGACCGGGCTCGACGCCAGCTTCTTGTACATGGAGACGCCGACGCTGCACATGCACGTCTCGATGACGGCGGTCTTCGATCCCTCGACCGTGCCGGGCGGCTACTCCTTCCGCCGGCTGCGCCGCCTCATCGACCAGCGGATCCCCCAGGTCCCGGTGTTCCAGCGCCGCTTGGTCGAGATCCCGCTGCGGCTGGGCCACCCCATCTGGGTCGACGACCCCGAGTTCGACATCGACAACCACCTCCGGCGAGCGGCCCTCCCGGCACCGGGGGGGATGCGCGAGCTGGCCGAATTCGCGGCCGACGTGAACAGCCGCCGGCTCCACCGCGACCGCCCGCTCTGGGAGATGTGGATCGTCGAGGGCCTCGAAGGCGGCCGGATCGCCCTCGTGGCCAAGATGCACCACAGCACGATCGACGGGGTGTCGGGTGCCGAGCTGCTCGGGATCCTGTTCGACCTCGAGCCGGAGCCGGCTGGACCGCCCCCCTTGCCCGAACCGCTCCCCGAAGGGCGGATCCCTTCGGACCTCGAGCTCGTCTCCCAGGCCCTCGTGGCCCGGGCCGTCCGCCCCTTCGAGATCGGGAAGATGGCGTGGCGCACCGGCCAGGCCGTCCTCGGCGTCCGGCGATTGCGCCAGCGTGACGATGGCCCCGGCAAGGCCGCGTTGCCGTTGTCGGCGCCTCGAACGTCGGTGAACGTCGCCATCACCGGCCGCCGCCGGGTGGCGTTCGCCGCCGCCAGCCTCGGCGACGTGAAGCGCCTCAAGAACCACATGGGGACGACCGTCAACGACGTCGTGCTCGCGATGGTGACCGGCGCGCTGCGCGACTACCTGCTCGCCGGCGACGAGCTGCCCGATATCCCCCTCGTGTCGGTCGTCCCGGTCTCGGTCACCCCCGAGGTTGCCGCCCTGAAGGGCTCGAACAAGGTATCGGCAATGTTTGTCCAGCTCCCCACGCACGTGGCCGACCCTTTGGAACGGCTCCGCCTCATCAATGCCGGCACGCGCGGTGCCAAGGAGGAGCACCAGGCTCTCGGGGCGAGCACCTTGCAGAACTGGGCCGAGCACGCCACCCCGAACCTCTTCGCCCTGGCCGCCCGGCTCTACACCGGGATGCGGCTCGCCGACCGCCACCGCCCGATCGCCAACCTGGTCGTCTCGAACGTGCCGGGTCCCGACTTCCCGCTCTACCTCGGCGGGGCCGAGATGCTGGCCGGTTTCCCGCTCGGCCCGGTCATGGACGGCATGGGGCTCAACATCACGATCATGAGCTACCGGGGCGTCTTGTACTGGGGGCTCGTCTCGTGCGCACGCGCCGTCCCCAGGCTGTGGGACATCGCTGCGGCCGTTCCCCGGTCGCTCGAGGAGATGATGACCGCGGCGGGGCTCGCAGGAGAACCGCTCGACGTGCCGCTCCACCTCGGCCCGGGGATGCCGGTCGGCGGGACCGAGGCGCCGGTCGGCGGGACCGGGGGCTCGAAGCGACCCGCGGTGAGGGGCTCGAAGGTGAGGGGCTCGAAGGTGGGGGGCTCGAAGGTGGGGGGCTCGAAGGGTTCCGCGGCGAGCTGACGGCACGCCGGGGGCTCGGACGCGGACACGTGATCAACGTCCACTGGGTCGTCGCAGGGGCGGTGATCGGCCTGGCCGGATCGGCCGGGTACGCGTTCGACACGGTACGTGGGCGGACCCAGCCCAATCGTGTGACGTGGCTGCTGTGGGGCGCCGTCCCGCTGCTGGCGTTCGCCGTCGAGCTCCGCGCGGGCGTCGGCCTCCGTTCGCTGATGGCCCTCTCGGTCGGTCTCGGACCGCTGGCGGTGTTCGCCGCGACGTTTGCCAATCGCTCGGCGGTATGGCGGATCCAACCGATCGACTATGCCTGCGGCGCACTTTCAGTCGCGGGTACTGCGGTCTGGCTCCTCACCCGGGTCGGGCTTGCCGCCCTCTGCGCCGCCATTGCCGCCGACGCCCTCGCCGGCGTCCCCACGCTGCTCAAGTCGTGGCGGGCCCCGGAATCCGAGAACTCGCTCGCGTACCTGGGCGCGCTGGCCAACGCCGCTATCACGCTGCTCACGGTGACCACGGTCACCGCCGACGAAGTGGCGTTCCCGCTCTACATCGTCCTCATCGCCGGGATCGAGCTGGTCCTCGTCGCCGGGCGCCTCGGCCCGCGAGTCCGCTCTCAGGCCGACGCCAGCGCCGCCCAGAGGGCCCGGTAGCTCGGATAGGTGATCGCGTCGGTGACGTAGCCGGCGCGCTCCAGCTCTTGGTGGAAGCGGGGAAGGTTCCTCCAGGGGACCCCCATGTCCACGTGATGGGCCAGGTGCCAACCGGTGTTGTACGGGACCAGCCAGATCCGAGCTCCGATGGACTGGCGCACGTTGTGGGTGGTGACGCGGCGATCCTTTCCCGCCTCCATGCCTCCGTGCTCGGCGATCGAACGGAGCCGGTTCAGCACTCGCCACTGCGTCATCCACGGCAACCACCACAGCAGCGGATAGATCCACCAGCGACCGGTGGCGATCCACGCCACAGCCCACATCACTGCCTGCACCCCCAGGATCGACAGTCCGGTGCGCCGGAATTGCGGCGAGCGGATCGACCGGAGCAGCGGCACGAAGTTCTTCCACCCCGAGATCCCCACCGCGTCGCGCACCAGCCGGCGCAGCAGGACACGCCGGGCACACGGGTAGCCCCCGTAGAACGCGAGGTCCGGCTCGTCCGGGCCGAACTCCTGGCGGTGGTGGGCGAAGTGCCCCCGGCGGTAGAGCTGGATCGGCGTGAAGGCCGGATAGGCGATCAGCCACGTGCCAACCCAGTCGTTGATCGACTTGTTGGAGAACAGCAGCTTGTGCGCCGCTTCGTGCATCAATATGGCGAACCGCACGTAGATCGGACCCATGACCACGAACGCCACGGCGTAGCCGACCGGGTTGTCGATCCACACCGCCAGCGCCACGATCCCTGCGACCATCGCCCACAGCCAGAGCACCGAGAAGGCGTTGCGACGATCGTCGATCCGGCGAAGGTCGCGGCGCAGCTCGGGGCGGCACATCCCGTTATCGAGCAGCCTCTCGGTCGGCAGCACGTGGGGCCGGGACTGCGGGGGAGGGACGACGGTGGTGGCCACTGAGCTATATTACACTTCTCCTCCAGATGGATCAATTACGTAATACCCAGCGGACACGGTCGACGCGGCGGGCGCTCCTGTGAGCGACGGGGGCGGATCCGGCGATCGAGTGAGCGACAGGGGCGGGTCCGTTCGCCCGTTCACGGCCCGGTCGGTGCTGGCGAGCGCCCTGCTCGGGGCCGACCCGCCCGAGCTCCCGGTGGCTCATCTCGTCCACCTGGCCGGGCTCTTCGGGATCAACGCGAACAGGGCTCGAGTGGCGCTCAGCCGGATGTGCGTGTCGGGCGAAGCAACCACCGACGGCGCCGGGCACTACCGCCTCTCCGGCCCCTTGGAGGACCGCCGGGCCCGACAGGTTGCGAGCCGAGCCGGCGCCACCAGGGCGTGGACCGGGGCATGGCTGGTCGTGATCGTGACGTCCATCGGCCGCGACGCAACCGAACGTACGTCTCGACGCCGAGCGCTGGCGTTTGCCCGCTTGGCCGAACTGCGCGAAGGGGTATGGATGCGCCCGGAGAACCTCGACCTCCAGCTTCCCGGCTGGCTCGATGACGTCGTGACGATGACGGCGCACTACGAGGACGGCGCAGCACTGGCCGACCGCCTCTGGACATTGACGGGGTGGAGCAACAGAGCCACTGAGCTGCTGGGGCGCCTCGATGCTCTCCCACCGTGCGACTGGACCGACTTGGCTCCGGGGTTCGCGCTGTCGGCCGACGTGCTCCGCCATCTCCAGGCGGACCCCCTGCTGCCACGCGCGTTGCTCCCGAACGATTGGCCGGGGATGCTCCTCCGGCGGCGCTACGACAACTGGGACAGACGCTATCGAGCCGTCCTGCGCGACTGGGGCCGGGCCGCGTCCGACCGACGGCCGGCCACCCGAGCGAGGTCGACGCCCGACCACGTCGGGTGATCCAGCGGCCGCTGGGTGACACGGGGGCGCGGCGTGTCGGGGGATCGGGGGATCGGGGCGCGGCGTGTCGGGGGATCGGGGCGCGGCACGGCTTGGCCGAAGGATCGCCCGGGTGCCGGGGCTTTCGGCCCTGGTCAGCCCCGACGTGTCGTGCGACACTCGTTGAGTGGCAGGCACCGAGGTCCCGGCTGGCGCGGGTGAAAACGCGATCGAGGATGCGAGTGAAGGCATCGGGGATGGCACGGGCACGGGAGCCCGCGGTGACGGGAACGAGCCCGCCGGTACGATGAGCGGCTCCGCGTCCCTGCCGAGCGCCGCAGCAACCGGCCTGACCGAAGCCGAGGCGACCGAGCGATTCGCACGCTATGGGCCCAACGCCCTCGCGGCCGAGCGCCGACACCTCCTCCGCAAGCTCGTTTCCAAGCTCACCGGGCCGGTCCCCTACCTTCTCGAAGCGGCCGTCGTCTTGGAACTGGTGGCCGGCAAGACCACCGAGGCGATCATCGTCGGCGCGCTCATCGTCTTCAACGGTGTGTTGAGCTTCGTCCAGGAGGGTCGAGCCGCGAACGCGCTCTCCCTGCTTCGCAGCCGATTGGCCTTGCGCGCTCGGGTGCGACGGGATGGTTACTGGCAAGTCATCGACGCCGAGCGGCTGGTTCCCGGTGACGTCGTGCACGTGCGGTTGGGAGACATCGTCCCGGCTGATCTCCTCGTCAGCTCTGGTCTGGTGTCAGTCGACCAGTCTGTCCTCACCGGTGAATCAGCCGACGTGTCGGTGAGCGCGGGCGGCACCTGCTACTCGGGTTCGATCGTGACCCGCGGCGAAGCCAGCGGTGAGGTGACGGCGACCGGTGCTCACACGTACTTCGGCCACACCGCAGAACTGGTGAACACGGCGAAGACGGCTACCCATTTGGAGGAGACGATCTTCAAGATCGTCTGGGCACTGCTCGCGCTGGATGGAGCGCTGGTCGTCGCAAGCGTCGTCTATGGCATCGTGACGCACCTGCCGATGAGCGAGCTGCTCCCGTTCGTCTTGATACTGATCGTCGCCACGGTCCCCGTCGCGCTTCCTGCCACTTTTACCCTCGCCACTTCGGTCGGTGCGCTCGAGCTCGCTCATCAAGGGGTGCTTGTCACTCACCTCTCGGCGATCGAGGAAGCTGCGGCCATGGACCTCCTGTGTACGGACAAGACCGGCACCATCACGGAGAACCACCTCTCGGTTGTCAACGTCCACCCTTTCGCGAGTCACTCCGAAACAGAGGTGCTGTCCCTCGCGGTGATCGCCTCGAGCGAGGCCACCCAGGACCCGATTGACTTGGCAATCCTGCAAGCCGCGTCCACAACTGCCCCCATGGTGGGCTCGATTCGAGCTTTCGTCCCGTTCGACCCCGCGACGAAGCGCTCTGAGGCCACCCTGTCCATGGATGGGCGCGAGATGCAGGTGGTGAAGGGCGCGCCGGCAGTGGTCGCCGCGCTCGCTCCTGTGCCCCCGCCGGACCTGACCGGAGCAGTCGCCGCTCTTGCCTCCGGAGGTGCACGAGTGCTGGCCGTCGCGGCGGGTGCCGAGCAACTGGAGCTGGCTGGACTTCTGGCCCTGGGTGACCCGGTCCGCGCTGACTCGGCAGCGCTCGTGGCGCACCTCGGGGACCTCGGGATCAGAGTGGTGATGGTGACCGGTGACGCGGCCCCGACCGCCGTGGCCGTCGCCCGGCAGGTTGGGATCGGCGAACGGGTGGGCTCGGTCGACACATTGCGATCTCCCGAGAACCACGACATCGACTTCGATCTCGTCGCGGGAGTCCTCCCTGAGGACAAGCTGATTCTGGTAGAACGCGGGCAGCGGGCCGGCCACATCATGGGCATGACCGGCGACGGCGTGAACGACGCCCCGGCCCTCAAGCGAGCAGAAGTCGGCATCGCCGTCTCGAACGCCACTGACGTCGCCAAGGAAGCAGCCAGCCTGGTCCTTACCCAGGAGGGTCTCGGCAATGTGGTGGCCGCCGTCGAGACCGGTCGGCGCGTCTACCAAAGGATGCTGACGTACACGCTGAACAAGATCGCAAAGACTTTCCAAGTGTCACTGTTCCTCGGCCTTGGGCTCCTGGTGACTGGTGCGTTCGTCACGACCCCGCGCCTCGTGCTGCTGCTCTTGTTTGCCAACGACTTCGTCACCATGTCCCTCGCCACCGATCGGGTCGGGTTCTCCTCTCGCCCTGACCGCTGGAGAGTTCCGGCGCTTGCAGCAGCCGCCCTCGGGATCGCCATACCCTGGCTGCTCTTCGCATTCGGAACGTTCCTCATCGGACGGCATGCGCTCGGTCTGAGCTTGGACGCTACCCAGACCCTGGTCTTCGTGATGTTGGTGGCGACCGGCCAAGCCACCATCTACCTCGTACGCGAACGCCGCCACCTGTAGGCTTCTCGACCGAGCACGTGGATGGTGGCAGCCACCATCGGCGACCTGGTCCTCGTGACGATCTTCGCGGCGCGCGGGATCCTCATGACGCCCGTCCCTCTCGTCGATATCGGCGTGCTGCTCGCCACCGTGCTCGCCGTGACCCTTCTCCTCGACCTCGTGAAAGCTCCGCTGCTCTCCAGGATCCGTTCCGAGGCAACTCCACTTCCGGAGGCAACTCGGTGACGGCACGGGCAGGTCGCCGCCGAACGGCGTGGCAGCGCGTGTTCGGCCTCGACCTCGTGCTGCTGCACGCTCCTTCGGTATGGGACTTCCGTGAAGAAGTCATCCTCCAAGGGCCCCTGGCCGACGTGATCCCCTCGACCGACGAGTTCGAGATGTACCCCATCGGCCTGACTTCGATCGCGGCCTACCTCGAGGACAACCACTACAACACCCGGCTGGTCAACCTGGCCTATCGGATGCTGCGCAATCCCCGTTTCAATGTGCCCGACCACCTCGCCAAACTGGACTCCCCCGTCTTCGGGATCGACCTCCACTGGTTGCCCCACGCCCACGGTGCACTGGGGATCGCCGAGGTGGTCAAGAAGGTCCACCCTGACGCCAAGGTGCTCATCGGTGGCCTGTCGGCCACCTGGTTCCACCAAGAGGTGATCGCGAATCCAGCGGTCGACTACGTACTGCGAGGAGACTCGACCGAAGAGCCCTGCCGCCAACTGCTCGCCGCTCTCAGGGACGGTACGCCGCTCGAGGCCGTGGAGAACCTGACCTGGAAGCGCCCGAGCGGTGAAGTGGTCGTGAACCCCATGAGCTTCGTGCCCGCAGACTTGGACTGGATTGACGTCCCCGCCTACGACTTCATGACCCACGCCATCTTCAAGTATCGAAGTCTGGCTGACTTCCTCCCGTATCTCCAGTGGCTTCGCTACCCCTCGACCATGCTGCTCAACTCCCGTGGCTGCACGTACGACTGTGCAATCTGCGGGGGCTCGCGCACGGGCTACCGGATCGTCGCCGGTCGAAGCGCCGCGGCGATGCGCAGCCCCGAGAAGCTCGTCGCCGATGCCAGGCGCATCGCCACGTTCTCCAAAGCACCGATCTTCATGGTCCACGATCCTCGCATCGGCGGCAAACCGCGTGCGGAGCGCTTCTTCGAGCTCTACCGGGTAGCCGGCGTGAGCAACGAGCTGGTCATCGAAGTGTTCTATCCCGCCGACCGGGACTTCTTCGGCATGGTGCAGCGCTCCACGACCTCTTGGAGCCTCCAGATCACCATCGAGTCTCCCGATCCCGAGATTCGCAGAGTCAACGGCAAGTTTCCCGTGCCCAACGACGTGGTCGAGCGGACCCTCGCCGCCGCGCTGGAAGAGGGCTGTGAGAAGCTCGACCTGTTCTTCATGGTCGGCCTGTCAGGACAAACCGTGGCGAAAGCGCTCGAGACGGTCGACTACTGCGCACACCTCGTCGAACGCTTCGGCGCCGACCCCCGTCTGCAGTTCTACGCGGCACCCCTCGGACCATTCCTCGACCCGGGCAGCCGGGCCTTCGAGCACCCCGAGCTCGGCTTCCACAAGCGATTTACCACGCTCGAAGAACATCGCCAGGCGCTCCTCGGGCCCACCTGGCGTGAGATGCTCGCCTACGAGACCGACTGGATGAGCCGCGACGAGATCGTAGACGTCACGTATCGTGTCGGGGCGGGCCTCAACGACTTGAAGCACGACGCGGGCCTGATCGACGATGCGACCCACGCCACGGTTGCCCGTCACTTTGCCATTGCGTTGGAAACCTTTCCGAAGGTCGATGCCATCGCCCGGCTCCTCGAACCCGAACGCCGCCGAGCGCTCGGTGTCCTCGCCGGAGAGGTCGAGCAGGCGAACACCGCAACCCTGGTCGGAGAGCACGAGCTCGAGTGGAAGACCGCCACGGGACTGCGCTTGAGCCGGGTACTCGCCCGGCATACCGTCGCGGCGCTGCCCCGGGAGATCGGGCATGGGCTGGCCCGCTTTCGCGGCCGCTACGACACTGCACTCGCCGCGGTCGACCGTCTTCCTGGCCCCGGCAATGTTCATCTGAAGCGCAAACCCGGCAGCCGTCCCTAAGCGACCGGGGCGGGTGGGGCGATCTGGGCGGACCTCGTGACCGAGGGCGCAATCCAGCGGGTGTGCCCCGAGACGATCGACGCGGCCATCTGTGCCGGTGCCCTCGACGTGAAGCCGACCGAGTGCCTGCGGACGCGACGACCGCGCCACCGACGCCGCCAGTTGTGTCACGAGACGAAACGCTCGGGTCTTCCCGAACATCGCTTTGCGCCCGGCCGCTGTCAACGAGCGCGCCGGGCTCGGTCACTGGGAGGGCGAACAGATCATCGGCAAGTCCAACCGCTCGTCGATGCTGTGGCTCACCGAACGGGTGACGAGGTACTCGATCCCGGTCACCATGCCAGGGCGCTACGCCAAGGACGCGATGCTCGCAGGGCTCGCAGAGGGCCTCGATCGCATCCCCTCGCACCTCCTGCGCTCGATCACCTTCGACCAGAAAAGCGAGTGAGGCCGTTGGGAGACCATCGCTTCGACCTACGGCATCGACGTCTGGTTCTGCGACCCCCACAGCCCGTGGCAACGAGGTCAGGTGGAGAACCTCAATCGCCAGTGGCGTTTGTGGTTCCCGCGGGGCACCGACGGGGTGATATCACCCGCAAGTTTCCTGCCCACCCCGCGGTCACCCGCCGTGCGGCCAGGTCCAGTTGGTGAGATCTGGGTGGTCCTCGCCGTGGGTCCGGGTCCAGGATCTCGCATCGAGACGAGCATCTGCCATGGACTGGCGTAGGGAACCGGCTCGCTGGCCCAAGCCCGGCACCCGGTCGATCACATCCATGACGAGGTGGTACCGGTCCAGATCGTTGAGCATCACCATGTCGAACGGGGTAGTGGTGGTGCCGTTCTCCTTGTAGCCGCGCACGTGGATGTTGCGGTGATTGGCTCGTCGGTAGGTGAGCCGGTGCACCAGCCACGGGTACCCATGGAACGCGAAGATCACCGGTCGATCAGTGGTGAAGATCGCGTCGAACTCAGCATCGGCCAGTCCGTGAGGGTGCTCGGACTCGGGCAGCAGGCGCATGAGATCCACCACGTTGACCACCCGGACGCTCAGTTCGGGGAGCTCCCGGCGGAGAATGTCGACTGCAGCGAGGACCTCGAGAGTGGGTACGTCGCCTGCTGCTGCGAGCACGACGTCGGGAGCGACGCCATGACGCTCGTTGCTGGCCCATTCCCAGATGCCGAGGCCACGTGCGCAGTGGGCGATGGCCTGGTCCATGGTGAGGTAGTCCAAAGCCGGCTGCTTCCCCGCCACGACGACGTTCACGTACTGACGGCTGCGTAGGCAGTGATCGGCGATCGAGAGCAGACAGTTGGTGTCAGGTGCCAGGTACGCGCGCACCACGCTGGGCTTCTTGTTGAGCACGACGTCGAGGAACCCGGGATCCTGATGGGTGTTGCCATTGTGATCCTGACGCCACACATGTGAGGTCAGCAGGTAATTGAGAGAGGAGATCGGCGCCCGCCACTCCACCTCCGCAGATGCTTCGAGCCACTTGGCATGCTGATTGAACATCGAGTCGACGATATGGATGAATGCTTCGTAGCAGGTGAACAGCCCGTGCCGACCCGAGAGCACGTACCCCTCCAAGAGCCCTTGGCAGATGTGCTCGGAGAGAACCTCGACAACTCGTCCATCCCGACTCAGGTGATCGTCCTCGGCGGTCGCACCCGCCATCCATTTCCGTCCAGTCACCTCGAACACCGCGGAAAGGCGGTTCGATGCCACTTCGTCGGGTCCGAAGAGCAAGAAGTCCCCGAGATTGGCCGCGATGACGTCGCGGATGAAGGTGCCGAGCACGGCAGTCGCTTCATGGCTCGTGGTCCCCGGGACGGCGACCTCGACTGCGTAGTCACGGAAATCGGGGAGCACCAGGTCATGGCGACGCAGACCCCCGTTGGCGACCGGGTTGTCGCTCATCCTCCGGCTCCCCGAAGGAGGCAACTCGAGCAGCTCGGGTACCGGCCGACCGGCGTGATCGAAAAGCTCTTCCGGTCGGTATGAGCGCAGCCATTGCTCGAGCGCCTGACGATGCGTCGCGTTGCCGCGAGCATCGGGAATAGGTACCTGGTGTGCCCGGAAGGATCCTTCCACCATCAACCCGTCGACCATCGGCGGACCGGTCCATCCCTTCGGGGAGCGGAGCACGATCAGAGGCCACCGGGGCAGCCCGTCGCCGTCACCCGAGCGTGCCGAGCGCTGGAGAGCAGCGATCCCCTCCAAACACTCGTCCAAGGTGGCGGCGAAACGCTGGTGAGCTGTTGCCGGGTTGGTTCCAAGACCGACCGAGACCACGTGAGGGTCGTAGCCGCAACCGCGGAGCAGCGACAGCAGATCGTCCTCGGCGATGCGGGCCAACACGGTGGGGTTGGAAATTTTGAAGCCGTTCAGATGCAAGATCGGAAGCACGGCCCCGTCTTGGGCCGGGTTCACGAACTTGTTGGCGTGCCAGCTCGTCGCGAGCGGTCCGGTCTCGGCTTCGCCGTCGCCGACAACCGCGAACACGACGAGGGACGGGTTGTCGATCACCGCCCCATAGGCATGGAGAAGGGAATAACCGAGCTCACCTCCTTCGTGGAACGAGCCAGGGGTCTGCGGGGCGCAGTGGCTCGGGACCCCACCAGGGAAGGAGAACTGGCGAAACAGACGGCCCATCCCCTCGCCGTCCCTCGTGATCGAGGGATACCGCTCGGTGTACGTCCCCTCCAGCCAGGCACACGCGTTCGGCCCCGGCCCTCCGTGACCGGGTCCCATCACATAGACCGCGTCGAGATCCCTGGCCTTGATGGCTCGGTTGGCATGCGTGTAGATGAAGTTCAGGCCGGGGGTGGTGCCGAAATGGCCCAGCAATCGTGGCTTGACGTCGTCGGGCTCGAGTGGACGCTCGAGCAAAGGGTTGTCCATCAGGTAGATCTGGCCCACCGCGAGGTAGTTGGCTGCGCGCCACCAGGCATCCATGCGCCGGAGCTCCTCGGGACTGAGCGGTCCTTCGACGTCGGTATCGAGGACGTAGGCCTCAGGCGCGACGGTCTCGCCGGACCCGACCACCACGTTGTCGGCCCCGGTGTCGGCCCCGGCCTCGGCCACGCCTTGTTCGGGCTGTTCCTCCATGACGTCCTCCTCCAATGCGCCGAAGTCTGCTTCCACCACTGCCGTGGCCTCTCCTCGGACCCGAGCCGAGGACTCCGCCACGGACGGCTCTGCCGGCAACCTGGCAGTGACCGGCTCTGTACAGCCAGCCGTTTACTGCGACTGTACGACCAACGGCGTCGCAGGCAACAGCCAGGCAGTCCGGCAGGCGGCGCTGCCATAGTCTTGGGAGGATGCAGCATGTGGTGCCATACGGGGCTCGATCGAGTTGCGCCAGCGACACCTGCCAGCCCTTCGCCGCCACCCCGGGACACTGAACAGGCACGATGCTCCGGCGTGTCTTCGTCGTCAACGCCGGTTCGAGCAGCGTCAAGCTTCGCACCGTCGAGCCTGACGGGTCCATCTGTGCGCGAGCGGATCTCGGCCCCCCCGGACCAGACCTTGCCGACCGGCTGGGGACATTCCTCGATGCCAGTCCCCCACCTCACGCGGTGGGACACCGGGTGGTGCACGGCGGTACGCGTTTCACCGGTCCTGTCGTCATCAACCGTGCCGTGCGGTATGCCCTCGACGAGCTTCGTGAGATCGCACCACTCCATAATCCTCCCGCACTCGCGGCGATCGACGCCGTTGGAAAAGCCCGGCCGGAGCTACCCGCCGTCGCGTGCTTCGACACCGCCTTTCATGGCGACCTGCCACCGGAAGCCTCCACGTATGCGCTCCCGGCCCGCTGGCGACAGGACTGGGGACTGCGCCGCTTCGGGTTTCACGGCCTCAGCTGCTCGTGGGCGGTCCGGCGGGTCCACGAGCTCACCGGTGGAGGAGCGGATCGACAGCGTCTCGTCATCTGCCACCTTGGCGCCGGTGCATCGGTCACGGCAGTCCTCGGCGGCCGTTCGGTGGACACGACGATGGGTTACACCCCGCTTGAAGGGCTCGTCATGGCCACTCGTTCGGGTGACGTCGACCCCGGCATCCTCTTGTGGGCTCTCGGTCACGGCATGAGCTCGGCCGACCTCGAACACTCTCTGGAGAACGCCAGCGGCCTGGCCGGGCTGGTCGAGAAGAGCGGCGGCGACTTCCGGCTCATTCTCCAGCGCCGCACCAACGGGGATCCCGAAGCCGCACTTGCACTCGACGTCTACCTCCATCGGCTACGGGCCAAGATCGCAGCGATGGCCGCGGCGGCCGGAGGGATCGACGTGCTCGTGTTCACCGGCGGGGTCGGCGAGCATGCCGCCCAAGTACGGTCCGATTGCTGCAACAAGCTCACGTGGCTGGACATCGCCATCGACCCGGACGCGAACAACGCGGTCGGCGATGCTGATGCCGACATCAGTACTCCCGCAGCACGGGTCCGGACCTTCGTCGTACAAAGCCGCGAAGAGCTCGTCATTGCCGAGCTCACCCGCCAGGCGCTGGGAGAATCTGACAAGCTCAGTTGAGCGCTACCGGCCGTGTAAGCCGCAGGAGCGTGTGGCACAAACCCGGCCGTGTGGGCCGGCCGCTGCCCGTGGGCCGGCCGCTGCCGTGACGACGTTGCCGCTGGGCCGACGCTGCACTCTCAGCCTGGTCGGGACCGGGTGGTACGACGCGGGCCAACTTTCACGTCGAAGTGGGAGACAGCGCTCGGAGGACGGTCGTGACGAACGCTTCGATCTCCGCGCTGCTGCCGCCTCTCCTGAGCGCAGCTTGGCCGACGACTCGAGCTCCCCTGGCTTCCACCCTCTCACGCATGAGGGCGAGGGTGCCCTTGGGTGCGACCGCGTAGCTGCAGAAGAGCGCGACGGGGAGCCCGGGGAGCGGGGGCAGGTCATCGAGCCATCGAGCGGTGGCGCGTGCCGGGCCCACACGAGCGACCACTGCACCCTCGACCCACGTTCCCACCACCAGGAAATCCGCCCACGCAAGGGCGTCAGGCCCGACTTTTGCCAGCGGCAACGTCTTCACTTCAGCTCCGTCACTGCGCAGCCGATCGGCCATGGTGCGGGCGGCTGCCGCCGTGCTCCCTCCGCGGCTCTCCACGCCCACCAACACACGACGTCGCGAGGTGCTTGCGTGTCCCGGCCGTCGAGGCCGGTGGTGCCCGATGGCCCGTGCGGCGACCTTGCCCTGCGCCATGGCCTCGACCACGGTTGCCGGACCGGTCAGCGCGTCACCGACGAACCACGTTCGCTCTCGACGGGGCAGCGCGGCGGCGGCCAGCGCTCTCTCGCGTGCCAATGCCAAACGCCCGACCGGGCGACCGCGAGCGGCTGGCGGTGCCGGCTCGGCCAGCAGACCGCTGGCCAACCACGTCCGATCTGGCAGCGCGGACGACGTCGTGCTCACGGGCAGACCTCTGCCACTGTCGGCAAGCTCAGGAGCGATCCGATATCCCATGGCGAACACGACGAGATCCACCGGCTCGCGCCACGTCTTGTGCTCGAGCACATGAGGCAGCTCGCCGGCGGCGTGCTGCTCGGTCGCTGCCAGGATGGCCGACACCACCTCGCCGTCACGACCTTCCAGGTGACGTACCGTTACCGAGAAGTGGACTTGGACACCTTCGGCTGCCGCTTCGTCGAGCTCATCGGAGCGAACCGGTGCGAAGCGGCGGTCCATCCAGTCCACGCAGGTGGCAGCGGCACCGAGTCGCCGGGCACTTCGGGCGACGTCCATGGCGGTATTCCCGGCGCCGAGCACCAGGACCTTGGCCGGCTGGAGCGACCCGTCGTCTCCCGGGCGGGGCGCGAGCGCGTCCATCGGGGTGCCGGTGGCCAACGCGTGTTGCGCTGCATGGAGGAACTGAGAGGCATCCCACACACCTCCGAGGTCGGCGCCGTCAAGCCGGGGGCGAAGTGGCTCCGTGGCGCCGGCCGCGACCACGACGGCGTCGTAGCGCCGTGGAAGCTCCTCGAGCTCTCGGGCATCGACTTCGTGGCCGGTGTGCAGGACGACACCGGCCGCCTGGAGGTCCCTCCAAGGGCGCTGGGCGACCGGCTCGGGCAGGGTGAAGTCCGGGATGCCCCAGCGGCACAACCCGCCCGGTTGGTCTTCGCGTTCGAACACCGTGACCGCGGCGCCGGCACCGATCAACTCGGCGGCAGCCGCCATCGCAGCGGGACCCGATCCGACCACCGCCACCTCGAGCCCAGCGGCCACCGGAGCAGTTTCTCCGGCCTCGGGAACCTCGAGAGGAGGCACCGGCGCATTGTCGGCGATGAAGCGTTCGAGCGCGCCGATGGCGACGGGCGCGTCGCCCGCGAGCGACCAGCTGCACGCGCCCTCACACTGCAGCGCCTGGTCGCAGACCCTGCTGCAGATGTCAGGCAGGACACTGGTCCGCCGCAGGACTCGGTGTGCCTCGTCCAGATCGCCCACCGCCAGCGCCCGGATGAAGCCGGGAATGTCGTTGTGTGCCGGACACCCTCGGACACAGGTGGGGTCGGGGCAGTCCAGGCAACGGCTGGCCTCAGTCAGGGCTTGGCTCCAGTCGGAGATCGCCCGACGGGTCTCGGTGCGGTCGAATTCGAGCTGTGCCGGGTGGGTCGTGACCGCAGGGGAGCGCGGCTCGACCAGCATCGGTCCATCGACGGTGACCGCGGCAAACGGACAGGTCCTCACGCACTGCCGGCAGCCCACGCACGCCCCCTCGTCGGCCACCGCAGTCCAGGTCCCGGGGTCAAGATCGAGGGCCCCGGTGGGACAACGCACGATGCACTCCTGGCAGCCCGCACAGCGGTCCATGAGGATGTGCACATGCACGGCAGGACCCGAGCCCGGAGAACCGGTGTGCCCGTTGGTGCGAGGAGGAGGAAGCGTGATGGTCATGGCAGTCTCCCTTTCACGAGGCGGCGTGCATGATGACGTACAAGTAGCCGGCCACAGCGCCACATGCGACGACGAGTGACAGCGCTGCGACCCGGACGCCGATCGCTGAGGTGGCCCGCAACTCGAGGTCTCGCCTGGAGATCTTCCACGTGGCCCACAGCGATGCGGCAAGTCCCAGAGCCACGACGACGACCTGCGCCACGACGATCTGGGCATCCCCGAGGATCTGTGCGTGGTACAAGCTCGAGTGGGTCCCGCCGCCGACGCCGAACCAGCCACCCACCGCTGGAACGATGCGCAACGCGTGCTTGAAGAACTTCGGGAGCTGGCGAGCCAGTTAATCGGCGCCCACCACCGGGATCAAACCGTAGGCAACAGGCACGAAGAACGAGCGGAACCGGCTCGTGCGGTCCACGAAAGAGCGCGACCGGGACTGGATCGCCACCGTTGCGATCCTGCCGTCGATAGTCCCGACACCCTGTGCCTCCCCGGGCACCGCGCCGGATCCGAGCGAGCCTTCGGAGGTGCCCGATTCGGAGGTGCCCGAGACCATCAGACGACTGCCCAACCGGGCGAGCGCCGCGGTCGCCAAGGCCACGACGATGATGATCCCCACGTAGCCGACGGGGTTGGGGTAGGGACCCAGGTGCGTCACCCGGTTCAGCCAGGCGTCGGCCGCGGCATAGCCGTTCGTGCTGTTCACCTGCTGGAAAACCACCAGCCCCCACAGGCCCATGACCGCCCAGGCCACGTCTGCCCGCCGGCGGCGCGGGGCCACCACCGACGTCAGCGGCTTCTGGGCAAACAACCCGATGTTGTCCGACGGGCAGGCCTTGTAGCACTCGCTGCACAATCCGCACGTGAGGTTCGAGTCCGCGCTGCCCGGCCACGTGTACCACGGGCAGCCGAACCCCTCTGTGCCGCCTCGCATGCAGTCCTTGGTCTGGCAGCTCAGGCACACTTCCCGATCTCGCGTGCGAAAGCCGGCCGCGGAGCCCATGGCCCCCACGCTCCCGATGAGCGCCGACAGCGGGCAGAGGTACCGACAGAACGTCCGGCGCTCGAAAACCAAGAAGACCAGCACCGCACTGGCCACGATGCCGATCACCATGTAACTGGTGTCGGCCGGCGTACCTGGCCCGGCGATGTTGAACCTCTCTTCGATCCAGGTGAGGAGCACGAAGGTTCCGACCGAGAGCAGCAGTCCGTAGCGGGCGATCGGCTCAGGCAGCTTGCGGCCCAAGCCAAGTGCTTTCTGCGTGCGTTGCCAGAACGTCCGCCGCTGCAACCACTCGGCGAAGCCCCCGAATGGGCACATGGCGCACCACCCACGGCCGACCACGACCATGAGCACGAACACCAGGCAGAACCAGATGTACCAGGTGATCGCCGTGGCGAAGTTGAACCCGGGGATGACCGTCCCGAGGACACCGAAGAAGATCACCGCCCAGAAGATGATCTGGTTCGGCATGATCATCAGGAACTGGAATTTCCGGTTTCGCAGCGCTCTGGCAACCAAGGGGTGCCGTGCCAGGTCGGCACCGGGCGCGGGATCGGTGGCCTCGAAACGCTCACCCAGACCCTCTCGGTGCGGTGGCCGAAGGTGGACGGCCACCTGGATCGGCTTCGCCAGGGCCGGGGGGAGCTCATCGGCTGGGCGCTCTTTCCCGGGAGCAACAATCGTCATTCTGGCCCTCCCAATTCCCTCGATCCGCACGACCATACGGTTAGCGACTTACTGTACGTTTATCGACATAATATGAAAAAATCCTCCGTATGTCAAGTTGAGTGCTATACTTTTTGCTATGAACATGACGTTGTCGAAGCGGGGCGACTACGTGGTGCGCTCGGCGCTCGCCCTCGCACGTGCCTACCCGAGCGGCGAGGCGCGCAAGATCCGAGAGATCGTCGCCGAGATGGGCGTGCCCCAGACGTTCGCCTCACAGATCCTCGCCGACCTCGTACGGGCCGGGCTGGCTACCTCGAAGGCGGGAAAGGACGGAGGCTACCGCCTGGCGAGACCGCCAGAGGAGATCTCGACCCTCGATGTGGTCGAGGCCGGGGAAGGGCCGTTGCGGGCGGAGCGGTGCGCCCTCGGTGAGGGGCCCTGCCGCTGGGACACGGTCTGCCCACTGCACGAGACCTGGCGATCGGCGACCACTGCACTGCGAGATGTGCTCGCAGCCACGTCGCTCGCCGAACTGGCCCGGCAAGACGTCGCAATCGAGCAAGGCACGCTGACCGCCCCGTCTGACTCGCACCGCCATGGCGGCACCAGCATCGCCGTCGATGACTTCGTCCAGGTGGAGGCGTCGGCTGCCGCGGTCGCCGCGCACCTGCGACACGGACCGGCAGTGAGCGCGGCGGTGGCCGCCGCGTACCAGCAGGCTGAAGTGCTCAGGGCAGAGCTGGCCGAGGGCGGACCCGGATGGGCGCCGGTCGACGTGGCGGTGAGCTGCTTCGTCGATCGGAGCGCCGCTGCGCCGGGGTGTGAGGCCGGCGAAGATCCCTGCGGTGCCGTCGAGCTGTCCTTCGAGGCGCGTGGCCCGGGCGACACCGACTCCCATGGCGAGCTGATGGTGCAGGTCACCGACGTCGACCCTCTGCGCAGCGAGCTCCGGGCCACGGGCCAAGTTCGGCTCCCGCCGCTCCCCCCGTCCGGCACCGACCGCTCATTGGAGCACCGCTTGGCCCAGCTCCTGGTGCGCACGATGCTCCGCCGTCTGGCCCACGACTTCGAAGACCCGCTGCCGTCGGGCGACCTTGCCCCCAGCCGGCGACGGACCGCCGCTCGCTGATCCCGACGGCCGGGTCCCGACGTCGAGATGAGCAGTCGCAGGACCGACGTCGATGTGACGTTCGACCCTGGTGCACCGATCGGCTCCTGCGTAGCGTGACAACCGAAAGGCGTGCCGTACCCGTCGCCAGCACCCGTGGAGGTCTCACAGATGGGCGCAACATGCAGTGGGGAAGCGCAATGGGGGCATCGGCGACCGGGTGACGGATCCTGACGGATCGCCGTGCACAACCGACCCAAACCACACTTCGGCGCTCCTCGCTCCGAGCGACCGGCTGATCCGGGCAGCGATGACCGAGCCCAATCAGGCACCTTGCCCGTGTCTCGTTCGAAAGACCGGAAGTGGGCCGTCCTGCTCATCTTGTGCATCAGCCTGCTGGTGGTCAGCCTGGACGACACGGTCCTCAACGTGGCGCTCCCCGACATCGTCCGCTCCCTCCACGCTTCATCGAGTGACCTGCAATGGGTGGTCGACACGTACGCCGTGGTGTTTGCCGGGTTGCTCCTCGTGTTCGGCAGCCTCGGTGATCGACTGGGTCGCAAGTGGGTACTGCTGGGGGGCCTGGCGGTGTTCGGTTCCAGCTCGGCGGCTTCTGCGTTCGCCACGGCACCCGAAGGCCTGATTGCCGCCCGCGCGGTCATGGGCATCGGCGCGGCGGCCATCATGCCGTCAACCCTTTCAATCCTCACCAACGTCTTCGTCGTGCCGGACGAGCGGTCTCGAGCGATCGGCATCTGGTCGGGCACGACCGGGCTCGGTGTGGCGGTCGGGCCGGTGGTCGGGGGATGGCTGCTCTCCCGCTTCTGGTGGGGCTCGGTCTTCTTGGTGAACGTCCCAATCTGCCTGCTTGCTGTCGCCGCGGTCACTGCGCTCGTACCCAACTCCCGTGACAAGTCGGCCAAGCGACCAGACGCGCTTGGCGCAGGCCTGTCGACGGGAGGCATCGCCCTGCTCTTGTGGGGGATCATCGAAGCACCGACACAGGGCTGGTCATCGCTCAGGGTCATCGCCACGACGTGTGCGGGGATCATCGGGTTGGCCGGATTTGTCTTGTGGGAACGGCACTCGGACCACCCCATGCTCGAGCTGAGCCTCTTTCGCTCGCGTCGCTTCGCAGGCGCAGTCAGCGCCATGGCCCTCGTGATCTTCGGACTGATGGGCGGGTTGTTCCTCTTCACCCAGTACCTGCAGTTCGCGCTCGGTTTCAGCGCCCTCGAGACGGGTGTGCGCATCGCACCGATCGCCCTCGTCCTGATGGCGGTCGCGCCATTGTCCAGCGTGCTCGATCGACGGATCGGCACGAAACCAGTAGTCGCAACCGGGATGGCGCTCGTTGCCGTGGCGTTCGCCCTCCTGACCTCCACTTCGACCGCGAGCAGCTACTGGCAGTCCTTCCCTGCGTTCCTCTTGATGGGAATAGGCGTCGGGCTGGCCTTCGCTCCATGTACCGAGGCGGTGATGGGCTCGGTCGCGCTCGACAAAGCGGGCGTCGGCTCGGCGACCAACAGTGCATCGCTGCAGATCGGCGGCGCGACCGGGGTCGCAGTGCTCGGTAGCCTTCTCAATGCCCGCTACAAAGCGAGGATGTCGCGCACCCTCGCGCCCTACCATCTCACTCATTCGGTCACTGCGCTGATCGAGAGCTCTCTTGGTGGCGCGCTCGCCGTGGCGGAACGTGCTCCGGCCCATCTGGGGGCACTCCTCTCCTCGGCCGCCCGCGGAGCATTCGTGAGCGGCATGGACCTCGCAGTTGTGGCCGCGACCGGAGTTGTCGGTGCAGCCGTCTTCCTCGTCGTCGCAGCGCTGCCCAACCGTCCGAAGCTCCCCGACGACAAGGGCAGCCTCCTGGCCGCCGGGCGCGAGCAGAGTGGCACCGCAGCCGATCACGAAAGCGCTCGCCGAAGCTGAGCCGGTTCAGAAGAGAGGTGAAGCGGCTGCTCCTCGCGCGACCGCATCGCCATTGCGAAGAAGCGCCCGTCCTGCCGCTCGGGCCGGATGCGGGCGCCTCCTCTCGGTTGTCACCCCAGAACTGACGATTCGAGGGTACGACACCTGCGAGCCTTCCGGGCCCGGTGCCGCTGCAGCGCCCTCATCGAACGAGGACCGCCTGCCGGTCAACGGTGCCACCGCACCCTCCAGCCGTCAGCTCCGGTGCGGAGTCCCTACTCGGGTGACCCTGGTCATTGGACCTCGCCACCTCCTTTCAGATCCACTCGGTGATCCACTTCGTACAACACCCCGAACGCCCCGGCTATGCCCCGACGCCGCGTGGACGTCATCGGCGGCCAAAAGCCGAGAGTCGGTCGCCACTCCCGACACGGCCGGAGGGCTTCGCTCATGCCACGCACGCAGCGCATGCTGCAGTCACCACGGGCCCTGCACGTTGGAATTGGGGCTCCTCGCTAAATCGTGTGGATTTGGGGTAGCGGCAGCTTCCCGGCGATGAGGTAGATGATGGTGATCATCTTCTGCTTGGAGCGATAGCCGCGGGCACGTCGCTTGGCTGCCTGGACGAGGGAGTTGGTGC
>DAHWPS010000051.1:0-10227 GCA_027342785.1 Acidimicrobiaceae bacterium
TGAGTGCGTACTCGCTGCGGGCGAGCCCCGCGGTCTTCGTCCGAGCGTTCCTTCCCGCGCTGCGCGAGATCGTCGCGCAGATCGAAGAAGAGGTCCGGGTCTCGGTGCAGCTCAAGGCGCCGGCGGGCTGAGGGCAACGCCATTACAGCGAGTGATCGATAGTGATCACTCAGGGTCCACGCGAATATTGAGCGCGCCCCATGTGGCACTACGCTGTAGAATGCGCCGAGAGGATCTATCTCGGCTCTTCTCACTGACCCCTCAGCTCCTCGACGAACACGACCGTCGACTTCTTGCCGCGTCGATCGCCAAGGTGCTGGTCCATGGCAGTCACGCCCGGGGCCGCTATTAAGGGCATGAGCCGCACCACGTTGATCGCCGGAGCGACGGATCTCGTAGAAGGACCGGCGCTCGCAGAGCGAATACGCCGTCCACGAGCCGGACCCAAGCGCAACATGGACCACGACCCCGACCTCCTCGTGTCGCTCGACTTGTTGGTAGAGCTTGAGAGTAGCGGGGCCCGATGAGCCCGCTTCGCTGGACGCTCAAGTCGACCAGAGTGGTGGCGTCGATCACCCCCGGTGGTGGAAATGCATGGGACAGCCTCGCTACCCTGACGCGACCCTTCTCATGATCACTGCCGATGCCGGAGGGTCCAAGAGCGAGCGCTCCCGGGCCTCAACGGTCGAGCCCGGAAAACCCGCGGCGGCGATCAGCCACGTCATCACCGAGTGCCACATCCCGCCGGAAACCTCGAAGTGGAGCAAGATCGAGCATTGGCTCACCCACGCAGAACTCCGCACGGTGCCCACCAAGCACCACGACTGGCAACCCGACTGGAGCTGCTCGATCCTTCCACCTTATTGCGCCGCAGGCCCAAATCAACCTCTAATCTACATCTTCAACCGGGATGGAGGCTCAAGAAGGAAGAACGGACGGCCGACATGCGCCTCAAACCGAACGAACCTGTCCATGCGAACACCATCAACCTCCTCCCTGACGCGCTGGATCATCTCGGTGACGACGTCCACCTCGTCGATCAGGAACAATAAGTAGAAGGTGAAGCGGGGGGAACCCGGCTCGCCAACCATGAAGAGGTCGTCGTCAAAGGTGGCGAGGACCCGCGCGCCGAGCTCCTGCCACTCCTCCGTGAGTTGGTCGAACCGCCGAAGCACCGCGGCCCGTTCTTGATCGCCGCGAATCCCGTAGAACTCCGACGTCATCGCGCCGAGCAGCAAGGCGCGCTTTTGGTCACCCTGCTTGGCGTACACCATGCCGTCACCCATCAGCCGGCGCCCAATCAGAAGATCTGCTTGCGCATCCTGAGGGGACCCAACAGCCTCTCCGGACGGTAGGGCTCGATGTCCACCTCGCTCCGGCCCGTCCAAATCAGCTCAGCCATCGCGGCACACGCGCCAGGTCCATACATGTACCCATGACCGCTAAAGCCTCCAGCGATGTACACATTGGTCGTTCCAGGCACTTGTCCCAGCACCGGCTCGAGGTCCGGGAGCAGGTCCATCACCCCTGAGAAGTAACGGTGAACGCGAGCGTGCCTGAGCAAAGGGATGAGCCCAGCCAGGTCTGCAAGCTGGCGCTCCCGGTCTCGTGGGCTGGAGAGTGGTTCATACCGCTGCGGGAAGCGCATGTCTCCATCGCGCACGAGACCTGCCAGTACGGAGGTCAGCTCCATACCAAGCGCCTTGACATCGAGCCTGAATGAGACGTCTTTGCGGTTCTGCCAGAGAGCCGGAAGCCATATTCCTAGGTCACGACCATCTCTGAGGCTGAGGTCGTGCAGCATCGCGGAAATCCGATACCCGCCGGTGATCCGGACCGTGCCGTTGCGATTCTGCTTCGCTCCGAAGGTGGCACCACGGAGGAACCCGGGAATCGTGCCAGGCGGCATCGGCCCAGTCTCCGCTGCCGGGGCACGGACTCTCTGCATTGGGATGTGGAAGCCAAGCTGGTTGCAGAGGTCCGGCGACCAGAGTCCGGCCGCGATCACAACCAAGGAAGGAGCGTACCGGTTCTTGACGGTCGTGACGGCTAGCACACGATCCCCTCCGACCTGAAAGCCTCGTACCATCTCACCGCAGCGAACTTCGATGTTGCGGTCCCGCGCCACCTGGGTAAGGGCTCTCATCACCATGAAGGCATCGACGTGGCCTCCGTGGCGAACGTCGAGCTCGACGAAGTGACCCTGCATCTGTGGGAAACGCGCACGTGCCTCCGATACGTTGAGAAGCGAACTCTCCGGGTACCCCGCGGTCGCCTGCCAGGTTGAGCGTTCGACCTCGAGCCATTGGCGGTCCAGCTCGTTCTCGATGACGATGTACCAGCCATCTGCATTCAGGTCTACTCCATAGCCCCATCGCGTCTCGAAATTTGCCCATTGCTCTGCCGAGCTGCGCAGCAACGACATCCTGGCGCTCGGTGCTCCGCCGGGCAGGTTGATGGCGGCAACAGACCGGCATGATTGCTCAAAGCCCACATCGTCCTTCTCCAGAACGACCACGCGGGCCCCCCGATCGGCAAGCTCGACCGCGGTCAGCAGACCGATGAGCCCCCCACCAATAATCAGGACATCCGCTTCTCGCATTTTGGTAGCTCCGCGTGGGAAAGAGATCGAACGATCCGGCCCGGGCATATCGGCGGATGCTAGCGACTACGCCCTCTGTGGGCGAGTTGCTGCATCCCTGCGCGACCTCACGAACTTTTCGCCGCCGTTGCCCGCTCTGACCATGCGGGTGCCCCAGCGGGTAGACCACTTCTCCGCGCACCCCGCACCGGGCTGGACGACCACAGAAGAGGCGGAGCAGGTCATCCCGGGGTGAGGCTGCATCTGCTCGAAGCCTATCTCTCCGAGCCAGAGGCCCGTACGATCCACCGATCGACGACCCCGTTCGTCGCCGCCAACCGCAGGGGACCCGATCGCACCACGGCGTCGTGGGATGTGCGAACATCGAACCGGTATCCAAGCCCACAAGCGGTGTCGCTCCGGAGACACTTGAGATCGAGCCGCCCAACCATCGAGTACAGCGCCTGGCCGGGAAAGGGCACGCACCGGTTCACCTCGGCCTCGATGACGAGGTGCGGGAGCGGCACGTTCGGCGAATACCAGTCGATCGCCTTCTTCCGGCTCCCATCCCCGCAGGTGGATCCGGCTGGACCAGCCGAGACATGCCGGGGGATAGGAGGGTCGTGCGATAGCGCGCCAGCGCGGGCCACACGTGCCTCTCCATGGCCCGCTCCACATCCTCCTCGAACACCGGGTCCCCGGGACGAACCCGGGGCAGCCCGCCCACGGCCTGGTCGAAGAGGAACGACTCGAGCTGGTCGGCCGTCGCCTCAACCAGTCGCCGGACTGGGACCCGCCCGGTCTCCAACCCCCCGAGGTGCCGGGTGCCGGCCTGGTCCAGCAATGCCGGGGGCCCGTCAAGCAGTCCGAGGTAGGAGCCCGCCTGCCGCCAGCCGCCCAGGGCAGCTTCGGCATCACGGTCAGGACCCAGGCCACCGGCGCTGCTTGGAAGTCCCCCACGGTGACCTCGATCAATGAAACCGCGGCAGCCTCTTCCTTTTTCGATGCACTGCACCGGGCGAACTCACCCGTCTGGATCGCGTCCTCGCTGACGTCGTGCCGCTGGTCGTACCCCTCGGCGGTCCCGAAGAACGGCTCATCCAGCAGATGACACCGCACGAGGACGTCCATGAGCTTTCGGGCAAGGTCGTCCGGGGTCATGACAGCCCACAGTACGCCGACCCTCTCCGCAGCACTCGGTTCGACCGACCCCCTCGCGCACCACCGGGGATGCGATCAGATCGATCGTCCTGGCTCCATTTGTGAAGTCCGGTCAGAGCCCTCAGTTCGACAACCACACATTGGTCGGATCGAACTCTTCGAGCGCGGGCACGAACACCGCGTTCTGCAGCCGGCGCGAGTGGTACACCGCGTAGTTGATCTCCGTGACTGGGTAGACGACCGCCTGCTGCATGACGAGCCTGTCCGCTTGGTACCAATAGTGGTTCGCCACTTTGACGGACGGAGCGGTCTCCGCCTTGGCAATGATCCCGTCCAGGGTCTTGTTCGAGTAGAGGCTCAAGTTCCCGCCAACCGGCGCCTCAGCCTTCGTATCGAACACCGAGAAGATAAAGTCAAACGGATTGTCGCCGTACCATGTCGGAAACTCCGCATCCATTGCCATGTCCCACACACCGCGCTTCGCCACACCCGGTGTCAACAGGTACTTCGCGTAGTATGTCTGGATTGGCACTCCGATGCCTGAAAGCTTGATGCCCACCTGAGACAGGTCATACTCGATAGTCTGGAACATTTTCGTCTGCACCGGATCGCTCGACGTGTACAGAAGTTTCAACGTCAGGTGCCGATTACCCAGCAGCTTCTTTGCCTTTGCCGGGTCGTACGGGTACAAATTAAAATTCTTTCCATGGACTGTTGTCTTCAGGGTGGTTGGAGGAAGCGCCTGGGTCATCGGCGGTTGGACCTTCGGCCCACCTGCGTCTCGCACGAGGGCTGTGCGATCGATCGCGTAAGAGATCGCCCGGCGCACCTTCAGTGTCTTCACGGCACCGCCCTCGTTCGGGTCAGCAAAGTTGAAGATGATGAATGGTGTCTCGCCACCGGTGGGAGCCAACTGGAAGTTAGGTGTCTTGGAGGCGAGAAGCTGGGGGATGTTCTCAGCCGGAACCTCCGTCGCGCCCCACAGCATGTCGGCGTGCGGTGTGTTGGCTTTCAACTCCTCAAAGGCCGTTGTCGCACTCACCGTCTCAGTGACCACGATCTTGTTCACATAGGCTTTGCTCAAAGGGTCGAGTGAAGCCTTCCACACGGGGTTGCGATCAAAAACGATGCTCTTTCCTGGGTCATAGGAAACTACCCGATATGGCCCGTCGGAGATCAAATGGTGAGCAAGTGTGAGGCTCGTAGGGAGGTACTTATCGTACTCCGCTGGCGCCCCGTAAAAGCCGGGGAAGGCCGACGTAAATGACGGGAAGTAGACTGCTCGTTGCGTCAGCTCAAAGCTAACTTTCCGCGGGTTGGTCGGGTCGAGGACTACGCCACTCACAGTATGAGTGCTCATGTACTGGGCCATGGGGCCGACCTTTGGCGCCACCTTCTCGAATCCAGAGCAGAATTGCTCGAGCCCGACGATAAGTGACTCGTATTCGGAAAGAGCGGCCGACGGCTTGTACGGGTTACAGGTTCTTTCGATCCCCCGGAGGATGTCGGCTCCGGTCACTTGGCGCGGAGGGGTCGTATCCCACTCCACGCCCTTGCGAATCGTGAAGCTGTACTCCAGTCCTCCGTGGCTGACCACAGGTGGGGCCTCAGCGAGCGCAGGGACGAGCTTGGTCGTCTTGCCGCGCGTAGCCGGATAGCCCAGCAGTGGCTCGGTATACATCCGAAGCGCAAGGTTTGTCACGGTGCCGAAGTCGATGTTCGGATCCATGTAATCCACATCGCCTGTCCCGACCATGTACAGCGTCCCGCCGTACCTCGGCTTCGAGGCCACATTCGCACGACGAGTCGAATGCGAGGTGGTCGCACCGCTAACCGGCGCGTTAACGGCAAGCACCGCTGCGGCAAGGGCGAGCACGGGCACCAGGCTGGTCACGGGGCGAAGACGGAGGTGCATTCGACGCGTCTCGTGTTGCTTACGGGCGATCTGCATTGGACATCCTTTCACGCAACCAGCGAGGGGCCTCAAGCGGAGAACGAGATGGATCCCTATTCACGACGGCGCTGCGCACGCAGCTCAATGGCTACTCCTCGTGACGTGGCCGACCCACGTACTCCCAGGGGTCCGTGATGTTCGTAGTGCGAACATTGTTCCGCTTTGTGATCATCATTATGCAGAAGGTGCAGTGCCACGTCAAGCCAGGCCACATGTACCGGCCGCAGGTGCACCGGACAGAGTGCGAGATCTGCACGCGCTGAGGCATGATCTCAGTAGCGCGCCTCAACCAACGATACGTATAGCCCGTCAGGGTCCTCGAAGTACGCGTACCGCCACTCGCCAACACCAACGTCTACGAGCTGGGGATCGCTGTGGAACTGCACTCCGGCGCGCCGGAGCTGCGCACATGCGCGATCCAGGTTCGACACGCCGATGGCGAACTCCATCGGTCCCCGGTGGCCCCACTCCCCGCGCCGGTCGAGGGTCTCGGGGTGCAGCCGAACCGGCTCGATCCCGGCGCCCTGCCCGGGTAGGACGAGGATCATGTGCTGACGCGGCATCTCCCTCGGGTACCAGGGGCGCATGGGCTCGAAGTAGCCGTCACTTTCCAAGACGAGGTGGGAAAACCCGAGGCTCCCGTAGAACTCGCGCGTGGCCGACATGTCCGACACGCCGAAGGCAACGTGGTTCACGCCCTCGAGGCGCGGCGCGCCAGGCAGCGATCGCCACAGGCCCTTCCATTCGAGGATCTCGACTTTGCCGCCCTCAGGGTCGGCCACGTAGGAGAGGTCCACGTCCACGTCAAACGGGGTTACCTTCGCGCTAACCGGCGCCATCAGCTCAGTGCACCCGCGTCCGTCGACGAGCTGTTCGTGCACAGCAGGGACGTCTCGAGCGTGTACGCACACCTCGCAGATGCCCACCTCCCCCCAGCCAACGTCGTTGGGAAGCGCCGGGGTGCCGCCATCCTCGAGGACCTGGACGAGCTTGATCCGTCCTGGCCCGATCGGCGTAGCAAAGGGGCTGGCAAGCATCGCCACGCGTACGCGGGTGTGACGGCGTCGAGTCAGCTCCTCGAGTCCCGGCAACACGCCCGTGAAGTCGAAGAGCACCTGGGAGAAACCGAGCGAACGTGCGAACCACTCGAGAGCGGCGTCCATGTCCCCCACCCCGACCCCGACGTGGTCAACCCCTTTGAACAGCGGGCGGATGTCCTGGTCGGCGAGCGCGCTCATCGGTCCACCAATCCAGCGTCGGCGAGCGCAGTCCGGATCTCCTCGAGCGCTCTCTCGTCGGTGATGGGGAGCCGGGGTCGCCGGACCGTGCCGCCAGGCTGCCCGAGTATCGCCATCGCAGCTTTGAGCTCGCTCTGGTAGGCGCCGTGGACCCCAGCCCACCCCCCAGGGAGCCACAACGCGGGAAACAGCTCCTCGCTACGGCGGGCATGCGCTGCGCACCGTTCGAGATCGCCGCGCCAGAAGTCCTCCCAGAAGGCCGCGTCGGGGGGACCGAAGAGGCTGCCGCCGCCGATGAACCCGTCGCCGCCGCTCGTCCGCAGCATGTCGAGGCCCCGCAGCGTCATAAACGGCCCGAACACGCGCGCGTCGCCGACCACCCGACGTGCCGTTTCGTAGAACTGCTCGGCGTTGGGCGTGCTGTCCTTCACCGCCACGACGTTGTCGATGGCGACGAGGCGCTCGAACAGGTCCGGTCCGATGTCGACGTTCGTGCCGTGGGGCCAGTTGTACACGAGCAGCGGCGCGTCCAGTGCGTCAGAGATGTCCCGGTAGTACTGGACGATCTCGTCAGGGAAAGGCTTGGAGTACGGCGGAGCACTCGCCTCGACCCCGTCGGCACCGCAGCTCATCGCGTGACGCCCGTAGGCAACCACCTCTTTCGCGGTGTACCCGGTGCACCCGATGACCACGGTCATGCGGTGCGCGACCTGGTCGACCGCGGTCTCGGCCACTGCCCGGCGCTCGTCCTCGGTCTGGGAGAACCACTCCCCGACGGTCCCGTTCACGAGCACCCCGTGGAAACCGCAGCTCACGTAGTGCTCGAGGAGCGCCCGAAACGCGTCCAGGTCCACCTGTTCGCCTCCCTCACGGTACGGCGTCGGACACGACGGCCAGTACCCTTTCCATTCGACGTCGTCGCGGTTCATCGTTCCTCCTTCCAGTCCAGAATCCCCTGGTGCGCGCCACCCGCGAACACAGGCATACGGTCGGGGCTGTACTCAGGCGGCAGAGGAGCGGCGGTGCTGCGGGTCATCCGCTCTGCAAGAAGGCTGGCCATGAGTGGACCCAGGGTGAACCCGGTCGGCACCACGAAGGTGAAATAGCCAGGGAGGCGCGCCAACTCGCCGACGACGGGCAAGAGGTCCTCGCTCCCCGCCCAGACGCCGGCCCACGTGTGGATCACTCGGACGTCGGCGAGCGCGGGCACCACCCTGCGAGCCACCGCGGCATTGCCGGTGACCGAGCTCCATCGGATCGAGTAGCGCGCCGGCCAGGGTTCCGGGCGTGCAGGCCATCCGCCCCCGATGATGAAGGTGCCGTTCGCTGACTGCTTCAGCGTGAGGCGCCGCCCGATGTGCTGGATGACGGGGTGAAACAACCTCGCTCTTGGCTCGGTGACGTTCACGTGCAGCCCTTCAGCCCGGAGCGGAAGCCTAAGCCCGTTTCCCCGCGCGAGCTCGGGAGCCCATGCACCCGCTGCGTTCACCACCCTGCGCACGCGCAGCTCGCCTCGGGCGTGGCGCACCACGAAGCGAGCGGCTCCCGAGTGGTCCTCGAGCGGCTCGATCCCCCGGACCGGCACGTGGGTGCGGACGGCCGCTCCCGCCTCGATCGCGCGCGCGGCGAACGCCGGCGCGGTTACCAGGGGATTGGCGTAGCCCTCGCTCGGGCAGTACGTGGCGCCCACGAGGTCCTCCGCGAGGTATGGGGCGAAGGTGCGCAGCTCCGACCCCGTCAGCACCTCGGTCTCGAGGCCCCCTTCGTGTTCGACGCGCTGCTTTTGCACCAGGATGTCGAGCTGCTCTGGCGTCTCAGCGACCATGAGGCCGCCGGTCACATGCACACCGAGGTCTGCGCGCAGCTCGCGCTCGAGGTCCATCCACATGGACGCGGCACGCGCCATGAAGCGCACGTCATCGAGGAGGCGGTCTCTGTCGGCGTCCCAGCCAGCAGCGGTCAGCTGGTGAATGGCGATCTGGAAGTGAAAGCTTCCCGCGTTGGTCCCCGACGCCTCCCGGTTCAGCTCGGCACGTTCGAGCAGTACGACCTCGACCCCGGCGACCGCAAGAAAGTAAGCGAGCGCGCACCCTGCCAGACCTCCACCCACGATCACGACGTCGCTGCCCGTAGGCACCTCGTCGGCCAGGTCTCGCCGCCGCGGAAGGAGCATGCCAGACCGGGTTTCGCCGACACCCGGTGCCCGCGCGCTTCCTGGAGATCGACCTCTGTCCGGAGCGAGCACCCCGTCATCCACGAACGAACAACCCTTGGTCGGGCACGGAGTCGTCGGCGAGCACGCCGATCGGCGCAGGACGGACCGGCGGTCTTGGCGTCGTCCCCGCCAGCGTCGCGAGCTGCTCCTCGGCCAGCACCGCTTGAGGTCGCGCCCTTTCGCGCCAGCCTTGGACCGGGCGCGTGCCGCCCCCATCCCGGTAGGTCAGGAGCGCGCCGATCTGGCGCTGGCAGTTGCGCCCCTGGCATAGCCCCATCCCCGCTCGGGTGTAGCTCTTCACCACGTCGACGTCGACGGTCGCGTCCATAGCCTCCTTGAGGCGGGCCATGGTCACCTCCTCGCAGCGGCACACCACCGTCTCGGGGGTCGCGAGCTCGTAGATTCCAGGACCTACCGCGTACAAGGCCAGCAAGGCGCGGCGGAAGCGCTCCTTGGCTCTCAGCCGACGCCGCACCGGGCGCGCCCGAGCGTCTGCCCTGGCGCGGGTGATCGCGCCGAGGTCGACAGCTGCCCCCAATGCCGCCAGTCGACCCTGCTCCAAAGCGACCGGCGCGCCGCGCACCCCGGTACCGTCCCCCGCTGCGAGCACACCTTGCACGCTCGTCCGCTGCCAGGCGTCGACCTCCACCACGAGACCTCCCAGGTCCTCGTCATAACCGAAGCGACACCCTGCAAGCCGCAGCAGCTCGGTGGAGGGAACGAAGCCGTAGCCGACGCACAGCGTGTCGGCCTCGACGCGCTCCTCGGAGCCAGGGAGCACCCGCCAGTCGGCGTCGACCGCGGCGTGGACAACAGCCTCCAGCCTTTCCTCGCCTTCGGCCCGCACGATAATGCGCTGGTATCGGAGCGGCACATGCGCCCCGAGCAACTGTGCGCGGTAGGAGAGGGCGTCGCGAAGCAGCGCGGCGTTCCCCCACCCCGCCGCGAGGAGCCGTGCCACCGGGACGACCCGTGGGGCAGGGCCCGCCTCGAGCGCCAGCACCACGTTCACCCCCAGGTGGCGCAGCTGCGCGGGGAAAGCCAACGCGAGAGGGCCGCTGCCAGCGAAGACAAGACG
>DAHWPS010000072.1:0-46409 GCA_027342785.1 Acidimicrobiaceae bacterium
AAAGATCGTAACGACGCCTTCCTCCCGGCGTCCGCTCGGCAGGGTCGATCCTGCCCTCAGCCTCCCACCGGCGCAGGGTATCGGGATGTACGCCCATCTCGCGGGCAGCAACACCAATCGGTACGAGCGTTGGCACATCAGCATCGTTACTACGAACTACACGGTTTTACACATATACAATCACACTGTTCCATCCCCCAACGGCGCGGGCAAGACCACCATGGTCCGCACCCTCGGCTCGCTCATCTCGCCCACCAGCGGCACCGCCACCGTCGCCGGCATCCCCCTGACCGCGGAGAACGGCGCGGCCATCCGCCGGCGCATCGCCATCATGCCCGAGGCCCCCGGTCTCTACCTGCGGCTCAGCGTGCGGGACAATCTGACCTGCTTCGCCGATCTCTACGAGGTTCCCGACCCCGGCCAGCGGATCGCCCACGTCCTCGAAAGCGTCGGGCTGACCGAGCGGATCGACGATCCCTGCGGTGCGCTCTCCAAGGGGCTGCGCCAGCGGGTGGCGCTGGCCCGGGCCTTGCTCAGCGACCCCGAGATCCTGTTCCTCGACGAGCCCACGTCCGGCCTCGACCCGGCGGCGTCCAAGGACGTGCACGATCTCATCGACGGCCTCCGACGCCGTGGCGTCACCGTGTTCCTCACCACCCACCGCCTGGAAGAGGCCGAGCGCTTGTGCGACCGCGTGGCCATCCTGAACACCTCGCTGCGCACCGTCGGGAGCCCCGACGAGCTGCGCAACCGCCTGTTCGCCCAGGCCCTGACCGTGAGGACCCAAGGCCCGCTCGCCGACCCGGCTGCGGTATTCGAGCCGTTGGCCGGGGTGCGCGGGTGGCGGTCGGACAGCCCGGGCACCTACACCCTGGACGTGGCCGACGCCGATGCCGTCGCACCCGACGCCGTCCGGTCGCTGGTCGCCGCCGGTGCCGACGTGCTCTCGGTCGGTGAGGTACACCACACCCTCGAAGACGTGTACCTCGAGCTGGTTGAGCGACCTGGGAGCGCCGGATGAAGCTCAGCCGGCGGCGAGTGTGGGCGATGTTGCGCAAGGAGCTGCGCGACATGCGCCGCAACGGCAACGTGGTCTACGCCATGGTGATCCTGCCGGTGGTGTTCCTCATCCAGCCGGTGATCCAGATCTTCACCCTCCGTGTGGGAGCGACGCCGACGCTCCACCGGGAGCAGTCGCTCGTGTACCTCCTGGCAGTCCCGGCCCTCACCCCGGCGGCGATGGCCGCGTACTCGATCGTGGGAAAGCGGGTCCAGGGGACGTTGGAGCCCCTGCTCTCGACCCCCATCCAGAAGGGCGAGCTCATCTTGGGCAAGGCGCTGGCTGTGTTCCTGCCGTCGGTCGGCGTCTCCTACGTGGTCTTCGCCCTGTTCATCGCCGTGGTCGAGCTGTTCGCCGCCCCGGGCGTCGCCGGCGCCCTCGTGCGGGCCCCCTACGTCGTGGCCCAGCTCGTGTTCACCCCCTTGCTCTGCGGCTGGTCCATCTGGCTCGGCATGGCCGTCTCGGCCCGGTCGAAGGACCTGCGGGCCGCCGGCCAGGTGTCGCTGCTGGTGAGCCTACCGTCGGTGGCGATCACGTCGCTGGTGGCCTTCGACGTCATCCCCGCCAGCCTGCGGCTCGCTCTGGGCTTCGGCATCGGCCTGCTCGTACTGAACCGCATCGGCTGGTACGCGGCTTCGGCGGCCCTCGATCGGGAACGGCTCATCACCAATACCCGTTGACCCGGCCTGCACCGCCGTTGTCACCGTAGTATCGGAGCCATGCCCAGAGCCGAGCTCACCCTCTCCTACGACATCACCGGTGAGGGGGACCCGGGGTGCCGGTACGAGGAAGTCCCCGGGTGCGGCCACCTCGGACCGCTCGAGGACCCCGGCAGCGTCGTGAGCCTGCTGGTCGACTTCTTCGCCGGGAGCTGAACGTGCGGGCGGTGGTGATCGAACCGGACGGGGACCTCGGCTGGGAGGAGCGCCCCGACCCCGAGCCCGGCGACACCGAGCTGCTGGTCGCCGTGGAGGCGGCCGGGCTCAACGCCGCCGACCTCCTCCAGCGCCGCGGGATGTACCCGGCGCCTGCTGGCCTGCCCGCGGACATCCCGGGTCTGGAGCTCGCCGGGACGGTGGTGGGGGTGGGGCGCCAGGTCACCCGGTTCGCCGCCGGTGACCGTGTGATGGCCGTGGTCGGCGGAGGGGCCCAGGCCACGCGGGCGGTGGTGGACGAGTCCCACGCCCTCCCGGTCCCAGCGTCGGTGCCCTGGCCCGAAGCCGGCGGGTTCCCCGAAGCGTTCTCGACTGCGTTCGACGCCTTGTTCACCCAGTGCCGGCTCACCGTCGGCGAGCGGGTCCTCGTCACCGGGGCCGCAGGCGGAGTGGGGACGGCCGGGGTCCAGCTGGCGGCGGCGGCAGGCGCCCGGGTGACGGCGTCGGTGCGCGACCCTGGGCGCCATGCCGACCTGGCCGATCTTGGCGCCGAGGAGGTCGTGCTCCCCGACGACGTCGCTGCACGCGGTCCCTACGACGTGGTCCTCGAGCTCGTCGGTGCCGCCAGCCTGCCCGGGGTGCTGGCCGCCCTGGCTCCGGGCGGCCGGGTGTCGGTCATCGGCGTCGGGGGCGGCGCACGCGTCGAGCTCGACCTTCTCCTCTTGATGCGAGCGCGCGGAGCGATCAGCGGCTCGACCCTGCGGGCCCGTGACCGCCTGGGCAAGGCGGCGGTGGCGTCGGCGGTGGCCGCCGGCGCAGTGCCACTCCTGGCTGCGGGGAAGGTCCGGGTGCCGGTCTGGGACACCTTCGCCATGTCCGAGGCCCGCGCCGCCTACGAGCGGTTCGAACGTGGCGGCAAGCTGGGCAAGATCGTACTGGTGCCATCGGACCCTCCCGCATAGGTGCCGTCACCCCGGAGGGACCAGCGCATCGTCGGCCCAGGTCCACCCCGTGGGGATTGAGCGATGCCGCCTCCTGGCGCTGACGGGCGGGAGCCGTTGGCAGCCCCCCACCGCCGCCACGTGACGAACTCCTCCAGCCGCGCCCGTCTCGCGTCAGCTCGTGCGCCGGTGCTGGTCGATGCGGCGCCGCTGCCCGCCGGCCATTCACCGCCGTCGAAGCGGACCTGCAGGCCCGGCACCCGGTAGAAGGCCACAGCTGCGTCCATATCCTCGACGACGAGGTTCAACTGCCTGAAAGTCGGGTCTGGCTGTACACGGCTCCCCCGGGATCGATCTCGGCTTCAGTGGGCGGTGCTCTCCGACATGACCGGGGCGTGGCGAAGGATCCTAATCAGCCGGTCCACCTGGACACGGTCCCGGAAGAGCCCCGGCCCGATGGCTGCGTAGCTCGGTCCGAGCACGGGGCCAGGACAGCCGGCGCGGTACCGCCCGGGGCCCGGACATCGCGGGTCAGGCGAGCCTGGTCGTAGTGGCCGGAGTGCACCGCGATCTCGACCTCCCACGACGCACCGGGTACGACGCAGACGCCCAGCGCGCTCTGATGCCCCTTGAACCTTCCTGGTGCCCTGTGCTCTCGGTGGCCCTCCGCGGCGAACGTCAAGAGCGAGATCCCGCCGGTGCCGGTCTCAGCTCCGCCAGCCCGCTCTGGAATACTGGGTCCAGTGAGCGACGGGAGCAATTCGCAGATCATCGAAGCCGAGCTCGGCGACTGGCGCGGAGCGACGCTCTCGAAGCTGCGCACGCTCATCTTGCAGGCCGACCCCAACGCCGTCGAGGAGCTCAAGTGGAAGAAGCCCTCGAACCCCCGGGGCGTGCCGGTGTGGTCCGACGGCGGGATGATCTGCACCGGCGAGATCTACCGTGACCACGTGAAGCTGACGTTCGCCAAGGGCGCCCGGCTCGACGATCCCCACGGTCTGTTCAACGCCAGCCTCGACGGCAATCTGCGCCGGGCCATCGACGTTCACGAAGGAGAGGAGGTCGACGGGGCGGCGTTGAAGGCCCTCGTCCGCTCGGCGCTATCCCTGAACCGGACCCCCCGGTGAACCGGGACCCCTGGCTGAACGGCGCCAGGCTGACGCGCACCGTCGTGGCCGTCGCCCTAGTGCTCGGCGTGCTGGCCGGGGCCTTCGAGACGGTCGCCGCGCTCCCCGCCGGCGCCACGGGAACCGCTCCGTCGCTGGCCGACGGGTGGGCCACGTACGTCCCGGGAGCGACGACCCCGGTCACCTTCGACGTGCTCTCGCTGGTGGCCGGCGGCCCGTCCGGTGCCGACCCCACATCGCTCACCGTCGTGGCCGCTCCGCCGTTCGCCGACGCCATGGCCGCCGTCACCTCCCCCGGATCGATCACGCTGACCCCGTCGGCCACGGCGTCGGGGAGCTTCTCACTCACCTTCGGGCTGTGCGCCCCGGGAGTGGCCACGTGGACCGAGTCGGATCCCACATGCGCCCGGGCCGAGGTGACCTACGCCGAGCCCGTCGCCCAGACCGTGGGCTACCACTTCACACTGGCGGGCACACGCTCAGGGCGCGAGAAGCTCGACTTCGCCGTCGACGCGCCGCCCTCGGTCCCGGCCACAGGGGTGATGACCGTGACAGTGGCCCTCGCCCCCATCTCCATCCAGACCACGCAGACAGGGTTCAATCTCACATACGCCGACGAGATCTCGACCATGCTCCCCGTCCCCGCCGGGCTCACCTACGTCCCCACATCGCTGGAGGCAGTGGGCGGGACAGCGAACCTCGCCCACTCCTCGACGGTGCGCTACTGCACCGCTCCAGGGACAGGTTGCACCGGCACAGACTCGGGGAACTTCGCCACGACCGCCCCGTACCTCGAGCTCCGCACCGGCGCCACACCGACAGGCAGGATCGAGGGGGGCACCACGGGGACCCTCCCGACCATCCGGGCCGAGTTCAAGGCCACCGGGTCGGTCGCGACGACCGTCTCCTTCGAGACGACCCAGTTCGAGATGACCGTCGCCACCGTCCTGTCGGTGATGATCAACGCCTTCCCGTCGACCGCCACACGCCAGCTCCCACCTCCCTACGAGCCCCCCGTCGCCCTCTCCACCACGACCATCGTCACCCCGATCCCCGCCCCCACGCTCACCGGCGTCGTGCCGGTCAGTGGGCCGCCTTCAGGTGGCACCACCGTCACCCTCAGTGGCACCAACCTGTCGGGGACCAGCGCCGTGGACTTCGGGACGGCTGCGGCCACCACAGTCACAGTCGCCCCGACAGGGAGCTCCCTCACCGCGAAGGCCCCGCCCCACCTGTCGGGTCCGGTGCCGGTGTCGGTCACGACCCCGGGAGGGACGGTCACGTCGCCCGGCGCCTTCACCTTCGTCTCGTCCACCCCGGCGTTCACGCTGAGCTGCCCGGCGCTCTCCACTGACACAGCGCCCACGTGGCCCCTCGTGGTGACCGGGCGGCTCGCACCCGACCCGGTGGACGCCGGAAGGACGGTGGCGCCGGTCACACTCGCGGTCGGGACCCGGATCCCCGTCGGGTTGGCCCAGCAGCTCGCCGGCAAGATCGTCGAGGTGACGTTGGACGAGACCGGGGCCGTCGTTGACGCCGCCCCGACAGCTGCGGGCCTTTCGTTCGCTGGCTCGGTGGCCGTCCCGGTGTCCACACAGATCCCGACGACAGGGGTCCCGGTCACCATGGCCGGGACGTCCACACCGCGGTCGGCCATCGCCGCCAGCTCGGGCACGGTGACCTTGAGCCAGGGTTCGACCGCCACCCTCGAGCTCACAGCGGGGGGCACGACCGTCGGTCCGGCTTCCTGCACCCAGCCGACCGAGACTTTGGGCACCGCCGCCATCACCCCGGCACCGGCGTCGCTGGCGATCACCACCGCAACCCTGCCCACAGGGACCGAAGGCACGGCCTACGGATCCACGCTGGTCGCCGGCGGCGGCACGACGCCCTACACATGGACGGCGACCGGCCTCCCCGCCGGGCTGAGCCTGTCCCGGACAGGCTCGATCACCGGTGTCCCCACCGCCCAGGGCCACTTCACGGTCAAGGTCACGGTGACCGGCACGTCGGCGACCCCGTCGGCCACGGCGACACTGGCTCTGTTCGTGAACGGACCCCCGCCGGCGATCTCGACGGAGGTGCTTGCCGCCGGAGCCGAGGGTGCGTCGTACGAGACCACGCTGACGGCCCACGGCGGCACCACCCCCTACAGATGGACGGCGACCGGCCTCCCCGCCGGGCTGCACCTCTCCTCGACAGGATCGATCACCGGCACCCCCACCACGACCGGCGCGTCCACGGTGGTGCTCACGGTGACCAGTCCCACAGGACGGAAGGCGTCGGCCACATTCACACTGTCGGTGACCCCCGCGCTGGCCGTGGCGACGACCTCGCTCCCGGCGGGTGCCGTGGGCTACCCGTACTCGTCCACTCTCTCCGCGTCGGGGGGTCTCTACCCATTCTCCTGGACGGCGTCGGGCCTCCCCCCGGGGCTCTCCATGAGCACAGACGGTTCGATCACCGGGACCCCGACCACGACCGGGACGTCGGAGGTCACGGTGACCGTCACCGGCCACACAGGGGTGAGCGCGTCCGAGCCACTCACCCTGGACACCACCGTCACCCCAGCCCCGCCTTCCGGTGGGTACCTGATGCCCACAGCGCAGGGCGGGGTCACGCCCTTCGGACCCGCCGCCCAGCTCTCGGGCTCGATGGGCGACCGGCCGCTCGACGCCCCGGTCGTCGGGATCGCCGCCGCCCCGACAGGACAGGGCTACTGGGAGGTGGCCGCCGACGGCGGGGTGTTCGCCTTCGGGCCCGGGGCCCCGTTCTACGGTTCGATGGGGGGCCAGCACTTGAACGCCCCGGTCGTCGGGATCGCCGCCGCCCCGACAGGGCCGGGCTACTGGGAGGTAGCTGCCGACGGCGGGGTGTTCGCCTTCGGGCCCGGGGCCCCGTTCTACGGTTCGATGGGTGGCCTGCCCCTCGACCACCCGATCGTGGGTCTGACCGCGGTGCCGGCGACACCGGAGGCCCCCGGCCACCAGCCCATCTACCTGGCCCTGGGTGATTCGGCGCCGATGTGGGACGGCACTGCCTCGTACCCCGATCTCATCACCACCCACTACCAGACCAGCGTCCCGGGCCTGCGCCTGGTGAACCTCTCCCAGTCCGGGGCCACCACCACATCGATGATGCAGTCGTACTTCACATCGACCTCCCAGCTGCAGCGGGCCGAGCTGTACCTGCGTGCCTACCGCGGGTCGGTGGCGCTGGTGACCATCGACATCGGCGGGAACGACGTCCTGCCGTGCACGTCGGGGATCCTGAGCGGGACCGGGACAACGACCGGGTGCCTGGCCACCGTCGAGTCTCGGATGATCGCCAACCTCCACACCATCCTGACCGGCCTGCGCCAGGCGGCCGGGCCGGGGGTCCGGATCGTGGGGATGACCTACTACAACCCGTTCCTCGGCGACTGGCTGGCCGGCGGCACGGCGAGGGCCGGAGTGATCGGGAGCACTCAGGCCCTTGAGCAGTTGAACGGCCTGCTCACCCAGGCCTACACCCAGACAGGGGCGCAGGTGGCCGACGTTGAGGGAGCGGTTGACGCGACTGACCTCTCCACACTGGTGCCGTCGACGTGGGGAGACGTGCCGGTGGCGGTCACACGCGCCTGCTCGCTGCTCGACATCAGCTGCACCGCCGGTCAGTCCGGGCTCGGCGGCGACGACCCGACCGTCGCCGGCGCCGCGGTCATCGCCCAGGCGTTCGAGTCGACCATCGGGACGCTGAGCCCCCCCTGAGGGCGGTCAGGCCTCGACCAGCTCCACCGCGTCGTACTCCCAGAAGGCCCGCAGCGCCGCCAGCTTGCCGGCGCCATCGCTGCGATAGGTGTACACGCCACGCACCACGGCCACGTGCTTGCCCCCGGCGAGGGTGGTCCGGATGATCCCCACGTCGGCCACTTCGTCACCGCACAGGTAGGACCGCTCGATCTCGAAGGTGATCCGCTCGCTGGGAGCGATCACCGTGTCGTAGAAGGCGGCGATGGCCTCCCGGCCGTGGTGGCCACGGCCCTCGGGGTCGAACGGCGAGGGACCGATGGGGTCGGCCACCACGGCGTCGGGGGCGAACAGGTCCAGCCATCCCTCGCGGTCGCCGGCCTCGACCGCGGCCCGCGACCGCCGGCCGAGCTCGCGGGCATCGGGCACCGTCTCGCTGCTCATCGTGGTATCTCCCTTCGTCGGCCGGCGTTCACCGGGTGGCGTGGATCACCTGGTCGGCGAACCACCGGAGCTTGTCGATCTTGGCCGTGAGCGGCTCGATATCCGGGCCCACCTCGTAGGGCCACCGGAAGCCGACGATGACGTCGGTCACCCCCAGCTCCTCGAGCCGGCGAACGCCGTCCACGCTGAACCCGTCCATGGAGATCACGTGGACCTCGAACGGACGGCCGGCCGGCCCCGCTCCGGCCCCGCTCCGCAGCTCGCCCAGCCGGCGCAGGAGACCGGGCAGGTCCTCGGGGTCCCCGCCGCCGTGGAGCCAGCCGTCACCGCGGTGGGCCGCCCGCCGGAGCGCCGCCTCGCCGTGCCCCCCGATCAGGATCGGCAGGGGCTCGGAGGGCACCGGAGCGATCTGGACGGCCGGCACGTCGAACACCTCGCCGTGGAACTCGAAGAAGCCCCCGGCAGACAGCCCCCGCACGATCGCCAGCTCCTCGTCCATCCGCCTGCCCCGACCCTCCCACGGGACGCCCACGACGTCGTAGTCCTCCCGCCACGGGCTGGTCCCGACCCCGAGCGACAGGCGGTTCCCGGTGAGGACGGCGGTCGAGGTCGCCTGCTTGGCCACGAGGACCGGGTGGCGGACGGGGAGCTTGAGGACGAACGTGACGAAGCGCAGGCGCTCGGTGACCGCCCCCATGGCCGGGATGAGCGAGAAGGGCTCCAAGAAAGGCTTTCCCTCCAGGAACTCCCGGCTGCCGTCGGGGTTGAACGGGTACCGGCTGTCGGACTCGGCCGGGTAGCAGATGCTGTCCGGCACGACCATCGAGTCGTACCCCGCCTCCTCGGCCGCCTGGGCGAGGGGCAGGTAGAAAGTCGGGTCGATCATCGACTCGGCGTACGAGAAGCGCACGGCACCTCCGGGCGGCGGGTGGGCACGGTGCGGGCCGCCCGCCCTACCATGCGGCCCGTGAGCGTCCATCCTGCCAGCACCGGCGATCCGGCGCACCCCGATCTCGACCTCGCCGCGATGGAAGAGGAGGCGAGACGCGTCGTCGGGGAGATGGCCTACGCCTACTTCGCCGGGGCAGCGGAGGAGGAATTCCTGCTGGCCGAGAACCGCGCCGCATGGTCCCGGCGGCGGCTCCACCCCCGGATACTGGTGGACGTGGCCCAGGTCTCGCCGGCCACCCGCCTGCTCGGGGCCGCGGTCCGCTCACCGGTGGTGGTCGCGCCCACCGCCGTCCACGACCTCGCGCACCCCGACGGTGAGCTCGCCACTGCCCGGGGGGCAGCGACGGCCGGGGCGCTCCTGGTGCTCTCCTCGCTCGCGACCCGTTCGCTCGAAGACGTCGCGGCCGCGGCCGACGAGGCCGGCGGCGGTCCCCGATGGATGCAGGTGTACGTGCTGCGCGACCGGGGGCGGACGGCCGAGCTGGCGGTGCGAGCGGCCGCTGCCGGCTACGGCGCTCTCGTGCTCACCGTCGACGCCCCGGTGCCCGGGCTGCGCAGGCGCGAGCGCGAGCGCGACGTGCGGCTCCCCGACGGCCTGCACCTGCCCAACCTCTCCGACGGCAGCGCCCACGAGGCCCGCCAGGGAGGCTTCATGGCCGCGGTCAGCCGCCAGTTCGACCGGTCGCTCACCTTCGACGACATCGGCTGGCTGGCCGGGCTGTGCGGCTTGCCGGTCGTGGTGAAAGGCGTGCTCCGGGCCGACGACGCCGCCCGGTGCGTGGATGCCGGCGCGGCCGGGGTGATCGTCTCCAACCACGGGGCCCGCCAGCTCGACGACGCCCCCGCGACGGCCGACGTCCTCGCCGGCGTGGTCGACGCGGTGGCCGGCCGGGGCGAGGTGTACGTGGACGGGGGGATCCGGCGGGCGGGTGACGCGGCGAAAGCCCTCGCGCTGGGCGCCGGCGCGGTGCTCGTCGGCCGGCCGGTCCTCTGGGCTCTCGCCACCGGCGGCGCCGAGGGTGTCGCCGGGCTGCTCGCCTGGATGGAGGCCGAGCTGGGCCGGGTGATGGCCCTGTGCGGTGCCCCCACCGTGGCCGACCTGGACCGCTCGCTGGTGGAGCCGGGGCCGTGAGCACCGTCGCCTCACTGCTCGCGGCCCGGGCCGACGACGAGCACCCGGCCATCCTCGACCCGACCGGGACGTGGACCTGGCGCCAGGCGGTCGCCGCCGGCGCCACCCGCGGGGCACTCGCCGTCTCGCTGCGCCGGCCCGGCCCATTCCACATCGGGGTCCTCCTTCCCAACGTCCCCGAGTACCTGTTCTGGCTCGAAGGGGCCGCGCTCACCGGCGCGACCGTGGTCGGCATCAACCCGACCCGCCGGGGCGAGGCGCTGGCCGCCGACGTCCGGGCCACCGACTGCCAGCTCGTCGTCACCGACGCCACAGGCGCCGCGCTGCTCGACGGGTTGGACCTCGGCCCGGCGCAGGTACTGGTCACCGGCACGCCCCGCTACGAGGAGATGGTGGCGGCCGTCCCCGACGCCGTCCGGGTGGCAGTGCACGAGCAGGCCGGCTCGCTCGGGCCGAACGAACTGTTCCTCCTCCTGTTCACCTCGGGGACCACCGGCACCCCAAAAGCCGTCCGCTGCACCCAAGGGCGCCTCGCGGCAATCGCCGCCGTTGCCGCGCCGGGCTACGGCTACCGGCGCGAGAGCGTCTGCTATTGCCCGATGCCCCTGTTCCACGGCAACGCCCTCATGGCCCTCTGGGGGCCCGCGCTCTTCGCCGGGTCTGCGGTCGCCCTGCGGCCGCGCTTCAGCGCAGGTGCGTTCCTCGACGACGTCCGGCGCTACCAGGCCACCATGTTCAGCTACGTGGGCAAGGCCATCGCCTACATCCTGGCCACCCCCGAGCGCCCCGACGACGCGGACAACACCCTGGTGAGCGCGTTCGGCACGGAAGCCTCGCCCCGGGACCGGGAGCGGTTCGCCCGGCGGTTCGGCTGCGTCCTCATCGAAGGGTACGGCCAGAGCGAGGGAGGCGCGGCGCTCAACCCGGTCCGGGGGATGCCCCGGGGCGCGCTCGGACGCCCGGCGCCGGGTGTGGAACTGGCCGTGGTGGACCCGGCCACCGGTGCCGAGTGCCCGCCGGCCCGCTTCGATCCGGCCGGTCGCCTCCTCAACGCCGCCGAGGCCACCGGCGAGATCGTCAACCGCGGCGGGCGGGGGTCGTTCGAGGGCTACTACGGCGCGCCCGAGGCCGAGGGCGAGCGGGTCCGCAACGGCTGGTACTGGACCGGCGACCTCGCGTACCGGGACGCCGAAGGCTTCTTCTACTACGCCGGGCGCCGGGGCGACTGGCTGCGGGTGGACTCCGAGAACTTCGCCGCCGGGCCGGTCGAAGCGATCCTGTCCCGGCACCCCGACGTGGCAGTGGTCGCCGTCTACGGCGTGCCCGACCCGGCGGCCGGGGCCGGCGACCAGGTGATGGCCGCGCTCGAGCTGCGCCCGGGTGCCCGCTTCGACCCCGAGGAGCTCGCCGGCTGGCTGGACGCGCAGGCCGACCTCGGGACCAAGTGGGCGCCGCGCTTCGTGCGGGTGACGCCCTCGCTCCCCCAGACCGCCACCGGCAAGGTGACCAAGACGATCCTCAAAGAGGAGGGTTGGCACACCACCGACCCGGTGTGGTGGCGCCCGGTGGGGGGTGCCTACCGCCGGCTCACCTCCGAGGACCGCCAGTCCCTGGACACAGCGCTGGCCGCCCGCAACGCGACCGCGTGAGCTGCGACCACGGCCTCGTGCTCACGATCCGCTCCGGTGTGGGACCATCGGGAAATGGAGCATGAGAAGATGACGAACAGGAAGCGGTGGGCTCGGGCGTGGTTCGCCGTCACCGGCTTGGCGGTCGTCGCGGGATTGGCGATCCAAGTACCGGTCGCTGCGAGCGGGACCGGGGGGTACTTCAGCGTGCCGTGGGAGCGCGGTCTCAACGTGCTCGCCTTCTTTACCGTCCAATCGAACATCCTCGTCGGCGTCGCCAGCTTCTCGCTCGCGCTTCGAGAGCCCCGGTCGACGGGCTTCGCCGTACTGCGCATGACCGGACTGGTGGCCATCACCATCACCGGGATCGTGTACCACGTGGCCCTTCGCGGACTGCTCGAATTGGACACGTGGGGCCTGGCCGCCGACCAGCTCCTCCACACCGTCGTCCCGGTGATGGCGATTGCCGGATGGATGCTCTTCGGCCCCAGGCGACGTGTCTCGACTCGGATCGCGCTCCTCTCGCTCGTCTTCCCCGTCGCATGGCTGGCCTTCACGCTGGTGCGCGGGTCGATCGTCCCCTTCTACCCCTACCCCTTCGTCGATGTGACCGTGCTGGGTTATGCGAAGACCGTCCTCAACTGCCTCTGGGTGGCGCTGCTCTTCGTGGCCATCGCGGGGGCCTACACCGGCTTTGATCGGGCGCTCGCCCGCCACGCACCGCTCGGTCCGCAAGGCATCGGAGGGCCTCCGCCGTCGGGCTCCGCCGCGTGAGGAGCGACACCCCGGTCGTACCGGCATCGAGCGGTCCCGTGAGACAACCGGCGACCGCCGGTATCAGTCGAGGAGCGAGGCGGCGACCCGCTCTTCGAGGACCCGGTCGTCGGACCACGAGAGCTGCCAGAGCTTGGCCCGCCGGAAGTAGAGCTGGATGTCGAACTCGACGGTGAACCCGATGCCGCCGAACACCTGCTGGGCCATCGCCGTCACGTCGCGGCACACCCGGCAGGCGAAGAGCTTCGCCTGCGCGGCCAGCCGATCGGCCTCGGGGCGCCCGGTGGCGCGAGCCCATGCCGCCTCGTGGACGAGCTGCTCGGCACCGTCGACCGCGGTCACCGCGTCGGACAGGTCGTGGGCGATGGCCTGGAATGCACCGAGCGGCTTGCCGAATTGGTGCCGGTCCCGGGCGTACTGGACCGTGATGTCCAAGGCGTAGCGCGCGCCGCCCACCGCCTGGGCGCCCAAGAGCACGAAGCCGTCGTGGAGCACCCGCTCCCAGGTGGCCCAACCGGACCCGGCCGGCCCGATCCGGTCGCCCTCGCTCACCACGACGGCGTCGAGGTCGACGTCGTACTGGGTGTCCGACGCGATCGAGCACCGCTGGGTGAGGGAAACCCCCGGCGCGCCGGGGTCGACCAGGAAGAGGTCGACGTCAGCCGGGGCGTCGCCGGTGCGGGCCAGGACCACCAGGCGCCGGGCGGCAGCCGCGAACGCGACGTGGCGCTTGCGTCCGGTGATGCGGTAGCCGGCCGTGTCGGGCACCGCACGAGCCTGGACGCCGAGCGGGTTGAAACCACCCTCGGGCTCCAGCCAGGCCGGGGCGAGCACCGCCTCGCCGGTGACCACGGCCGGCAGCCAGGCCTCCTGCTGCGCGGGAGTGCCGCCCGCGGCCAGCACGCCGCCGCCCATGACCGCGCTCGTGAAGTGGGGCACCGGGGCCAGGGCCCGGCCCAGCTCCTCGTAGAGCGCCACCCCCTCGACCACGGACATGCCCGACCCGCCGAAGCGCTCGGGCAGCATGAGCCCGACCAGGTCCAAGCGTCCGAGCTGCTCCCAGAGGGCCGGCGGGTAGCCGAAGGGGTCGTCCTCCATCTCGCGCACCACCGACAGGGCGCAGTGCTCGGCCAGGACCTCTCGTGCCGTGGCGCGCAGCAGCTCCTGCTCGGGTGAGAATTCCAGGTCCAGCACGGCTCAGCCCTCCTCGTCTCGCGGTCGCCACCGCTCGGCGCGGCGGGACCAGGGGTTGTCATCTGCGGCGACCGGCAGTGCCAGGCGGGCCCGGCAGGTCGTCTTCACGTCGTCTCCCACCGACAGCTCGACGGCGACGCTCACCCAGCCGCAGCCCAGGGGGTCGACCGCGGTGCCCTCGACCGTGCCGCGCAGCTCCATCGTGTCGCCGGGGAACACCGACCCGCCCATGCGGAACGAGATCGTGCCGAGCCGTCCGTGGGGGCCGCTCCAGTCGGTGAGGTAGCGCTCGAACCACGCTGCCTGATTGGGCGTGTTCAAGAAGATGTCCCGCAGGCCGTTGCGCTGCTGGGCGAACTCCCGGTCGTGATGCATCGGGCGCCAGTCCCGGGTGGCCAGCGCACCGAGGACAACGGTGGTGGCCGTCACCTCGCAGCGCAGGACCGGCAGGCGTTCGCCGGCCGCCACGTCCCCGAAGAGCCGGCGCGGCGGGATCACGCCGGTCTCCGGTAGCCGAACCCGGTGTAGGACTCCACGCCGACCAGCTCGCCGTCCTGGTTCTGGTAGACGACCTCGATCACCCAGAAGCGGCCGGTGCCGATCCGGGTCGTCTTGACCTCGCTCACCGAACGCAGGACCTGGTGGGTCCGCAGCACGTCACCTGGGCGGACCGGGTCGTAGAAGGTGATGGTGTTGTCGGTCATCACCGCTTCGGGTAGCTCGAAGAGCGCCTTCATGTCGAAGTGCACCTGGAGCGGGAGGGCCGGCTCGGTGCGCCCGGGCGCCCAGTGGTGAGGCCGGAACCAGACCGAGAGCATGGTGGGCGGGGCGATCGGCCCGCCGGTCAGCTCGGCGGCCACGGTGTCGTCCCAGAACAGCGGGTTGGCGTTCTCGACCGACGCGCAGCTCGTCCAGACGTAGCCGCGCTCCACCGGGAACTCCCCCACGGCCGGGTACTGCTCGACCCCGAGGAGCGCTCGGGCCTTCGCCAGCGCGTCGCTCATGCGATCACCCCGGCCGCTCGCCACGCCGCCACCTCGCCGGCCCCCACGCCCGCCGCTATGAGAAGGTCCTCGGTGTCGGTGCTGCCCGGGTCGGGGAGCGCGACCGGGCCGCTCTCGTGCACCATGCCGGCCAGCACCGGCGCGACCTGGCGCAGCGGGCCGTGCTCGGGGTGGACTGCGGGCGCCACCGCACCCCTCCAGGCGAACTGCTCGTCGCCGGGAATTTCGGCCACGGCCAGCACCGGGGCGACACAGGTGTCGGACCCGCCCAGGGACTGCACCCACTGGTCCCTGTCGCCGGTGGCGAACGCGGCAGCGAAGTCGGCCCTGATCTGCTCCTGCACCGAGTCGTCGAGTTGGTGGTCCACCCACTGCTCACACCCGAGCGCCCGGCAGAGATTGGCGAAGAACTTCGACTCGATCGCCCCGACGGCCAGCCACCGGCCGTCACCGGCCCGGTAGGTCCCGTAGCAGGCGTAGCGACCGCTCAAGATGTCGTGGCCGGGGGCCGGCTCGGCGCCGGTGGCCAGGTGCTCGTCGACCGACAGGGACATGAGCCACAGCACGCCGTCGGCCACCGAGACGTCGAGGTAGGCGCCCTCACCGGTCGCGGCCCGGCCGGCCAGGGCCGCGCAGATCGCCAGGGCGGCGTGCATCCCCCCGCCGGCGGCGTCGGCCACCGTCGCCCCCGGGAGCGGCGGGCCGCCGTCGGCCCGGGGCTCGCTCATCGCGAGGTACCCCCCGACGGCCAGGTAGCAGATGTCGTGCCCGGCCCACCCGGCGCGTGGCCCGTCCTGGCCGTACCCGCTCGTCGAGCAGTAGACGACCGCCGGGTTGCACGCGGCCACGTCCTCGTAGCCGATCCCGAGGCGGTCCACCACCCCGGGGCGGAAGCTCTCGACCACCACGTCGGCCCGGGCGGCCAGGGCGAGGAATGCCCGGCGGCCGGCATCGGTCTTCAAGTCGACGAGCACCCGGCGCATCCCGTGCCCGCCGCTGTACGCGTAGTACGGCGGGCTGATCGGGGCGGCGCCCGAGGCCGGCGGCGCGGAGACCTTGACGACTGTCGCCCCGTAGTCGGCGAGGAGGCGAGTGCAGCGCGAGGCCGGCCCCACCGTCGAGAGGTCGAGGACGACCGTCCCCGCGAGCGGACCGCCACCGCGCGGCGGGGTGACGGCGTCCGGCGGCTGGACGCCACCCGCCGCGACGGGGCCGAGGTGCTCGGGCTCGGCCATCCTAGAAATTCTTCGGCAGCCCGAGCTTGCGCCGGGCGATGATGTTCTTCTGGATCTCCGAGGCGCCGCCGCCGATGGTGTCGATCACCGTGTAGCGGTACGTCGACTCGGCCCGGCCGCCCATCGGCGCGTCCTCGGTCTTCACCCGGAGCTGGCTACCTGGGCCGGCGATGTCCATCGACGCGTCGGCGAGGCGCTTGGAGAGCTCGGTGGCGAAGAGCTTGTACTCGGAGGCCTCGGCCGTTGGCGCGGCGCCGCCTTTCGCCGACTCGAACACGAATTTCAGGCCCATCACCCGTGCGACCTCTGCCTCGGTCGCCAGCCGGGCGATGCGTTGGCGGACCACCGGGTCGTCTTTGAGCGCGACGCCGTCGCGCTTCGCGGTGCGCACGTAGTCGACGAGCAACTCCAGGCGCTGGGCGATGGGCGAGAACGTGAACATGGTGAAGCGCTCGAGGTCGAGCGCCTCGGAGATGTACTGGAAGCCCCGGTTCACTTCGCCCACCACGTAGTCGTCGGGGACGAACACGTCGTCGAGGTAGACCTCGTTGGTCCGCTCGTCGCCCATCGTCCAGATGGGCTTCACGGTGATGCCCCCGTGGTCGAGCGGCACCAGGAACAACGTGATGCCGTGGTGCTTGGGGGCCTCGGGGTCGGTGCGGGCCCCCACCCAGTACCACTCGGCGAAGTGCGCCGAGGTGGTCCACGTCTTCTGGCCGTTCAGCACCCAGCCGCCGTCCACCTTGGTCGCCCGCAGCTGCATCGACGCGGCGTCGGACCCGGCGTTGGGCTCGGAGTAGCCGACGGCGAACTCCACTTCGTTGCGGAGGATCTTGGGGAGGAACTCGCGCTTGAGCGTCTCGTTGCCGTGGCGGATGAGGGTCTTGCCGATGATGCCGACACCCTTGCCGATCTGGGGAGCGCCCCGGCCGGCGAGCTGCTCGTTGAGCAGGTACTCGTAGACGCCGTCCTGCGCCTGTCCGCCGAGCTCGACCGGCCACGTGAGCCCCAACCAGCCCTTGCGTCCCAGCTCGGCCATGAACGCCCGGCGCTTCGGGGTGTCGACGATCTGGGCCATGTTCTCCCGGGTGACGTCGAAGACCTCCGGGTCGTCGTGGGCGTCCAAGAACGCCTCGACCTCTTTCGCGAAGGCGAGCTGCTCCGGTGAGAATTCGAAGTCCATTCTGGCTCCCCGAGGTGGACGACGGCTCGGCCGGGGTTGCCCGGGAGCCGATCTGACGCTCCGTCAGATCCGAGGATGCATCATAGAGGGCCGTGGGGGGGCGTGCCGGCGCGAGTCCTTGTCCCTCTTGGCCGCGGCCGGTAACCTCTCTCTCCCGTCATGCACCGCAGTGAACCGCTTGGCTCTGGTGCGCGCCGGCCGGCCGAAGGGCAGCCCGCCCCACGGAGGCTGCGCGCGGTCGCGCTGCTCGCTGCGACCGCGATGCTCGCGGCTTCGGCGGCAGTGGTCGCACCGCTCGCCGGGACGGCCTGGGCCGGGATCAAGTCCGACCAGGCCCAGGAGGCCCAGATCGAGCAGCAGATCGTGAGCCAAGGCGCGCAGATCCAGAGCCTGGTCGCCAAGTCGGACCTCGCGCAGGCCACCGAGGCCGCAGACCAGGCCCGGGTGGAGGCCGACACCGCCCGGCTCGCCGCCGACAAGCACCGGCAGCAGGAGGCGATGGCTCAGCTCCGGCGAGTCGCCGTCCACGCCTACGTCACACAAGCCGCTCTGGAGGCCCACACACCGGTGCTGTCGGTACTCGGCGCCGGCACCGCCACGACCGAGCTCACCCGCAAGGAGTACAGCGACGTGGCGGCGGGGAACCTGGGGGTCGACGTCGACAACCTCCTGACCGACGAGCAGCGCACCAACGCCACCGAGACGGCCGACGAGAGCGCGACGTCGCAGGCCAGGACCGAAGTGGCCACCCTCGCCGCCGACAAGAGCGCCGCCCAGTCCGCACTGTCCCAAGAGGAGGCCACCCTCAGCCAGGTCAAGAGCAATCTCCAGACACTGCTGGCGGCTGCCCAGCGGCAGGCGGCCGCCCAGCAGCAGGCAGCCGAACGGGCACTCGCCGCCCAGCAGCAGGCGACCCAGCAAGCCCTCGCCGCCCAGCTCCTCGCCCAGCAGCAGGCCAGGGCTCACCCGCCGCCTCCGCCGCCCCCGAGTACGGCCCCCCTGGGATCGGGGGGCTACTCGAACCCGCTGCGAGCAATCGCCGCGCTCTCGCCCGAGCGGATCGACCAGGGAGTCGACTACAGCGGCTACGGCCCGATCTACGCCATCGGCGACGGGGTGGTCCTGAGCACGGTGAACTCAGGGTGGCCCGGTGGCACCTTCATCGCCTACCGCCTCACCAGCGGCCCGGCCGCCGGTTTGGCCGTCTACGCCGCCGAGGACATCAACCCGGCGGTGAGCATCGGCCAGCAGGTCACCCCGAGCACGGTGCTCGGGACAATGTACGAAGGTCCCGACGGCATCGAGACCGGCTGGTCGGACCCTTCGGGGGACGGGGACACCATGGCGCGCGACTACGGGCAGTTCTCGGGGACAAACTCGACGGCGTTCGGCTACAACTTCTCCCAGCTCCTCCAGTCGGTCGGCGCGCCCGGGGGGGTGCTCCAAAACACACCGCCGACCGGCACACTGCCTCCCGGATGGCCGCAGTGGTGACCTGCGCCCGGCACGAGCGGGACGCAATTGAGCAGTGCACACGACCGGCGCGCTCATCGAGAGACGACCGCCCATGCGCTCGAAACTGACCTGGCTCCCCGTCGTGGTCTTGGCGACCGCCGCCCTCGCCGGGGGACTCGTCGCAATGGCGGGCGCGCACCGCAAGCCGGTGACCGTCTCGGGGGTGTTCGCCGGGCACACGATGGATGGCAAGGCGGTCCCGTGCGTCGTCCAGCCCGACAAGGTGCGGCTCTGCCACGGCGACGAGAACGGCGTGGGCAAGCCCGACGAACGCCTGAAGAGCTTCGACGGGACCCCGCTGGCCGTCTACGTCATCCTCCCCGCCACCCGCGCCTCGCAGGAGAACGGCAACTACCCATTGGTGGTGCAGAGCCACGGCTGGGGTGACCCGCCCGCGGGGCTGAACGACACGCAGTTCGGCGGCCCGACTGCTGCCGAGTGGGCGTCGGACGGGTACGCCGTCCTCCAAGTCACGGCCCGCGGGTGGGGCGACTCGTGCGGCACCCCGGCATCGCGGCTCGTCAACCCTGCCGCCTGCAAGAACGGGTACATCCACCTCGACGACTACCGCTACGAGGCCCGCGACATCCAGTACGCGATCGGCCTCCTCGTCGACGAGCATCTCGTGAACCCCAACCGGATCGGAGTGACCGGCGAGTCCTACGGCGCGGGGGTCAGCCTCGAGCTGGCCACGCTCGACAACCGCGAGATGCTGCCGAACGGGAAGCTGGTGCCTTGGCGCAGCCCTGACGGGACGCCGCTCCATATCGCAGCGGCCGCACCCTTCGCCGGGTTCAGCGACCTGGCCTACGCGCTGATGCCCAACGGGCGGACGCTCGACTACGCGCTGCCGACGGCGACGACCGACCTGTCGCCGATCGGTGTCGAGAAGAAGTCGATCCTGAGCGGTCTGTACACCCTCGGGGCCCTCGAAGGCTCGTACGCGCCTTCGAGCGCGACGGTCGACAACGTGACGAGCTGGTACCAGACGATCTCGGCCGGCGAGCCGTACACAACGCCCGCCGACAAGTCATTGGTCCAGCAGATCGCCCACTACCACTCCTCGCTCTACCTGCTCGACGGGGCCTACGGGATGAAGCGCGAAGCGCCGGCGCCACTGCTCCTGGCGAACGGGTTCACCGACACAATCTTCCCGGTCAACACAGCGGTCCGGTACTACAACCTGGAGCGCTCCTTGTTCCCGTCAGACCCGATCTCGCTGTTCGACTTCGACGGCGGGCACATGCGCGGGCAGAACAAGCCGGCGGAGCTCGCGCTGCTCAGATCGCGCATCAAGTCGTTCCTCGAGTACTACCTGAAGGGGTCGAAGACCAAACCGACGATGGGTGCGACCGCGCTCACCGAGACCTGCCCGAAGACAGCACCCGCCGGCGGGCCCTACCACGCGAGCACCTGGGCGGGGCTCCACCCCGGCGAGGTCGACTACAGCTCGCCAGCCGCCCAGACGGTCGGCTCGGCGCCCGCCAACCCGACAATCTCCAAGACCTTCGACCCGGTCTACGGGGGCGGCGCCTGTGCGAGCGCGCCGGCGACACCTTCCGCCCAGGGCCCCGGCGTCGCCATCTACCGGCTGCCGGCGGCGACGGGGTCGGGCTACACGCTCCTCGGCGCCCCGACGGTGACCGCTCGTTTTCACGTCGTGGGCGACGACGCCTACATCACCGAGCGCCTGCTCGACGTGGACCTGGCGACCGGGACCGAGACCCTCATTACCCGCGGCGTGTACCGGCTCGACGCGGCTTCGCAGAAGGGCGTCCAGGCGCTGCAGCTCAATCCGGGCGCGTGGCACTTCGCCGCCGGGCACGCCGCCGAGCTCGAGATCCTGGGGCAGGACACACCGTACACGCGCCCGTCGAACGGGACGTTCACGGTCTCCGTCTCGGACCTCGAGCTGCGCCTGCCGGTGCACGAGGTCCCCGGAGCCCGAGGGACGCCTTCGGTGGTCCACAAGTGGAGCGTGCGCGGGCTGCCGGGCGCACCCGGGCACCAGGCGCACGGGAAAAAGAGCTGAGCGGGGAGCGGGGGGCCGCGGCGAGCGGGGGGCCGCGGCGAGCGGGCAGAATGGCCCCATGGCTTCCTCCCACCCTGACAGCTTCAGCTCGCGCTCCATGCTCCGCGTAGGGGACCGGACGTTCGAGATCTTCCGGATCGGCGCCGACTCGCTCGCCCACGACGTGGAGCGGCTCCCCTACAGCATCAAGGTCCTGCTGGAGAACGTGCTCCGTCACGAGGACGGCATGCGGGTCACCGCGGCCGACGTCGAGGCGCTGGCCGGGTGGGGCCGCCGGCCCACAGCCCACGGGGCGGCGGCAGAGGACGCCCGAGAGCTCGCCTTCTCGCCCGAGCGGGTGCTCATGCAGGACTTCACGGGCGTGCCGGCTGTCGTGGACCTCGCCGCCATGCGCGACGCATTGGCGCTGCTCGGTGGCGATCCGGCCCGCATCAACCCGCTCGTCCCGGTCGAGCTGGTCATCGACCACTCGGTCATCGCCGAACGGTCGGGCAGCCCGGACGCCTATGACGAGAACGTGGCCATCGAGTACGAGCGCAACGTCGAGCGCTACCAGCTCCTGCGCTGGGCCCAGGGATCGTTCGACCAGTTCCGGGTGGTGCCGCCGGGCACCGGCATCTGCCACCAGGTCAACCTGGAGCACCTGGCCCGGGTCGTCTTCGCCACCCCCGATGGGCGGGCCTACTGCGACACGGTGGTCGGGACCGACTCCCACACCACCATGGTCAACGGCTTGGGCGTGCTCGGCTGGGGGGTCGGGGGCATCGAGGCCGAGGCCGCCATGCTGGGGCAGCCGCTCTCCATGCTGATGCCGCCCGTCGTCGGATTGCATCTGCACGGCGAGGCTCCCGAAGGGACCACTGCGACCGACGTGGTCCTCACCATCACCGAGCTCCTCCGCCGCCACGGGGTGGTCGGAAAATTCGTCGAGGCCTACGGCCCGGGCGTGGCGTCGCTGCCGGTGGAGAACCGGGCGACCATCGGCAACATGTCGCCCGAGTACGGCGCCACGTGCACCGTCTTCCCCATCGACCGGGCCACCATCGACTACCTCACGTTCACCGGGCGCGACCCCGACCACGTGGCGCTGGTCGAGGCCTACGCCAAAGAGCAGGGGCTGTGGCACGACCCGGGCGCCACCGAGCCCGTCTAATCCGAGACGGTGGACCTCGACCTGTCGACGATCGAGCCCAGCCTCGCCGGCCCCTCGCGCCCCCAGGACCGTGTCCCGCTCGCCGGGGCGGGCCGGGCGTTCCGGACCGCGCTCGGGCACCCGCCGGCTTCGGGCACCCCCCGCGCCGATGGGGAGGCGACCGGTCGGGAGCTGGCGGACGGCGACATCGTGATCGCCGCCATCACGAGCTGCACCAACACCTCGAACCCCCAGGTGATGGTGGCCGCCGGGCTCGTGGCCCAGCGGGCCGTGGCGCGGGGCCTCACCTCTCGGCCGTGGGTCAAGACCTCCCTCGCCCCTGGGTCCCGGGTCGTGATGGACTACCTGGCGCGGGCAGGCCTGGCCGAGCCCCTGGCCCGGCTGGGGTTCGATCTCGTGGGCTTCGGCTGCACCACGTGCATCGGGAACTCCGGCCCGCTCCTGCCCGGCGTCTCCGACGCGGTCCAGGCCAACGACCTGTCGGTGGCCGCAGTGCTGTCGGGCAACCGGAATTTCGAGGGCCGCATCCATCCCGACGTGCGGCTCAACTACCTGGCGTCCCCTCCGCTGGTGGTGGCCTACGCGCTGGCCGGGACCATGGACATCGACCTCACCACCGATCCCCTCGGCGTGAGCCCCGACGGCGAGCCGATCACCCTGGCCGACCTGTGGCCGAGCCAGCAGGAGGTCGCCGAGGTGATCCGCGGCGCCCTCACCCAAGAGGAGTTCCGCAGGCGCTACGCGTCGGTCTTCGACGGCGACGACCGCTGGCGCTCGGTGGCGGTGGCCGCGGGAGAGACGTTCGCCTGGGACGAGCGCTCCACCTACGTGCTTCGGCCCCCGTACTTCGAAGGCATGGGCCCCGAGCCGGGCCGGGTCGCCGACATCGAAGGTGCCCGGGTGCTCGCCGTGCTCGGCGACAGCGTCACCACCGATCACATCTCCCCGGCAGGCTCCATCAAACCGAGCTCGCCCGCCGGAGAGTACCTCGTGGCCCACGGCGTCGACAGGGCCGAGTTCAACTCGTACGGGGCGCGCCGGGGCAACCACGAGGTCATGGCGAGGGGGACGTTTGCGAACGTTCGTCTCCGCAACCTCCTTGCTCCCGGCACCGAGGGCGGGGTCTCGGTCCACCTCCCCGACGGCGAGCCGGGCACCATCTACGACGTCGCGGAGCGCTACCGCCGAGAAGGCGTGCCGCTGGCGCTGCTGGCCGGCCGGGAGTACGGGTCGGGCTCGAGCCGCGACTGGGCAGCCAAAGGCCCCCTGCTCCTCGGCGTGCGCTTCGTCCTGGCCGAGAGCTACGAGCGCATCCACCGTTCCAACCTGGTCGGTATGGGCATCCTCCCGCTCCAGTACCCGCCGGGCGAGTCGGCGGCCTCGTACGGGCTCACGGGGCACGAGACCTTCTCGGTGACCGGGCTCGGCGCCCTCGGCGAGGGCGCGCTGCCCAAGGAGGTGGCGGTGCAAGCTGCCGGCGAGCGCGGAACCGTCGAGATCCCGGCCCGGGTGCGGATCGACACCCCCATGGAGGCCGAGTACTACCGTCACGGTGGCATCCTGCCGTACGTCCTGCGCCAGCTCGCCCGTTGACGACCGGCGCCCGACCTCGCGAGCCGGGGCCCGGCCCTCGCAGGATCTCCCGGCGGGCGCTCCTCGCTGCCGGGGCGCTCGGGGTGGCGACCGGGGCTTCGGGGTGCGCGACGACGTCGCGCTCGGGGGCCGCCGCGCAGACGCAAGGAGGAGCCGAGGCGGCCACCATCGTCTCCTCCCTCGATACAGGGTGGCAGTTCGGACCCGCGTCCGGGGGCTGGATGCCGGCGACACTCCCCCACTGCGTGACTGACCTGTCATGGCGCAACTGGGACGTGGCGACCTGGGAGCGCACATGGACCTACCGCCGGACGTTCGACTTGCCGGCGTCGCCCCGCTCGTCTCGGGTCCTGCTCGACTTCGACGGCGCGCTCACCATCGCCACGCCGTCGCTCAACGGGACCGCGCTCCCCGTCCACCAGGGCGGGTACCTGCCGTTCAGCTACGAGGTGACCGAACACGTCGCCGACGAGAAGAACGTGCTGGTCGTCCACCTCGACTCGCACTGGGTCAACGTGCCGCCCGAAGGCAGCCCGACAGGACCGGCCTCGATCGACTTCCTGGAGCCCGGCGGGCTGTCGCGCCACGCGGGGCTCCGGATCGTCCCTCCGGTGTACGTCTCCGACGTGTTCGCCGCCCCGGCCGACGTGACCAGCTCGAGCCGACGGGTGGACGTGCGGGCCACTGTCGACGCCGGCGCGGGGCGCACAGGGGCGGCACCGGCCACGGGCGCGTACCGGGTGTCGGCGAGCCTCGTGCGCGCTTCGAGCGGCGGGGGGCGGGTGCTGGCCCGGGCATCGTCTCTCGTGACCGTCGACGGCCCTGGGAGCCAGGACGTCCACTTGGTGCTGGACGGGCTGGGAGCGGTCCGCCTCTGGGATGTGGACGACCCGGTGCTCTACACAGTCGAGGTCACCGTCGAAAAAGACGGTCGGCCGCTGCACACCGACTCGCGGCGGATCGGCTTGCGCGATGCGCGCTTCGAGCTCGACGGCTTCTACCTGAACGGCCGGCGGCTCCAGCTCTTCGGGCTGAACCGCCACCAGATCTACCCGTTCGCCGGGATGTCGATGCCGGCCCGGGTGCAACGCCGCGACGCCGAGATCTTGAAACACGAGCTCAACTGCAACATGGTTCGCTGCTCGCACTACCCCCAATCGCCGCATTTCCTCGACGCCTGCGACGAGCTGGGCCTCTTGGTGTGGGAAGAGACGCCGGGATGGCACTACCTGGGGAACCAGACATTCGACGACCTGGTCGTCCAGAACGTCACCGACATGGTCCGGCGTGACCGGAGCCGCCCGTCGGTGGTCATCTGGGGAGTCCAAGTGAACGAGTCCACACCCGACCCGGCCCTCTACACCCAGACCAAGGCCGTCGCCGACGAGCTCGACGGCACCCGGCCCACCTCGGGGGCGATGGACATCTACTCGACCGCGACATGGGTCCAGGACGTGTTCGCGTACGACGACTACACCCACTCGTCGACGGCGGCCGGCCTCCTGCCGCCTCTCGCCGGGGTGCCTTACCTCGTGACCGAAGCCGTCGGAGCCCTCGACGGAGCCCCGTACTACCGGCGAACCGACCCCCAGGCAATCCAGCAGGAGCAGGCGCGCCTCCATGCCGAGGTGCACGACATCGCCGCCTCGACCACGCGCTACTGCGGCCTTCTCGGCTGGTGCGGGTTCGACTACGACTCCCTCAACGGCTTCATCTTCGAGAACGTGAAGTGGCCCGGGGTCTGCGACACCTTCCGGGTGCTCAAGCCCGGTGCCGCTTTCTACCAATCCCAAGTCGACCCGGCCATCCGGGCAGTGATCGCCCCGGCGTTCTATTGGGACTTTTCACCGGTCTCTTCGGTCACGTCGCTCGGGAGCACGGCGATGATCTGCTCCAACTGTGAACGGCTCGAGGTCTACGTCGGCAACCACCACTACGCGACCCTCCACCCCGACACGGCCGCGTACCCGCACCTGCCCTACCCACCGTTCCTCCTCGACGTGTCATCGGTCGACGCGTCGTCGCTGCCCGAGCTGCGGATCGACGGCTACGTCAAAGGGCGCGTGGCGGCATCGATGCGGTACGCGGCCGACACCTCGGGCGACCACCTTGCCGTGGCGGCCGACGACAGCGAGATCACCGCGGACGGACCGGATGCCACCAGGGTGAGCTTTCGGGCAGTGGACCGCTTCGGCGCGCCGCGCCCGTACGTGACCGGCGACGTGGACCTGGCGGTCCACGGCCCGTGCAGACTGGTGGGAGAGACGCCATTCGCCTTCGGCACAAACGGGGGCGTGGGTGCCGTCTGGGTGCGCTCGCTGCCGGGCCGGCGCGGCACGGTGACCGTCACGGCCACGCACCCGACCCTCGGGTCGGGCACGGTCAAGATCCGCGTCACCTGAGAACCCCGCTCAGGTGCGCGGCTGGGCGGGGATGAATACCGTCCTTTCGACCGGGGACTTTCGGCCCTGCCGGGGGCGCGCTTGCACGTTCATAGTGGAAGCACGAGAGCCCGCCGGGTAGCGGCGGTCGGACCATGAAAGGAACGACTGATGAAGAGAAAGACCTTCGACCTCATCCTCACCATGGGAGGTGGAATGCTGGTAGTGGTGCTGGTGGTCGCCGGTGCGCTGCTCATGTGGGGATCGAGCTTTGCAAGCTCGAACGTCCACAACCAGCTCGCGCGCCAGGAGATCTATTTCCCGTCGGCCGCGGCATTCGCTCATGCCAAGCCGGGGACCGAGATCACCCCCACAATGAAGCCCTACCTCCTCCCCTATGCCGGCGAGCAGTTGCTCACGGGAACACAGGCACAGGCATACGCGACACACTTCATCGCCATCCACTTGAGCGAGATGCCCTACGGCGGTGTCTACGCGAAGCTCAGCACGGCCTCCCGGGCGAACCCCTCCACAAAGAAGCTGGCCGGGCTCGTGACCACTTCCTTCCAGGGCACCACGCTGCGAGGGCTCCTGCTCGAGGCGTACGCGTTCAGCGTTTTCGGGACGATCGCCTTCTGGGCGGGTATCGCCGCATTCGTGCTCGCGTTCCTCATGCTGATCCTGACCGGCCTCGGGCTCTTGCACCTCAAGCGGACGCCCGAGGAGGCAGAGTTCCCGAGCCGCCACGAGCGCACGGCGGCAGCCTGAACCGGGCTTCGTGCGCAGCGGCGCTGCACACGAAGGACCGCGCACCCGAGGAACCCTCGCTCCGCGGGTGCGCGAGTGCCGGCCCCGGCGGGAGACTTTCCCGCCGGGGCCGGTCGTGTCGGGGGCCGGTCACGTCGGGGGCCGGTCACGTCGAGCCTCCAACGAGGACGCACGAAAGGAGGGAGGAGCGGTGAGCACCATGCGGGTGTGGGCGGTTGACCGCCCAGGGCCGATCGCCAGCGGTCCGTTGCGCCTCATCGAGCGAGCAGTCCCCGAGCCCGGACCCGGGCAGGTCCAGGTGGCCATCCGGACCTGTGGCGTCTGCCGGACCGACTTGCACCTGGCCGAGGGCGACCTCACCCCCCGGCGCCCGCTGGTCGTGCCGGGTCACGAGGCGGTCGGCACGGTCGAGCGGCTGGGACCGGGATGCACGAGGTTCGAGCTGGGTGAGCGTGTGGGCATCGCCTGGCTGGCCAGGACGTGCGGGAGCTGCCGCTTCTGCGTCCGGGGCCAGGAGAACCTCTGCACTGACCCCGTGTTCACCGGGTGGGACGTGGACGGCGGCTATGCCCCGTACGCCGTGGTGGACGAGCGCTACGCGTACCACCTCCCAGAGGCGTTCGGCGACGCCCAAGCCGCACCCCTGCTGTGCGCCGGGATCATCGGCTACCGGGCGCTCCGCCGCACCGGGTGCCCTCCGAAAGGACGGCTCGGGATCTACGGGTTCGGTGGCTCGGCCCACCTCGCAGCGCAGGTCGCCCTCGCCGAGGACATGCGCGTCCACGTGGTCACGAGGTCGGCCGAAGCCCGGTCGCTGGCCCTCGCCCTCGGGGCGGCGAGCGCAGTCGGAAACGGCGAAGTACCTCCCGAGCCCCTCGACGCGGCGATCTTGTTCGCCCCTGCCGGCGACCTCGTGCCCACGGCGCTGTCCGCCCTCGACCGCGGCGGCGTGCTCGCCGTTGCCGGGATCCACTTGAGCGCCGTTCCCGAGCTCGACTACGAGACCCACCTCTTCTACGAGCGCGAGCTGCGGAGCGTGACGGCCAACACCCGCCGTGACGGGGAGGAGTTCCTGGCCACCGCGGCCCGCATCGGTATCAGCGTGCACACGACGCCCTACCCGTTCGATCGAGCACCCGAAGCACTGGCCGACTTGGCGGCCGACCGCTTCAGCGGCGCGGCGGTGCTCACGATGAGCTGACGGGCCGCTCGAACGCCCCGGAACCGCAGCCCCGGGATGTCGTGCCGGTCAGGCCTGAGTGACGATGGCACCGTCCCTCATGTGCACCGTCCGATCGGCCGCTTCGGCCACCATCGGGTCGTGGGTGACCAAGAGGATGGTGGTCCCGTGATCCCGTCGGATCCGGTCGAACAGCGCGAGCACGGTCTGGACGGCTGCGGAATCCAGGCTGCCGGTGGGCTCGTCGGCCAGCAGTACTTTGGGCTCGTTGGCCAGGGCGCGAGCAATCGCCACGCGCTGACGCTCTCCTCCCGAGAGCTCCGTAGGACGGCGTCCGTCTCTCCCTTGGAGGTCGACGTCGTCCAAGAGCTCCTCGGCCCGGCTCCGACGCTCGGCCGCCGATCGGTGCGTGCCCATCATGGCGATCTCCACGTTCTTGACAGCGGTGAGCCTGGGCAGGAGGTTGTGGAGCTGGAACACGAGGCCGACCTGGAAGCGGCGGTAGTGATCGAGATCACGGGATCGGAGCAGGTCGTAGTCGGCGACCCTGATGCTCCCCGATGTCGGAGTGTCCAGCGCTGCGAGGAGGTGCAAGAGGGTCGATTTGCCACAGCCCGACGGCCCGGTGATCGCGACGAACTCCCCTGGTGCCACCGAGAGGTCGAGGTGGTCGAGAGCCTTGCCGAGCGAACCTTCGTACACCTTGACCAGATCGTGCACCTCGACCAGCGGTCGCCCCGCAGACACGGCTCCTTGGCTCGGAACGGCCGCGGCGCCGCCCAGCGTGGTGTGCTCGGAGCTACTCATGGCTGAGCGCCTCGAGCGGCTTCAAGAACGCCGCCCGGAGTGCGGGGTACAGCGTGCCGATCACGGTCATCCCCAATCCGGTGGCCAGCCCTCGGGCCACGATGCTGGCGGTGAAATTGGTGTGCAGCACCCCTTGGAGATCCGGGAGGGTCTCGAGCACGATGACCGCCAGGTACGCCAGCAGCACGCCGGCGGCGACGCCGAGCAGCCCAACGACAACAGCTTCTCCGAGCATGAGCAACAGCACCCGCCATCGTGACCAGCCGACCGCTCGGAGCAGACCGAACTCACGCGTCCGCTCGAAGAGGGAAAGCAGCATGGAATTGCCTACGATGACGGCACCGATCAGGATCGCGAGCACGGTGCTCCCGGCCGCTGCCGCCTGGAGGAAGACGAGGTTCCTGTCCGCCCGGCCGAACTGCGACGCGGTACGAATGGTGGTGAGCTCGGGGTTCGCCGACGTCAGCGCATGCTCGACGGCCGGAATGGAGTCCCCAGTCGTAACTTTCACGAAGGCCATCGTGATGGAACCGGGCACGCGGTTGTAGGCCTGGAGGATCGGCAGCGGGAACATCGATCCCAAGTCCCCAAAGGAGATCCCCGTCGAATAGATCCCCACCACCGTGTACCACGTCCCGTTGGTGTGGAAGATGCTCCCCACGTGGTCCCCGAAGTTCTGGGCCGCCCGCCATCCCAGCATGATCTCGTGGGGAGCATCGGCTCCGTAGGCGTGCCCGGCCACGATCCGGACACCGAAGGGCGCGAGGTCCTGGGGCTGGATACCGATCTCGAGAAAGAGCGGGTTCGCCGCGTCGAGGCGCTCGGTCTCCACCAGTACCCCGACGGCGCTGGCGACCCCCGGGGTGGCTTGCACTCGGGCGAGCTGGCTGTCGTCAAGAGAGCTCGACAGGATGTCGGACACGCCCTTCTGGGCGACGGTGAAGTCCGCCTTGCCGATCGTGAGAATGGCCGCTGCCGATGTCTCGAGGCTGGCGCTCACTGCGGTGAGGGTCACCACGGTCATGACCGCGATGGCCACGGCGAATGCCAGACCGGCCGACCGAGCTTTCTTGGTCCACACGTTCCCGACGGCCAGACCCATCATGGACATGGCCCGGCTCCCGACGGAGCCGCCGGGGGGCGCGGTGCCGGGGGGCGCGGTCATCGACCCCTCGACGGCGCCAAGCGGAGCAGAACGATCGGGTATGCCACGCCCGCAATTTGCTCCCTCCGGTGGCCACCGAACCAAGACGTGGCTCCAGCCTTCCTCGGTCGCTGTCGGGTCTCGTCGCCGAGGCTCGCCCAATGGCATCTCGATCTGTCGGCCATTTCGCTCACCATCTCATCCGTCGTCCGGAACCGGCTCCTCGAGCCCTTCGATCCCTCCGCCCACGATCATGTTGCCGCCGGCTCCACGGCACCAGGGCCAAATGGCCCAAGGTCCCCGGTCCGACCGGTTCGCCACCACCTGGAGTCGGAGTCAAAAGCTGCCCGGACCGCTCCTGCCACCACGTCCAGGGGCGGACGTTCTGCTCACCGGCGAGGCCCCTTGCGGCAGAAGCCGCCGCGGCAATCCGGCCCCTGATCGGGCGACCGTCCTCGCCGGCGGGCCGTTCCAGCAACATCCATTCGCACGTTACCGGCATCGGCCGTAGGCCAGCGCGGACACGCCCATCCGGCAGGCGATGCTGCTCGAGATACCTGCGGTGGACGTGCGCCTGGCATAGCCGGCCGACCAATCGTGTTGTATCGGATTGGAGGTGCATTATGGGCCACTCATGGCAGATCGGCAGGATCAGGGGAATCCCTATCCGAGTGCACTGGTCGTTTGCTGCGCTCGTCGTCCTCGTCGTCGTGCTGGTCGGCGGGGCCGGCATGAGCACGGTACTGGCCGCGCTCGGATGGTTGGCCCTGCTCTTCGGTTCAGTGGTCCTCCACGAGCTGGGCCACAGCCTGGTTGCCCGGCGGCGCGGCCTGGCCGTGCATGACATCGTCCTTCTCCCGATCGGTGGCGTGTCGGAGATACCCGACCTCACGCGCTCGTCCGAAGACGAGCTCGCGATCGCCGCCGCCGGTCCTCTCACCAGCGCCGGACTGGCACTGGTTCTCGGGGTGCTCGGCGCGTTGACCGGCGCAGCCCTCTGGCCACCGTCGTTGCTCACCGGCTCAATCCTGGTGCGGGTGGCCTGGATGAACGTCGTTCTCGCCGGCTTCAACCTGCTTCCCGCCCTGCCCATGGACGGGGGACGCGTACTGAGGGCATGGCTCTCCCGACACCACGGTGACCAGTGGGCAACTGCCGTCGCAGTCCGGGTGGCCACGATGCTCAGCGCCGCCATGATCGTGCTCGGGCTCTTCGTTGACATCTGGTTGGTCCTCATTGGGATCTTCGTCCTCCTCGGGGCCCAGGGGGAGTCCCGCATGTCCAAGCTCAAAGGCGCGCTGGGCAATTGGACGGTCAGCGATCTCGCGGTTCGACCTCCCTACGCCATCCTCGACACGGTGCCGATCGGCGAGGTGTTCGTGCGCTACCCACCATTCCCAGGTCCATCGATCCCGATCGAGGGACCCTCCGGCTACGTCGGCATGGTGTCTCACGACGCGCTCATGAGTGCTCCCCCCCACGCGCTGGCGGGCTCGGTCGCCGAGCACGTCCCCCTTCTCGATCCCAAGGCACCGCTGTATCCCACTGCCCTGGAGGCATTCAACGCGGCCAGGCGCAACGTGCTGCCCGTAGGGAGCGCCGGCCACGTCCAAGGGCTGATCACCGCGGCCGACGTCGAGGCGTTCCTCCAACGGGCTGCGCCGGCTCGGCGCTGATCCGATCCCTCGGTCCATGGCGCCTCCCACGTTCCAGGACCGCCGGGCCGCAGGTCGAGAGCTCGGAGAAGCGCTGGCGGAGTATCGAGGAGCTCCTTTGCTCGTCCTTGCCCTCCCCCGAGGCGGGGTGCCGGTGGCGGCCGAAGTGGCCGCGGTCCTCGACGCGCCCCTCGATGTCGCGATCGTACGCAAGGTCGGAGCTCCGGGGCAGGCCGAGCTCGCCCTTGGGGCCGTTGCGGAGAAAGGGGTAGTGGTGATCGACCGGGCGATGGCGCACGACGCCGGGGTCGACGACCACTGGGTGCACGGCGCCATCGCGCGAGCACAGGCTGAAGTCGACGCTCGATCACTGCTCCTCCGAGGTCGCCATGGTGTGCTTCCGATCACCGGGAGGATCGCTCTTTTGATCGACGACGGCATCGCCACCGGCTCGTCGATGACCGCAGCCTGCCAGGTCGTACGAGCACGATGCCCCAGCGCGCTGCTCGTGGCCGCACCGGTCGCCGCCCGAGGTGCGATCGCAAAGCTCGGTGACCTCGCCGACCGGGTCATCGCTTTGCACGTCCCAGCACACTTCGCGTCGGTGGGCCAGTGGTACCAGGACTTCGACCAGGTCACCGAGGAAGAGGTCGAGGTCCTGCTGGACGCAGCGGAGCATGCCGCTCGCACCTTGCGCCGAGCGACACTCCGGCGACAGTGAGGCGCTCGACCGACCCGTCGCAGGGTCGCTCGTAGGGACTTTCGGCCCTTTCAGGGATGCCCGGGGGCGCTCAGGATGGGCATGAAGGAATGGGCCCGATGGTTGAGGAGGGACGAGCGATGACTGCAGCGTCCACTGAACGTCTTCACGGTGCGAGTGTTTCCGAGCAAGAGCTCTTCGACGCGCTCGTCGCTCACGAGCGCAGCGAGGAAAGTGTCATCTCCGACTATGAGCGAACGGCCGCAACCACCAGTTCGCGCGCCGCCTCGTATCTCATCAGCCTCATCGTGGAAGACGAGCGCCGCCACCATCGCCTCTTGATGGAGCTTGCGAACACCGTGCGGGCAGAATCCACGATGGAAGAGCGCGGGAGGACGGTTCCGGCGGCCGACATGCAGTTCGATCCCGACGAGCTCCTGGCAAGCACCGAACGATTCCTCGACGTCGAGCGACGCGACCGGGGCGAGCTACGGCGCTTGGCTCGCCGCCTGCGGGCAAACGCGGAGAGTCCGATCGCCGCAATGGTGCTCGACGTGCTGGTCTCCGACACGGCACGCCACATCAAGATGCTTCGCAGCCTGAAGAAGATGGCCCGGCGAGCCCGGCGAGCCCGGCGAGCCCGGCGAGGCTGGCGGACGTAGCGGGCTCGCGTCCCTGGCGGATCTGCCGGCACCGGGTAGCCCGGATGACGCGATCGGGCCTTCCGGCCTGATACCCTCGGGGGTATGTGTAGAGCAGTCACTTGCCGAAAGTGCGGGCGTCCGACCTGGAAAGGGTGCGGTGCACACGTCGAACAGGTCTTGGGCCACGTACCAGCCGAAGACCGCTGCCAGTGCGACTCCACGCCACCTGCCAAGCGGAAAACCTGGTGGGGCCGATGACCACGCGCCGCTGAGAACGGCGCAGAGGAGCGCCCGTGCGCCATCGGGCTCGCACGTACGACTCGATCGAGGAACTGCTAGGGACCTGACCGACCGCCTACGCTCGTCGGATGGCACCCGTCAACGATCGAGGCGTCGTACCTGACCGACCCTCGTGCGATGAGCGCTCCACCTGTGCCGGCTGGAGAGTGCTCTTGTCGACCAATCGCCGCCGAACGCTCACGCGCCACCAGCGATGAGTGAGGCGCGTACCCCAGGAACTGGGACGTCCTCCTCTGGTGCGCCCTGGCGGACCTCGGACGTGTGGGCCATCTCGTTGTCGGCCTGCTTTGCCGACTTGGGCTACCAAGCAGTGCTCGCCGGCTTTCCCCTGCTGCTTGTCGTCACCCTCCACCAGCCCGTCTGGGAGTTTGGATTGGCCAGTGCCGTCAGCTACGGGGGTGGCGCGCTGTGCTCCTACGCCGGCGGACGTATCGGCGACCGCGTCGGCCATCGAAAGCTCGCCCTGTGGGGGAACTCGCTCATCCCCTTGCTGTCCCTGTGCGCGCTTGTCGCCAACCCTGCCTGGGCCATCGGCTTCCTCACCGGCGGCTGGTGGGCGCGCAACCTCCGCTCGCCTTCTCGCCGGGTGATGCTGGTCGACGCCGTACCCGAGGAGCGGTGGCGCTCCTCGGCCTTCGGGTTCCTCCACGCCCTCGACGTTGGAGGAGGCGTGCTCGCCGGCATCTACGTCCTGTGTGCAGTCTCCGAGCACGTCGCCTTCCGCTGGATCTTCCTCGTCACGGCCTTCCCACTCGTCGTATCGACGTTCTCGCTCTCGCGGGCGCGCGTCGGCCAGCGGCGTCGAGCTCCCACCCGAGATACGACTGCACCTTCTCCCGGTACCAGTGCGCTGGGAGCAGATGCCGAGCCGGCCGCTGCTCCCGCTCCGCCCGGAAGCCGTCCCCTGCTGATCGCCGCAGCGCTGTACGGCTTCACCTTCTACAGCGTCGGGTTCCCCGTGCTCACCGTCGCCCAAGGGAGCGGACGGCTCGTCGACGGTCTCGGTGCTTTCCTCGTGCTCCAGGCCACGTCGTCGGCTACCGGGTACCTGCTCGGCGGTCGGCTCGGACAAGGGCCGGCGGCGCAGTTCATGCGGCTCGGTTCGCTGGGCTACCTGGGAGCGGCGGCGGGCGCCGTGCTCCTGGCCGCAGGGTATGGAGAGCACCTGGGGACCGGGGTGCTCTTCGTGGGAGTGGCGATCATCGGCTTCTCTCTCGGGATCGTGGAGACCCTCGAGCCCACCGCGATGTCGGTGCTCCGCTCCGGGGCCGCGGCCGGGAGGGGAATGGGTGCGCTCTCGTCTGCCAGAGGCGTCGGGACGTTTGTCGCCAACCTCGCGATGGGACTGCTCTACGGCATCGGGGCGGCCTATGCCTACGGGTATGCAGCCCTCCTCGCTGCCGCGGCCGGAGTCGTGGTTCTCGCATCCGTGCCTGCGCTGCGCGCCTGGCAACACCAACTGCACGACCCTCGATGATCCTGGTTGATTGCTCAGGGTCGCCGAACACGTTCGAGCGCGCTTTCCGGCGCCATCTCGAGCTCCACCCGCGCGTCGTGCCGAGGGAACCGAACTGCGAGCTCCCCGACAAGCTCACGTTGACGAAAATTTGACGCCATCGGGTCACATGTCGACACTCCGTTGACATCTCCGCACCCACAATGATCATATGGGCGATCTCCTGGCAGTCATCGGAACCATCGTCTTCTTCGCCGTGATGGCAGGGCTCGCTTGGGCACTCGATCGAGTATGAGCGTCACCGACGGGCTCCTCCTGGCTGTGGCTGTCGTCGCCTTCTGCTACCTCTGCGTGGCACTGTTCAAGCCCGAGTGGTTCTGAGGTTCCCTGCCGATGGCCTTCGCCCTCACCGTTGTGGCGCTGGTAGTGCTGTTGGCATTGGCTTGGCGCTTCCTCGGTGCCTACATGGTTGCCGTCTACGACACACGAGCTCACTTTCTCGGCTTCATCGAACGTCCGATCTACCGGCTCATCGGCACTGCACAGGACCGCGAGCAGAGTTGGAGGCGCTATGCCACCTCCTTGCTCGTGTTCTCCGCCACGTTCATTCTCGTCGATTACCTGATCTTTCGCATCCAAGGCTCACTCCCGCTCAACCCTGAGCACTTGGGGGCGATCTCACCGGCACTGTCCTGGAACACCGCCGTCTCGTTCGTCACGAACACGAATTGGCAGAACTACGCAGGTGAGTCGACGATGTCGTACTTCGCCCAAACGGGTGCGCTGATGGTCCAGCAATTCGTCTCGGCCGCAGTGGGAGTCGCGGTCGCCATCGCACTCATCCGCGGCTTCGCCCGCAAGGGTTCCTCGACCATCGGAAACTTCTGGGTCGACACCGTCCGAGGGTGTCTCTACGTGCTCCTGCCGATCGCGTTCGTGTTCGGAGTCGTGTTCGTCGCCCAGGGGGCGGTCCAGACGATGGCAGGTCCGGTCCATGTCAAAGACGCTCTCGACAAGGTGACGCAGACGATCCCTCGTGGCCCCGTGGGCTTCATGGAAACGATCAAGCAGCTTGGCACCAATGGTGGCGGGTTCTTCAATGCCAACGGTGCCGACCCGTTCGAGAACCCCACCGGGCTCACGAATTTTCTTTCGATTGTCCTGATCCTGTCCATCCCGGTCGCGATCACCTACGTGTTCGGCAAGATGGTTGGAGCCTTGCGCCAGGGAGTGGCTGTGCTGGCCGCGATGCTCATCCTGTTCGGCGCATGGACCACCATCATCGTGTATGCCGAGCATCAGGTCAACCCTGCGGTCGCCGCAGCCGGTATCGCCCACCAGCCCTCCGGCAACATGGAAGGCAAGGAAGTCCGTTTCGGCGACACGCAATCGGCGCTCTACGGGGCCGCATCCACGCAGACTTCCACCGGGTCCGCCGACAGCTCCTACGACTCCTACACCCCGATCGGTGGCTTTGGGCTCTTGACGGGGATGATGCTCGGAGAGGTGAGCCCGGGGGGCGTCGGCAGCGGCCTCTACACGTTCCTCCTCTTCGCCATCATCGCCGTGTTCCTCGGCGGACTGATGATCGGACGAACGCCCGAGTACCTGGGAAAGAAGATCCAATCTCGCGAAGTGAAGCTGGCCGGGCTCGGGATCCTCATCATGCCGATCACGGTGCTCGTCCTTACCGGGATCGCCGTCTCCATCCACGCAGGGCGAGCCGGTCCACTCAACGGAGGTCCGCATGGCTTCACCGAGATCCTCTACGCCTTCACGTCGCAGGCCAACAACAATGGCTCGGCCTTTGCCGGTCTCGTTGGCAACAGTGCGTTCTACAACGTCGCTGGAGGAATCGCCATGTTGATGGGCCGATTCGCGATCATCGTGCCGACGCTGGCACTCGCCGGCGCGCTGGCTGCGAAAAGCACCGTGCCGGCATCGGCGGGGACCTTTCGTACCGACACTGTCATGTTTGTCGGACTGGTGCTCGGCGTGATCCTCGTGGTCGGTGGGCTCACGTTCCTTCCTGCGGTCTCGCTCGGTCCGATCGTCGAACAGCTCTCCCATGGCAAATTCTTCGGGACCGTGCTCACTCACTTCTCCAATGCTGCCTCGTGGAGGCTCCTGCCGTGAGCAACACCGACACCGCGGTCACTTCTGCCATGCCCCCTGATGCCCAGGGCACAGCTGGGGTTTCTTCGTCCCATGGCGTCGCCGGTCAACGAAGCATCTTCGACCCGACGATATTGGCCGATGCGCTGAAGGGATCCGTCACCAAGCTGGATCCACGGGTACAGATCAAGAATCCAGTGATGTTCATTGTCGTTATCGGCACCGTGGTGACCTTTGCCGAGTCCATCGCGCACCCCACCCTGTTCTCCTGGTCGATCACCGCGTGGTTGTTCCTGACTGTGCTCTTCGCCAACTTCGCCGAAGCGATGGCCGAGGGCAGGGGACGCGCCCAAGCCGACACGCTGCGCCGGATGCGGACCGAGACCCAAGCTCGCCGGCTCGGAGCCGATCAAGTAGAGGATCGAGTGGCAGCATCCTCCCTGGTGCGGGGAGACCTCGTGGTCTGCGAAGTCGGAGACGTCATCCCCTCAGACGGCGAGATCGTCGAAGGTGTGGCTTCCGTCGACGAGTCGGCCATCACGGGAGAATCCGCACCGGTAATCCGTGAATCGGGAGGGGACCGTTCTGCGGTCACCGGTGGCACCAAGGTGCTCTCGGATCGCATCATTGTCCGAATCACCGCCGAGCCCGGCAAGACGTTCATGGACCGGATGATCGCCCTGGTCGAGGGAGCCAACCGGCAGAAGACTCCGAATGAGATCGCGCTGACCATCCTCTTGGCAGTGCTGACGCTCGTGTTCATCCCGGTCGTGGTGGTACTGCGTCCCTTCGGCCATTATGCCGGAGCACCCGTCTCGGTCGTGGTGCTCGTCGCATTGCTCGTCTGCTTGATCCCGACCACGATCGGTGCCCTGCTCTCGGCCATCGGGATCGCCGGAATGGACCGGCTCGTCCAACGAAACGTGCTGGCCATGAGTGGTAGGGCGGTCGAGGCCGCCGGCGATGTCCAGACGCTCCTTCTGGACAAGACGGGGACGATCACCTTGGGCAATCGCATGGCGGCAGCCTTCTATCCGGTCGGCAACCATAGCGAGCACGAGCTGGCCGACGTCGCCCAGCTCGCTTCGCTGGCCGACGAGACGCCCGAGGGGCGTTCGATCGTCGTTCTGGCCAAAGAGCGCTTCGGCATTCGGGAGCGCCAGCTGAGCGCTCGACACGAATTCATCGCCTTTACGGCGACGACTCGGATGTCCGGACTGGATCTCGAAGGACGGCAGATCCGGAAAGGCGCGGCCGAGGCCGTACGGCGGTGGGTGACCGAGCTGGGCGGTACCCTACCCGCTGGTCTGGATGGCGTGATCGACGACATCGCCCGACAGGGATCGACGCCGCTCGCTGTCGCCGACGGTCCCGAGATCGTCGGGGTCATCGAGTTGAAGGACATCGTGAAGACCGGCATCAAAGAGCGTTTTGCCGATCTGCGGGCCATGGGGATCCGCACCGTCATGATCACCGGTGACAACCCGCTCACGGCAGCAGCCATCGCTCAGGAGGCGGGTGTCGACGATTTCCTTGCCGAAGCCACCCCGGAAGCCAAGCTCGCTCTCATCAAAGCCGAGCAGCAAGGCGGACGATTGGTGGCGATGACGGGCGACGGCACCAACGATGCGCCGGCGCTCGCGCAGGCTGACGTCGGAGTGGCAATGAACACCGGGACGAGCGCGGCCAAGGAAGCCGGCAACATGGTGGACCTCGACTCCAACCCGACGAAGCTCATCACAATCGTCGAGATCGGCAAGCAACTGCTGATCACGAGAGGTTCCTTGACGACGTTCTCGATTGCCAACGATATCGCCAAGTACTTCGCCATCATTCCAGCTCTCTTCGTCGTCACGTACCCGCAACTCGGAACGCTCAACGTCATGCGGCTCCACGGTCCAGCCGACGCCGTTCTCTCTGCTGTCATCTTCAACGCCCTCGTCATTGTCGCCCTCATCCCGCTTGCCCTTCGCGGTGTCCGCTGGCGGCCAAGTGGCGCCCAGGCAATTTTGAGGCGCAACATCCTCGTCTACGGGATCGGCGGCATCATCGTGCCTTTCATCGGCATCAAAATGATCGACCTCTTCTTGACTGCTGTCCACTGGTATTGAGGAGATCTCGAGTGCTTACCTATCTTCGACGATCACTCCTCCTCGTGCTCGTCTTCACCGGGCTGCTTGGCTTCGCCTATGGATTCGTAGGTACGGGCGTCGCGCAGGCGTTCTTCTCCTCACAAGCAAACGGCTCTCTCACGAAGAACGGCTCATTGCTCATCGGGCAGAACTGGAACGGCTACTCGCAAACCAAGATCCTCGACCCACAGTGGTTCCACGGACGTCCCGATCCCGACGATCCGCTGATGGCCAACGGCAAGCCGGGTACTTCGGGTGCGAGTAACCTTGGACCGCGCTCCAAGGCCCTGCTCACAGAGACGAAGCGCCTCGTAGAGGCGTGGCACGCAGTCGGCGTCCAGCCGACCGAAGACCTGGTCACCGGATCCGGGAGCGGGCTGGATCCAGACATCACCCCCACCGACGCGCTGGTGCAGGTGCCAATGGTCTCCAGGGCGACGGGCCTCTCGTCCGCGCGGCTGCGGGCCCTCATCTCGAGTGAGACCCACGGACCGGAGCTGGGTTTTCTCGGCTCGTCCACCGTGAACGTGCTCCAGCTCAACACTGCCCTGGCCAAGTTGCAATGACCGCTTGGCTGCCCGAGGGACAGATGGAATGGTCGGGACGACCTGTGGCTCGGAGCATTGCCGACGCGATCCCGCGCGCCCGGGCGGTGCTGTCCGGGGTCATTTGCTCCTTGCACGTGCGAGAGATACCCGAGACAACGATCCTGCTGGAAGCCGACCTCCGTGACGCAACCGGCGTCATCTCCTTGAGTTGGGCCGGTCGCACCAGCATTCCAGGCATGTCTCCAGGCGCATCTGTGACCGTGGAAGGCACTGTGTCGGAGCACGCAGGACGCCGAAGACTGCTCAATCCCCTCTACCGGTTCACGGATGCCGTCAAGACGGAGAGGTGAGTCCAACTCCCGTCATTCCTCCAGGAGCCGGTAACCGATCCCGGGCTGGGTCTGCAACAGCCGACCAGCGTCGTCGAGCTTGCGTCGCAGGCGATGGACATAGACGCGCAAGTAGTGAGCCTCGGCGCCATAGGCAGAACCCCATACGTCGCGCAAGATCATCTGATGGGTGCATACCTTGCCTGCATGGCGAGCAAGGTATGCCAGGAGCGCGAGCTCCTTCGGCGTGAGATCCAGTGCTGCTCCGTCGAGCAGAGCGGTCTGGTGGACAAGGTCGATCTGGAACCGCCCAATCACGAGCTCACGTGCGTCGTCTTGGCCCACGTGGGCCGTGCGACGCAGAGCGACGCGCAGGCGCGCCTCGAGCTCGGCCATTCCGAACGGTTTGGTCACGTAATCGTCGGCGCCGGCATCGAGGGCACTGACTTTGCGCGCTTCGGTCCCGGCCGCAGACAGGATCAGCACCGGTACCTCAGACCACTGGCGAACTCGTCGAACCACTTCGACGCCATCGATGTCGGGGAGGCCCAGGTCGAGGATCACGACGTCCGGACGAGAAAGCGACACTTGCTGCATCCCGGACTCACCGGTACGCGACGTGACCACCGTGTGGCCCCGGGCAGTCAGGGCAATCTGCACAGCTCGGAGCAAGGCAACGTCGTCGTCGATCACCAAGATCACGGCCACAAACGTCCTGCTTCCCTCAAGCGGTCTGTGCGGGTACCTGCGCTGCAGGAAGAGTGATCGAGAACTGGGCGCCGCCGCCTGGCGCGTCGTCGACCGAGACGTCCTGGCCGTGAGCTTCGACGAAGGCCTTCACAATCGAGAGTCCCAACCCGGCCCGGCCCCCTCCAGGCGCGCGATTGAACATCTGGAACACGCGTTCACGTTCGGCCAGCGGTACGCCCGGACCGCTGTCGGCGACGCTGAGAACCACTACACCGCACTTCTGACGTGCCGTGACCACGATCGGGTCACCTGTGGGTGAGTAGCGAGCAGCATTGTCCAATAGGTTCGCCACAGCCTGCTCGACAAGAATTTGGTCGACTTCGACGGGGGGAAGCTCCACGTCCAACTGCACGACAACCTGTGCCGACGCAACTGCACTCGTACGCAGTGCTCCGTCGACGATCTCAGGGATCGGCACGATGGCAGTACGAAGGTCGAGTGCGCCGAACCGGATGCGCGTCATGTCGAGCAGATTGGCAACCAGGCGATCGAGGGCGTCGATCTGGTCTTCGACAAGCGCAAGGAGCTCGTTGCGATTCTCGATACTGAGCCCTGGTCCCGTTTCGCCACTCGGCTGTCGCAGCGCGCTCACTGCCGTCTTCATCGATGCGAGAGGGGTGCGCAAATCGTGCGAGACTGCCCCCGTCATCGCCGAACGCAGGCGGTCGACCTCGGTCAGGAGCTCGTTTCGCACAGCTTGTTCGCGGAGTTGACCGCGCTCGAGGGCAAGAGCAGCCTGGCTCGTGTAGATCGTCAGGAGCTCGGTGCCATGGCGATCCAGCTCGGGACCGGCGATCACAATCATCGCGATGGCCCGACCTCGCGCAGAAAGGGCGATCCGAGTGATGCTCTCGCTTCCATGTGACAGCCGTAGATGCTCGACCTGGCCTGGTGCAGACGCGAGCGCGATCGCATCTTCACCCAGGGGAGCTCCGGCGACAGCCGCCACCCGAAGGCCCTGCCAGCCATCCTCGTGAGCGTCGGATTGGGGGAGAAGAACCGCAACCCCTCGGGCACCGAAGAGTTGATGCACGGTGGAAGCAACGATGCTCAAGACTTCGTCGATCGGTTTGTCACCGATGAGAAGATCCGTCAGTTCATAGAGCCGTCGGGTCGCTTCTTCATGTCGGTGGGCAACGGCGCGGGCTTGCTGGAGAAAGCTCACCACGCGGGCAACGATAAGCATCACGACGACGTAAACGACGAGCGCCACCCAGTTCTGCGCCGCACCCACGCTGAGCGTGCCGTACGGCGGGATGAACAGGACGTCATACGCGACAAAGCCAGCCACCACCGCGAGCACGCCGCTCACCAATCCTCCGATCGCCACCCCGGCAATGACGGGCGCGACCAGGATCAACGCGGGAGTGGCAATCGACAGATGCGCGCGCAGCGGCATCATCACGGCGCTCAGCAGGGCAATCCCTGCGAGAGACGCTGCCGCCCCGACCGCCTTCCTGCTCACGGGACCTCGCTCTCGTACCTCGCTCGATCCAGTGTACGCAAGGCCGTAGGCGGGCTCAACGCCGGCTGACGCACAATAGGGGAGTGCTCAGCAGCGAAAACGCCCTGGATCCTACGGCAGTCAAACCAGCCGGTCGATTCCGTGTCTATCTCGGATCCGCGGCCGGTGTCGGCAAGACCTCGGCCATGCTCGACGAGGGATGGCGCCGCTACGAGCGAGGTACCGATGTCGTGATCGGTTTCATCGAGACCCACGGCCGAGCTCGAACGGCAGAGCTCATACGAGACCTACCGACTGTTCCTCGAAAGACGGTCGCGTACCGGGGACGGACATTCGAGGAGATGGACCTCGACGCCGTGCTATCACGCCATCCCGAAGTTGCGCTCATTGACGAGCTCGCACACACGAACGTGCCCGGTTCGGGTCGCCACGAAAAGCGATGGCAGGACGTGCTCGAACTGCTCGAGATGGGTATCGCAGTCGTCACCACGGTGAACATCCAACACCTTGAGAGCTTGGCCGATGCAGTGGAAGCGATCACTGGCGTGGCGATCCTCGAACGCGTGCCCGACTGGGTCGTGCGCAAGGCGGACCAGATCGAGCTGATCGACTCCTCCCCCGAGCAGCTTCGTCGGCGCATACTGCACGGCAACGTCTATTCGAACGATGCGGTACCTGCCGCTCTCAACGGCTTCTTCCGCACCGAGAACCTCGTGGCGCTTCGTGAGCTCGCTCTTCGTTTTGTTGCTGACGAGACCGAAGAAGAAATGCTTCGATTTCTCGAGTCGCATCATCCCCAGACCGTATGGGAGACGTCCGAGCGCTTTCTCGTGGCCGTAACCGGTGCTCCAGGCAGTGACGGCGTGGTGCGACGCGCCGCCAGGATGGCTCGACGAGCCAAAGGCGAGCTTCTCGTCGTCCACGTACGCGACCCCGAACGTGAAGGTGTGACGCAAATTCCCAAATCGCTCGAGCCCGTCCGTCAACTCGTCGCAGATGTCGGCGGCAAGTGGATCGACGCCGAGGGAGATGATCCTGCCCACACGGTGGTCGAGCTGGCGAAAACCTCTCAAGTCACGCAGATCGTGATAGGCGCATCTCGCCGCAGCCGCTTCGACGAGCTGCGGAGAGGTTCGGTGGTGAGCAAGATGCTCCGGTCCGCGGCCACGGCCGGCATTGACGTCCATGTCATCGCGCGACGCAATGTGGCCGTACGAGAGCCTGCGAGCGGGAGCCCCGGGACCGAGGAATAACGGCTCTCCTGACACATCCGTGGGTCGATCAGTCGACCTGACGGCCCGGTAGTAGCGGGCAGTAACCACCACGGTCGAGCAGGGCGAGGGCGATCAGGTACTCGGGTTCCTTGAAGCCGAATGCCATGCAGTGCAGTACCCGGAGCTTCGTGTTCGTCGACTCGACCAAGGCATTGCTCAGATTGTTGAGCATGGCCGCCTCGATGCCCTTGATGTTCCTCTTGATCTTTCGGCCGAGCTCGACGAAGGCGGGGATCCGGTAGCGGGACGCCCAGATGAGCCACTCGTCGAGCATGGTGAGCGGGTATCGTTCAACCTGGCAGCCGCGCTACGCGACCTACGCGCCGAGGCCACCCGCTTTGTCACCGACTTGTCCGTGCCCATGACGAACAACGCTGCCGAGAGAGCGCTGAGGATTGCCAAGCTCCACCGCAAGATCAGCGGCTGCTTTCAGAGCGACGACGGTGCTCGCAGTTTCGCCAACATCCGCTCCTATATCGCCACCGCGGCCAAGCACGATGTGGACCCCTTCCGCGCCACTGACCGGGTCCCCCCGAGCTGATCCACCCGTTGTGCGAGTCCGAGCCCCAACATTGGGGGAAGGAGGACAGCACAACCATGAAACGACGTCGGCACACGCCCGAGCAGATCACCAGGAAGCTGGCCGAGGGCGAGAAGCTCCTCGGCCAGGGCCAGTCGATCGAAGAGGTGGCCAGGCACCTCGAGATCACCGACTCGACCTGGCACCGCTGGAAGAACCAGTACGGCGGCATGAAGGCCGACGACGCCAAACGTCTGAAAGAGCTCGAGAAGGAGAACAGGCGTTTGAAGAAGATCGTGGCTGACCAGGCCTTGGACATCGACATGTTGAAGGAGCTGAACCGGGGAAACTTCTGACCCCGGACTGCAAGCGGCGGGCCGTGGCAGCCCTCTGCGAGCAGTTCGGGGTCTCACAGCGCCGGGCGTGTCGGGTGGTGGGCCAGCCCCGCTCTACCCAGCGGCTCGAGCCTCCTGTTCCCTCCGACGACGAGCTGGCGCTGCGGGCGTGGCTGCGCGACTTCTCCAGGCGCCGTCCACGCTGGGGCTGGCGACGGGCGGCGACGGAGGCCAAGAAGGCTGGCTGGAGGGCCAATCACAGGCGGATCCACCGCCTCTGGATCGAAGAGGGCCTGTGTGTGCCCTACAAGAAGCGCAAGAAGCCCCTCAGGGGCATCGGGCGGCCCATGGGGGCGTTCTGCCCGATCCGGCCCAACGTCGTGTGGGCTCTGGATTTCCAGTTCGACCAGACGAGCGACGGGAGGATGCTCAAGCTCTTGAACGTCCTCGACGAGTTCACCCGTGAAGCCCTCGCCACCGACACCGAGCGCTCCATCACCGCCGACGACGTGGTGGCCTGCCTGGATCGCTTGGCAGAAGAGCGCGGTGGACCCCCCGTCTACGTGCGCTTCGACAACGGCCCCGAGTTCATCGCCCGCGCCGTGGCCGACTGGTGCCGGTTCAATGGGACCGCGACCGTCTTCATCGACCCGGGATCACCCTGGCAGAACGCCTGGGTGGAGAGCTTCAACGGCCGGCTTCGCGACGAGCTGCTCAACATCGAGCAGTTCGACAGCCTCTTGGAAGCAAAGGTTCTCAACGAGGACTGGAGGATCGACTACAACATGCACAGGCCCCACAGCGCACACGGCTGGCTCACCCCAGTCGAGTTCGTCGAGGCCTGGCTCCACCGACAGGCACACCAACTCGCATAGCGGGTGGCTCAACTATCGGGGACCCGTCACCGGCTCGCCGTCTGCCATGCACACCAGTTGAGCAGGGTCGCGCCCAAATCGCGAGCCTCTGACCAGGACAAACGCGCTGGTCAGCGCCTTATTTGCAGACTGCTTCCTGAGTGCAGTCTCTCAGGTGCCCATGACCGGATGTTCCGAGACCTTCCCAGGCGCCGCGCGGGACCTGAATGGATACGAATATTTACCTTGACGTCCACCTTCGCCAATATATGATAGTGTTAGGAGGAAAACACAAGGTTGAAGCGGCCATCACCGTTCAGGTCAACACGTACCCGATTGCAACCATCACCTTCCAACGTGAAATTAAGGGCCGCGGCATGTTGAAGCGCATGATTCTAGGCATTTCGCTCTTGCTTGGGAGTGTTGCTCCAGTAAGCACCATGGTGCTCTTTCCGAGCACCCAGGCTGCTGCGGAGGTATATACATATGGAAATGCGCTAGATATATGGACGTACTATGAATACTAGCGCACCCGCTCCGTGCTGTGTAACGTGGAAGATCTTGTTCAGTAATACCACGCGCGAGGGAGCGCGAATCTCTGTGCTGCACCCCAGAGTGAAAGGGGATTTCTGATGGGACGTCGAACGCTATTGGCAGGGTCAGCTCTGTTACTTGTGGCTGTGGTCGCCCTTGTGGCTCAGAAGAGCGACGCACATCCGCAGAGTGTTCACTCCAGTAAGGCTAAGGAGCACCGCATTTTGTCCGTGGCGGAGATGGGTGCAAGTGTACCGAGCAGTGCGCGTGTGGTACTTGCCCATACGACCCGTACAGGGCAGATCACGATATTGCCGGCACCGGCACAAATGCTGCCGAAGATACCGGAAAGCGCGGCACTTGAGGTGTGGAATGGAATGCATCGCGCTCCGCGTACTGAGCCTACGATGAAAGTACCTGCTCATCCAACAGTAGTGGAATTCGGTTTGCTAACCGATAGAACTATGGGTACGTTAGCGGGTGGCACAAAGATAGAGCCATTTTACGTAAACTATCCTGTGTGGATTATTATATACAGGCATGCAATTGTCGTGGCGAGCGGTGACTATCATGCAGGGGGGCCACGTGCATCGTCACGCACATCACTGCTCACGGTGGGAAACATGTACGGATTTGTGAGTGCGACCACTGGTCAGTCACTATTTACCAGTGCATCAACGACGTATTTGCACCCGACGAGTGCTGGCGCATGAGCGATGGCCGAGTTGTTGGCGTGCCGCTACACCGGGAATTGGCTTGAGGCAGGGGCTGTCGAGCGGCATCCATTTAGGTCCTCTTGGAGCACGAGCCGTATCCATTCAGGTCCCGCGCGGCGCCTGGGAAGGTCTCGGAGCATCCGGTCATGGGCACCTGAGAGACTGCACTCAGGAAGCAGTCTGCAAATAAGGCTCTGACCAGCGCGTTTGTCCTGGTCAGAGGCTCGCGATTT
>DAHWPS010000073.1:0-34709 GCA_027342785.1 Acidimicrobiaceae bacterium
TCCCCCACGCGCTGGCCGCAGACGCTGGCCCAAGGCCTCGCGCGATGCCTTACACGCCGCGAATCGCTCTGGTCATGTGTGTGCGAGCCGGTAGCTCATGCTCACCAACGGGCCTTTCCCCGGTTCTTCACCAAGAGCCCGTACGATTTCGCACTGCTCGGCAATTATCCAGGTAGCGGGTGAGTTGGGCTGCAGGCCGGTCACAACTGTGATGACGCGAAAAGCCCATGCACGCGGAGTCGGCAACCGCGCTGGGGGGTTGGCTGAGCAGTGCGGTCGCGGTGGCCATCAAGAGGATCTTGGGGTGGCAGCTGCCCAGCCAAGTTCCGGGTATGGCTTATGACCAATGGCAGGCCGCCGTCATCGCCCACCGCCAGGGCACGGCACGCTGCGAGGCCGTGCCGGGATCGGGCAAGACCTCCACCCTCGTGGCTCACGTCCGTCAGTTACTCGTTGAGGGAACGGATCCTCACGAGATCTTGATCCTGAGCTTCAGCCGCCCCGCGGCACGGGCGTTGTACTCCCGTCTGCGTAGCAGTGGCGTGCGAGGCGCTCAGGCGGTGACGGTACGGACGTTCCACAGCCACGCGTCGACGCTCCTGGGCGCCGCGACCGGAGCAAGGGCCCGACCTCGGGAGATACTTGCCCAGCAGCACGTACTGTCCCTGTATTACGAAGTTCTCGGTCCGCCGACCGCTGCCTGTCCGGAGGCGATCGGTCCACTGGCTGTCGATGTCGCTGAGATGGCGGGTGTGCTGGAGCGGATCCGGCTCACGGGTCGTGATCACTCCGGTCTCGCTCGTTCTGAGGTAGCCGCCGCTCGCGCCTATGAAAAACTGAAGCGACGTCGGGGGCTGATGGATTACACGGATCTGATCGAGCAAGCCGTGGCGGTCTTGGGCGATGCGGGCTGCGCAGGGCGGATCTGGTGGCCAGCGGTGCTGCTCGTCGACGAGGCCCAGGACACCAACCGCCTCCAGCTCGCCATGGTGAAACGCCTCGCTGCTCGGGCTCGACACGTCCTCATCGTCGGCGACCCGAAGCAGGCCATCTACGGCTTCCAGGGAGCTGATTCTGAAGCACTCACCCGCCTCGATGAGCACTTCGGTGCCCTCACCACCTACCGTCTTCCGGTTTCGTACCGGTGTTCGCTGTCCGTGGCCCGGACGGCGAACGCGCTAATGCGGAGGTTCGCCGATCCTGATCTGGTAGAGGACATCCTCCCTGCCTCCTCCGAGCGGGGGCATGTGGTGACCATCGGCCACACCGACGCAACCGACGAGATCGGCTGGGTTGCTGACCAGGCCACTGACCTCGCCGAGACGGGCCGAAGCGTGCTCGTGCTTGCCCGCACCAACTTCGACCTAGAGCCCGTAGGTGTCGCGTTGCAGCGACGGCACACCGCCTACACGCGGATAGGCAGCCGAGAAGGGTTCTGGCAATTGCCCGAGGTCGACGGCTTGCTCGACATGGCCCGACTAGCTCACGACCCGACGAATCTGCTCGCCGGGTGTCGGCTCTCGGTATGGCCCGCCCCACGCAGGCGGAACTTCACCGGCGATGCTCGCCTCGTGCTCGGCGCCGGCGGCGCCCCTGACGGCTACCAGGCGCTCGCCGGGCTGCCGGGCCGACAAGAGCGGGTACATCTGCTCCTGGAGCCGGCGCTCCGAGCCGCCAGCCAGATGTCCCCGGCCGCGCTGTACGGGCCGCTCGCCTACGGGGCTTGGCGACAGTTCTTGCCGAGTTACTTGGCCGGACGCGCCGAGGACACGGTGCCGCCGTTCTTGCTGGCCACGATGTGTGCCAGGAGCCTGGATCAGCTCCTTGCCCAGGCGAGCTATCGGCCGGAGCACCAGCATGATCAGAGGGTGATGTTGGCTACCGCCCATGGCGCAAAGGGCATGGAGGCCGACGTGGTCATCGTGGTCGGCACCGAGGAGGGTCGATTCCCCCACCACCGGGCGATCTCCGAGGCCGAACAGGCCGAGGAGCTGCGACTGCTCTATGTCGCGATCACCAGGGCTCGCCAGGAGGTGTGCCTGTCGTGGGCAGCGACCCGTGGCAGTAGGCAGCGGGTGATCAGCCCATGGGTCGACTGGCTCATCGAGGACCTGGACCTGCCGACGATGAGAACCGCGCGCCTTGTGACGTGGCTGCCACCGCGATGAACCATGGGTGTCTAGCTCGATTGGCGGTCGTGGTCTGCGCCCTGGTTCGGATCAGATCGTTGAGAGCCCCACGTCACAAGCACGACATGGCGTCGTGCTCTGCTGATGGCGAGGCTGAGCCGCCGCCGCTGCTCCCCGGCATCGTCCTCGGCTCCCTCTGTCCTGGTGGATGTGCCCCAGACAAGCACGACGTCGAAGGACAGCCCGTGGCACGAGTCGCCTTCAATGAGCAGGACGGCGTCGGTGGCGGCGATGCTGGGTAGGGCGGGTGGCAGATGGGCGGCCCGCCAGAGAGCGACGGCGGCAGCCCGAGCGTCTCTCGGGCAGTCGGCCGCGAGGAGCATCTGAGCCGCTGGGCTCGCGTGCAGGCGTGAGCCCATGGCGCCGGTGGTGGGAAGCTGGCGTTCGATCTTCCGACCCAGCCATCGCACCCGTTCGGCAGTGTTGCTCCTATGAAGTTCGAACTCCGCCCACTGCTCCAGGAGAGTCCTCGTTGCCTCGGCCAGGGCACTATCGCTGTCCATGGCCTGAGCCAGTGCCCGTAACCCTTGTGTCGGTACGGGGGCGTCGGCCGCCGGGCGCTCCAGCAGCGGTGTCGCCGCCGCCATGGCAGACAGGACGGCGATGAACACCTCGATCTGCTCGCGAGCGAAGACAGGGGTGCGGTGGCGGTGGAGGTAGTCCCCGACGATGACGACGACTCGATCGGCGAATGTGGAGAGCACCTGGCCGTCGATGTGGTCGCCGAAGTCTCTCTGGAGCGGGAGTCGTCCGCCGTAGAGGAAGCGCTGGTAGAGCTCACACGTCCCGGCCGCCAAGCGGTTGTGGCCAGTCGCGTCGCGGAGCGCGAGGCCTTGCTGGCGGGCGGCCCGCAGCAGCGGTGCTCCGTCGTTGCGGGCGAGCAGGATGATCGCTGCGGTGTCGTTATCGTGAAGGAGACCGCCCCTGCCGGGTTCGATTCGCCTGCCTGGGAAAGGTCCCTGCCCGCGGGCGTCGATCTCGGGTCGTTGGGTTGCGAGGCGCTCCGATATCACCAGCCGAGCCGCGCTCTCGCTCGCAAAGTGCCACCGCTCTACGCCGTCATCCGAACCGAGATAGCCCGCGGCGCTGACCGACGTAGGCCCCACCAGCACTGCGTGGGCAAGACGCAACGGTCCGGGCCCGTCATGTGACAGGCAGGTCACGCTGTTGTCCGCCAAGGTCGGGGCGAGCGCCAACGGGTCGGCGCTTCGGTAGTTGGTGGTGATCCACATGTCGGGGTGATAGCTGGCCAACAGCGTCGTTCCGTGGCAAGCGATAGCTTCAAGCAGCTCTGCCAGCTGGTCGTCTCCGGTCTCCAGATCATCGACAGCGACGACGTCCACCATCTCGGCGATGATCCCGGCCAGTTGTTGATGGGGACTCGAGGTCACGGAGGCCATCGACGGCGGCGCTGTGGCCGCACGCGGCCGTTTCTTCGCGAGCAACGGCGGGGGGACGTCGAGCCCAGCCTGCAGCGTGGCGGTGTTGAGGTCCGTGCGCGCCAAGTCGCGCAGCTCGTTCCATAGACCGGCAGCTTGGAGAGCGGCCAGACGGTTCGCGTGCGGCGGGACAAGGAAGCGCTCGAGGCCCGCGGCGCAACACACCAAGGTGCGTGACATGCATCCGGGGAACAGCGCTCGAAGACGAAGGGCGACCTGCACACGAGCAAGCCTGGTGCTCACGATCACCAGTGCATGGCCACGACGGCCCTCACCAAGGATGTCGGCGGTGGCGCCGAGCAGCCGCTCGGTGGTGCCGGAGCGCACTGAGCCGGTGAACACGCGGGCGGCGGCGGTCATGTGGGCTCCCCGTCACGGTCATCGGTGAGCGGAGCTGCTGTCACCACGGGCCTCGGGGGCATGAGCTCAGCGAGAGCGCGGCCGAACGCCAGGCGTTGGTCAGTGGACAAGGCGCCAAGGCTGGCGTCGGGACCGGCGATGTCGGCGATCAGCCGGTGGGCTTCTTCGTAAGCGTCCCAGATGAGCCGGTCGCCTTCGGCTGCCAGTTCCAGGGTGGCTGGTGTGAGCTGGCGGAGCAGCACCGTCGGAACGAACGAGCGGCGTCGCAGGCCGTGGCCTGCGACGCTAGCCGGCAGCGCGCCGGTGGCGGTCAGCATCTCTGCCTGGGCGATCTCTGCCGCCCAGTGCTCGAGGCGCCCGACGGTGACAGCCATTAGCCAGTCGCCGGGCCGGCCGACACGCCGCTGGATCTCCCGGCTGGCCTCCTCCAACCAGTGCCCCAGGGTGTCCACCGACTCTGGTCTGCCGCCGAGGAACCGGCGGAGACCGGCGAGCTGGTGGTCAGCCACCGCGACGGCGTCCTCGGGCCGGTCGCCTCGCATCTGTACGGCCGGCATGGTCTCCACCAGATCGCCTCGGTAGACACTGAGCTCGACGAGCTCGACCTCGCTGAGGTCGCCGGAGTGGTACCCGCAGCCGACGATCAGACTGTGCAGCCCCTCGGCCCACGGCCAACGGCCCGGGTCAGCGCAGACCTCGAGCCAGATCGTCCGGGCTTCGTCGGGCAGCCGCAACCGACGTGGCCGGCCGGCGGTAGCGCTCCGCCCGAGACGCCGACCGAAGACGGCGACGCCTCGGTCGTCCCGACCCACGTGCTTGCTCATGAGATCGACCTCCCAGCGCTGAAGATGGCCTGCACCGTTGGAAATCGGCAGGCATTTGCTCGACGCACGTCACTTCGGTGGGCGATCCCGGCCGAGAGCCCCGTGTAGGTGTAGGTGGCGACGATGTCCACGTGTTGGAGCAGGGCGTCGACGACTGATTCGAGGCCGGGAGCCAGCACAGCGGCAACGGCTTGGGCGCGGCCGTGGCGAAGTCGGTACAAGACCTCGCCGGGAGGCACCGCTAATCCGAGTAGGCGCAGCTCCTCGTCCACCTCGGCTGCCGTCGTCTCCATGGCGCCTAGGTTGCATGGCTCCTCGAACCAGCTCCCGCAAAAGCCGCTCTGCACCACCGCCGCCGCCGAGGCGCCGGCCATGCCCGGGGAAAACTTGGCGCCGGTGCCCTCGATGTAGAGCTGGTGGCCAGCTCCGCATCGACCCACCCGGTCGGCGCTGGCAAGAGCGGCGCCCGAGGGACGACAGCCGAACACCACGATCGCCTTGACCCGACGCCATGTCGGATTGTCGCGGCCGTGAAGTAGGTCGCCGAGCGCCATCCATGGTCCGAGCCACTCCGGAGGGAACCAGTCTCGATCGACAAAGGAAGGCGGTGGCACCTCAGGCGCTGGCCCTGCGTCCAGCGCCCCGTCTACATAACCACCGCTTCGGGCGAAGGAGAACAGCGTCTCGACCAAGTACGCCAGCTTGGCGGTGGCGGTGCTGTACCCCTCGGCTACACCGTGGCGAGCCCCGGAGACCGCCACCCGCCTCGCCACCGCAGCTTCTAGACGCTCGCCCACGATCGTGCTGAGGCATGCCATGAGTGGTGCCGTAATGGCGACGCGCTCGAGCAGCTCCGGGTCGAGCAGGGGGTCGGCGCCCCGCGGCGACCAGAGGAACCCGAGGAGCTCTACGTCGGGCTCCTCGTCGGGGCGGGCCAGCAGCGCTGGATCCGAGGCCAGCAGGTTCTTCGCTGCCTCGTCGAGCCGGAAGAACCATCTCAGCCCAGCCCGCAATGTGCCGGCGCTGGGCGGGTTGGAGGGATCGACGGGGGCGTGATGGACCCAGAGCAGCTGGGATGCGGGCGAAAGACCGTCGACGGCGCTGAGCGTAGCCGGACCGCTGCCCACCACGAGGCGGCCTGCAGCCTCGGGGAGCACCGCGGCGATCGCCGCGCGGAGATAGGGGCGGTCCAGGTCGGTAACGGCGCGCTCCGCCTGGCAGGCGAGTTTGACGAGCGCGGGGCCGTCGAGCGCCTCGCGGGTACTAAGCGCTGCCAGGGAGCCAGGGAGGTGGTGGCGGTTGAGCGTATGGATGGGGGACGACCCGCCTTGGCGCAGCAGGCGGATCAGCCAGCCGCCGCCGGAGAGGCCAAGGTGCTCGAGGCACTCGGCAGCGGCCACGGGGTCGAAGCCAAGCCCCGGCAGCAGCTCACTCGCCCGGTCCAAGGTGCTGAGCAGGTTGTCCCGCTGGCGATGGCGGACATCCTCGTCCGCTGCGGCGTCCGTTATGGCGTCGTCAACCACGGCCCTCACCTCGCGATACAGACCGCCGTCGCGACGGAGCTCCGTCTTCTGGAGGAGGCGCCCGCGACGACTGCGCGCCGCTCGCTCGCTCGGCGCAAGGAGAACATCGAGTGAAAACCGCGACGCCACCATGACCAGAGCCAACAATTCGGTGGTTGCCACCGGGTTGGCCTCGGCGCGCAGCCGCCACTCGCTCGGCCCGGCCACCGCCATCTGCTTCATCAAGGCAATGAGGCCGCCGAGATCGAGGTCGAGGGCGGCACGCACCTTCGGGGCGAGCGTGCGCCACGCGGCGCGGGTGCGAGTGCGGCCGGTGTGGCGGGCCATCACCAGCTCCGCCGGGTGACCTGCAGGCGACCACCAGGGCGGCCCCTGATCCACACCGGCAACGTGCAGGCCAGGCGCCATCCCAAATCAGTAGCCGAAGCGGTCAACTCATTGGTCAAGCTCAACTTCGGCCACGGCTCGACGCTGAGCACAGTCTTCACCGCGCCTCGGAACGGCACGCTGTCGATGTCGATCGACTCCGACGCGACCGCTACGTACACGGTGGCGCCCCCCATGCCGGCATAGAACCGGCCGAGCGACAACCTGCCCTTCAGATTGATCGACGCTGGGTGGCGATGCGCACCAGGGAGCGCAAGCGCTGGCGAATCGAAACGGTAGTGGCGTCCGCGGCGTCGATTGCCGCCGACAGTGGGTTGTCGGCTATTGGTCACATCCTCTTTATCGGCACATGACCAGGTTGTCCCGCTACAGCCACCGGCGACGGTGGCACTGGTGCGGCAGGGGTCACTCCGCGAGGGTCAGGCGACGGGCGGCACGGGCAGCCCGATCTGCCGGCCGGTGATCGTAGCCGGCCGTCGTCGCGACCCGGCGATGCCCGGCGGCCATCGACACCGTCGAGAGGTCCGTGACCTCCAACATTGCCGAGATATAGGTCCGCCTCCCGTCGTGAGGCGTCACTGGCCCGAGGCCCGCCTCTGCCGCCCTGCGGGCAAGGAGCCGGCGGATCTGCTCGCCTCCTATACCCCGCTGGAGGAGGTGCCCGTAACGGTCCGAGGCCAATAGCAGTGGACCCGGAACCTCGCCGCGCACTGCCGTCCATGCCTCGAGGTGCTCGGCGGCCCATGGCGCCAGCCACACGGTGCGCGGCCGGTGCCCCTTGGCAGTGGCGCCGGGCACGGCGAGCGAGCCGCCACCTGCGTCGAAGTCGGCGAGGCTGAGGGCCGCGGCTTCGGCCCGCCGCAGCCCTCCACCGAACAGCAGGCCGATCACAGCACCGTCTCGGGCACCGAGCACCGCGCGCCGATCAGCACGGCAGACCTCGAGCAAGAGGCGCAGCTCGTCACCGCGAACGGCCCGGCCCGCAGGAGGAGAGGAGCCGCGGACCGGATCCAAGTCCCGAGCCCGGTGGTACTGCTCGACATCGATCATCCCGAGACGCCATGTCTCCTTCAACACCCGCCGCATGGCGCTCAAGGTCTGGTTGACCGACGCCGGCGACAGCCTCTCGGCGAGCTCGGCACGCACCATGGCGGTGTCGGCGTAGGTGAGGCTCGCCCAGTCCAGCTCTTCTGGCTCGTGTCCCGGCCCGAGCAGAGCCACGGCCACTCGGGCCAGCACGCTCCTCTGGGTTCGCCTCGAGCCGGGGGCAAGCCCGGCGAGGTAGGTCTCGAGCGGATCGGCCGGTGCCGCCGACCCGAGGAGTCGAAGCTGTGCCCCTCCCGGCGAGAGGTGGAGGAGGTGGCGCTCCGCAGGGTCGCAAGCAGCGGGGGCACAAGATGTCATGTCCCAGGTCGGCCCCGCCCGCCCCATCCACTCTCTTACCCGCTCATCCACGCTCCGCCCACTCCGGCCCAGAGGTGCGCAAAAAGCCAATCACGCACCTCTCGCCAATCACCCTGGCAGGTGCTCACTCGGCGTGCATTATTATGCAAGGGGACTAATGATGATGCACCCGCGATTCTTCGATACAGGAGAACGAGGAATCCAATAGTGCTGGTCCGCGCCCCTCCCTTCCATGACTATCAAACAATGAGGTATGCAGATCGTTGTATATACAATGCATAATCTCAGTTGGTTCCCGGGAACCAACTGGATTTTTTTGGCTCGAACTGCCACGTTGAGTGGGAGTCCCGCCAGCTCGGATCCTCGCCGTGGTCCGTGGCAGGAGTGCCGACACCGACAGATATACCAGCACGCATCGAAGGGCGAGTGACGGGCTCGGTGAGCCTAGGAGTGCTTCTTGGATTTGGAAAGCTCGAGACGAGCGGCTGCTGCCTCGCAGCCTTGGATGCTCGCCTCGATGCCGAGCGCTCTTCGCCCGAGGGCCCTCGCTGCCTCGAGGGTGGCGCCCGAGCCAGCGAAGGGATCGAGCACGCTCTCGCCGGGCCAGGTCGATAGCCTGATGCAGCGCGCGGCGAGCTCCGTTGGAAATGCTGCAGGGTGCCCGCTTGTTTCTGCGCTTGTTGGGGGGATCCGCCACAGGCTCGAGCACAGCTCCGGCCAGCGGCCCTCCTCGTCGCGCCAGTCCTGCATCGTTGCGGGTGCTCGCCTCGCCCAGGGTCCCTTGCACGCGACGAGCACGGTCTCCCAGGCAGCGCGCAGGCTCGGGGATGCCGGGCTCTGCCACGATCCCCACGCACCTGAGGGACCTGGGCTCCCGGCCCAGGCAATGACGTCATGTAGAGCGAGCCCCGCTGCCTCCATGGCCTCGGTCCAGATCCGTGCGAGGAGGACCCGAGGCCTGGCGCTGCGCCCGGAGTGCGAGCCAGGAGGTCTTTGCTCAGCGGGTAGCACCGGAGCCACGACCACAAAGGCACGCCCTCCCTCGACGAGCACGCCCGCCATGAGGCGCGCGGCCTCTGCAGCCATCGCCTCGTAGTCCTCCCAGGCGAGCTCGTCAGAGACCTCGGGGCCGTAGTCGCGCCCTGTGTTGTACGGCGGCGAGGTCACGACCGCCGCGACCGGGCCGATCGTCTCGGGGGACACCTCGGCGAAGCGCGCGTGGTAGAGCCGTAGATCGCCGCTGTCGTCGTAGTAGGGGTGGGTCGGACCATGGCCCCCTTCACGAGACCTTCCGGCTCCAGCCTTGCGATGCGACAGGCCGCTTGCGCGCTGGCGGGCGGCACGGCCTGCTGCCTCGAGGCTCAGGCGCCCAGAAGCGAGCTCGCCCATGAGCTCGGGGCCAGCCCCTTGGATCTCGCCGAGGATCCGCAGGGCCCGATGCTCCTGTGCGGCGCTCCCGGCGGCGACGCCGGCGCGCCTCGCCGGGTAGGACTTGCCGTCTTTCCCGATCGATCGTGCAGGTTCGCAATCTTGCGAACCTCTCGAGGCGAGGTCGTTTCGCACGGTGCCCTCGCTCACACCTACCTGCTCGGCTATGCGCGTGGTCGACCAGCCGAGGGAGCGAAGCCTCTCCACGAGCGCTCCTCGCTCGGCCCGGCCGAGGTGGCGCCGGGCCAGGTTCAAAGCCAAGACGTGGGCCAGGCGAGCATCGTCGTCGGCACCGAAGACTCGCACCACCCTCGGGTAGCTCCCCACCACCACCCCCGAAGCTCGAAGCTCTACAATCGCCCGCAGGCGGTGGTGGCCGTCTAGCACTACCCCCTGCTCGTCGAGCTCGACTGGGATCTGGACTCCACGTAGTGCGATGTCCGCCTTCAGCGCGGCGAACGCCTCGGGATCAAGCGGCGGGAGCAGCTCGCTCCACAGTGTTCGCTCCGATGTCTCCGCGCGTGCCACGGCTCCAGGCATAGCCGAGATCTCTGCACAGGTGGTGTATCCATAACCTCGCGCGACCAGCCCTGCTCCACAGGAGACCCCTCGAGAAGCGATGTCCTGTCACCGACACCACCAGATATGACCGCGCGTTCGTCCTCGCTAGCTCTGCTCTCGTAGCCCGCCGCACCAGGACCCTCGTCGGCTCACCTCATGGCACCCGCAGAGCTTTCCCGGGGTTCCCTCGTAGAGGGCGTGCCGCCTCTTGCTCACGCGAGCTCGATCCTCCACCACGCGGGCCTCCTCGAGGCGCATTCGCATCCGGCTCGCCTTGTCCTCCTTGGAGAAAAGGCGCAGCTCCGCGCTTGCAAAGAGCGCCCCGCCACAGGCCGAGGGCACGAGGCTGGCGAGCGTGTCCAAGGGCGTCGTCTTTCCGACGAGGAAGCCCAAGGCCGCGATGAAGCCACCAAGGCAGAGCGCACCGAGGCCTGCGAGCTCGTACATGTGCCGACGCCTGCGCGAGAGGCCTTCTGAATACCCATGCACGAGGTGGGCCAGGTGTCGCTCCTCGTGGTCGAAGAACGCCCCGGCATCGACACTCGTTACCTTCGCCATCTCATCGTCTGGCTCAACCTCTGAGGGCACCGGGTCGGACACGTCGAGCTCCCCGGCGGGTTTCTCTCGCCCGAGATCCGCCTCTATCGCGAGCTGCTCGTAGAGGGCGGCCTTGGCACGGGCCTCCTCGTCACGCCGTCGTGGCGACCAGGGAGCTCGGAGGTCCCCTGGTGCGAAGAGCTCGACGAAGCCGATCGGCTCACCGAGAGCGGATAGCTCCACCTCGCCCATGTACTTCCCCGCGCGCTCTACGAGGCCCGTGTCGCTGGTAACGAGCACCTCCACGATTCCTCCGGGCAAAGGGAGCGCTACCTGCCTCATCTGTCCATACCCGAGGTGGCATCGCCATTGGCGCTTCGCTCGACTCCTGGCACGAGGCCGGGCGAGTGCTCCCCGGAGCGCTCCGGGCACACCGAGGAAATAGCACACCATGCACAGGACTCACCGAGGAGATAGCGAGCTGGGCGCCTCGCAGCCTCGAGGTCGTCTAGTGCGTGGGCGACCTCGATCACCTCTGCTGCTACCTCGAAGAGCATCTCCTCGTTCACCTCGTCCATAAGCGCGCGCTGTCTAGCGAGGTAGTAGGTGGCTACCCGCCAGGGAGGTCGTCCTGCCTGGAGGCTCGCGAGCAGCGCGTAGAAGCGCTGCTCTAGTCGATGCTCGAAGCGCAGCTGGCCTGACTTCCAGTCGAGCACGAGCGCACGGGACTGACCACCTGGCGCACGCAGGCTGCCGAGGACGAGATCGGGTATGCCAGAGAGCACTACCGCTCCAGATGCCAGGCGCACTCGCATCGCCACCTGGGACTCGAAGTTCTGCGGCGAAAAGCGTGGCCAGCAAGCGAGCAGGCCAGAGGTGAGCTCGACGGCGTTCATGGCGAAGAGCTCCTTCGTGGCAGCTCCAAGAGCACGGAGGAAGCGAGCGAGGTCCCTTCCCTCACGGTCGATCTCTGCGAGGGCCGCATCCACGCAGGCCTCGGGCGAGAGACGCTTTGCGAGGCCAATCGAGATCGCCTTGTCGACGAGGGTTCCAAGTGCCGCTGGCTCGCTCCAGGAGAACCCCTCTGTTCGCCTCGCCTCTGCGAAGGCCTCGCACCCCTTCGCCTCGGCCAAGCGAGCCTTCGAGATCCAGCAGGGCTTCTTGCGCCCCACGAGGTCGGCCAGGCCCTCTTCGAGGAGGTGGCGCAGATCTCCTGAGAGATCCTCACGAGCGAAGGGCCTCGGGAGGTTCCGGTCGAGGAGCTCCTCGGTAGTTACGAGGAGGAGGTCATCGCCCTCGCCAGCTGGGGTGGTCATAGTGGTACTGGCGGTGCTGGTCATGGTGGTGCTGGTACTGGCGGTGCTGGTCATGGTGGTGCTCCTTGTCTCTGCCTGCCGGCATCTCCGGCACCACCAGCTCCACGGGAGCGCTCCGCCCACTCTTCGCCACGGATTGCTGGCGAGAGGAGCACGAGACGCGACGAGGACGAGGACGAGGACGAGGACGAGGACGAGGAGCACGCAGGCAGGCCCGCACCGAGGGCTGTGTACGTGGTGCGTCGATGACTGCCAAGCAACGACGCAGCTTCACGGGGTAGCGCTGGCGGTTGGTCTACCTCGAGAGACCCATCTGGCGAGGCACCCGGTTACCTCCCCGAAGCGGCTTCCTCCTCCAGGTCTTCGTCGGGGCCCTCATCGAGGCCAAGCCAGGCGAGCACGCTCGACACGATGGAGGCTCCAAGCACCATGCTCACAACGGCACCGGGCTCCGAGACGCGCTCGGAGAACATCACCTCCACGAGCACCATGCCTAGGTACCCGAGAGCAAACCCGATAATCACGAGGAGCACACGCACGCCAAGGGGCCTCGTCGCCGAGCACCCGTAGTCGAAGAGCCTGAAGCCGATCGACACCCCTGCCACCCCGAAGACGCCGGCAAGGATCGAGGCGTGTCGGAAGCCGGACAGGTCCACCAGACCGGCCAGAGCAGTGATGGCCGTCCATCCGATCGCAGGTGCGTAGGGGGACTCGCGTATGGCAGCCACGCCGTGTCGCATGACAGCCGGCGGGCGCACCCGCACGCCTCACTCTCGGGACCTGTGCGTGGCCAATATCAGGACCAGAGGCAAGGGCCACGACGCTGTGATCGGCGACGAACGGTGCCTGTCCTTGATTCCCTGCGGCCAACTTCCTTCGGGTGCTCCGAGATGTCCAGGGGCTCACCCCTTCGGCGCTTCGTCAAGAGGCCGCGCCAACGCTCGGGAGAAGGCCAACACGCGGAAGCAGTCCGCATCCAGCCCCTCGAAGACCTGGGGCACCACGACACCCTGGAAAAGGCCAGCCGGCGGAGCCGAGCGCCAGCGCGAGCTGAGCAAGGCTCGCGCGCCATTGCCGGAAGGGCACGGGACGTCCCGAAGGACATACGCCAGGAACCCTGCACGCTCAGGCAGGGGTCGGAACCCAAGGCGTACGACGTGACGCCGCGTCACTCCCCGGCGTCGTAGATCCGGACGTAGTCAGGATCAGATCACACGGCCTCTCGTTGGTGTTCCCGGCTGGCTCGACCCACGATTTGCGGGACACGTGAAGCTATCGGAGCCTGTGACCTGGGATAATGCGAGGCGCGTACAGCGCATAGGTGCAGCGTCGGCTCAGTTAGACTGTGACCAATGAGCACGACCGGGACCGAGGCGTCGGGGGCGAACCTGACCCTGACTGGTCGGGCCGCGCGCTGGGTGCTCGAGCAGGCCGAGGCAGAACAGCGCAGTCCGACAGAGGTCGTCGAGGAAGCACTCACGCTGCGCTGGGGCCGGCAGCTCGGCGATGCCTATCGGGGGCTTTGGGAAGCGAGCCCTGGTCTTGACCAGGTATCGGCCGAGGAGCTGGTCGACACCGAGGTCTACGCGCCTCGCCGCCGTGCCCGGCGAGTGTGAGGGCGGTCGTCGACCCTGGCGTGCTTGTCTCCGCCGCGCTGAGCCGGTCGGGGACTCCCGCCAAGCTCATTGAAGCGGCTCGGGCCGGTCAATTGGCCTTGGTGGTCTCCGCGCTTCTCGTTGGCGAACTCGATGACGTGCTTGGTCGGGAACGTATCGTCGCCCGCCTGGACCCCGTAGCGCTGGTCCTGCTGCACCGGGTGTTGGCAGAGGCTCCACTTGTGGATGATCCCGAAGCCGCGGCGGTCAGCCGCGACCCCACCGACGACTACCTGATCGCGCTGGCCCGGACCTCGGCGGCTGACTGCATCATCTCGGGCGACAAGGACCTGGTGAGCCTGGTCGGTCTGGAGCCTCCAGTGCTCACCCCGATCCAGGCCCTGGCCCGCCTCCGCTCCGAGCACCCGGTCCAGGCGCCGCCTGGTGGCGTCCAGCCCTGAGCGTTCAGAGGCCGAGCCGAGCGGTTCGTCGGCGCCATCCGCCGAGAGCGCCTGGACCGGTTCCTCATCCTCGGACGCCGCCATCTCGAAGCCGTCGTCGCCGAGTACGTGGACCACCACAACAGGCATCGGTTTCACCGATCTCTCGATCAGCGGTTGCCCTTGGCGCTCACCGAAGCGATGATCCCGATCACCGATCCCGACCCGGAATACATTCGGCGAACCGCCGTCCTCGGCGGACTGAGCCACGAGTACCGGCTCGTCGCCTGAACTGGAGGGACGAGGTTCTCGGCACCCACAAGCCATGCCGGCCCCTGGGCTCCCAGAGCGATGCTCCCTGTCGGCCGCGCCGGGGTTCGCTCACCACCACTTCACGAGGTGGATGGGTGTCGGCCAGCGGTCCTCGCCGATGTCGTAGGCGTCGCCGCAGGTGACGATCTCGACCAGCCGGCCGGGGCTGCACAGATCGGTGCTGCACATGGCGACGAGCACCGCGTCGTAGCACTGTGACGGGCGTGCCGTGGGTGCGACGACGAAGAGCCTGCGGCCCCTGGTCGTCTCGATCGCATTGAGCAGACCGCGCCGAAGTCCGGGCCAGTTGGGGACCGCGAGCCGACAGACGTCGCTGCCGGGTCCCCGATCGACAAGCAGGTACGCGTCTGCTGCCTCGAGGTCGCCGACGAACATCACCAACCCGTAGACCGGACGAAGCGGCGGACAGCCCTCTCCTGCCAGCTCGGCCAGGCTGTCACAGACGAAGAGGCCTTCCTCCTCTGCTTGGGCTCTCTCCGCCTCGTAGGCGGCAACCGCGTCTTCCATTGTCGCGTCGGGTTCTTCGACGACTGCTTCCATCTCTTCGGTGCGCTGCATGGTTCCCTCCTTTGGTCGGCCGGCAACCGATCACCGGCTATAGGGATCACATGCCCGCGCGCTGCCGTCACTCCCTCGCTTGGGGCGCATCGAGGATGCTCGGGCACGGGACCCGTATCCATCGGCGCGCAGGGTGTGTCGGCACTTCCCCGCCGACGCGTACTCCGTTGCGCATGCCTAGTACCCGCCCCCGCCCGGATCCGGAGTGCCCGTTCGGCTGGCGATGGAGCAGCTGGCGCCCCTCAGGCCACGATATGGTCGAGCACCACCGACGGCGGCCAGTTTTCGGGCATGATCCCGTAGTCCACTCCCGACAGGAATAGGCACGCCTCACTCGTGAAGCGCTCCACCGGCGTCTGGCAGATCCCGACCAGCACTGTGCCGTTTGGCGCGAAGCGCGGGCAGCCCGCGTGGGGCTCCGTCGTGATGATGACGACCTCGCCGTGGCCGACCAGCGCCGAGGCGACCCCGGCGAACCCAGCTCCGTTTCGCCGGGGGTCCGAGACCACGCAGGGCATCGCAGGCGTAGGCGGTTGGGAAGGCTGACAACGTTCCTGGTAGTTGCCTTGCCACCCTCTACATGACCCGTCAATGACGGTGGTATTCGCGACTGCGGTCTGCTCTGGGTTCCTCAGATCGACCAGCCCGCTGGTAAACCCGACCACTTCCTCGGCAGCTCGGGCACAAGGCCGACCTCCAAGATCGGGCCGGAGAGCTCGGGGAAGGTTTGGCCGGTCTCGTGAAAGTGGATAACGAGCAGATCGGTTGCACGCGTCGCACCAACCCAGAACTGCCCGAAACGTCGTGATCGCCATCCACCAGGCCGATCACGAACTTCGAGCCCCCCAGAAGCGACGCGGCCTCACCTGCTCGAATGGCCGGCGCAGTCGCGGCCATGCCCCGTAGCCGAGTCGTCGTGCCGGAGAATGACTGGCCGGGGCGGCCCCTCGTAGATTGCTCTGGCGGAACCAACAGCACCGACTTCCTGGAACGCCCCGCCGCCTCGAGGTAGGGGGCTCCGAGCAGAGTCCCCGCCCGGCACGCCGATCGTGACCGGATCGAGGATGGCGTGCCACACGTGCCCTCGGCCCGCCACCCCCCGGTACGCACCGTAGCGCCGGGCCGCGCGGCGCGAACCACCCGCCGTCTGTCGCCACGTGTACCCGCTCGTCTGCTCACCGACAGGTGTCGCAGCGGCACTTCGGGGCCGCGAGAAGCCTTTCGCTGCGAAAGAAACGGGCACCACTGGAGGGTGCCTTGCCCCTGGTCATGCCCACATTGTGAGATTCCAGCCAGCGCAGGTAGGTGGGGATGGCGCAGTGCAGACAGAACGCGAATCCTGCGGCGACTACTTCAGGACGCTCCTAGGAGAGTGCCAGTGGAGCATCCTTCTCTGCCTCGGGAGTCGAGATTATACTCGCCAGTATGACTTCCAAGGTGCGTCCCAACGGTCAAGTGGTGATCCCGAAGATCATGCGTGACGAATTTAGAATCTCGCCAGGCGACGAAGTTGACTTGGCGTTGGACGGGGCTGCCGTTCGTGTTGAACTCGTGCGTGAGACGACAAGTCTGCGAGGCAGCCTGGCGGGCCGCGGGCTCGTCTCTGCGCTCAAGGCTGACCACCGCACCGAGCGCAAGCGTTGACGGACTGTCTCGATTCGTGGGCGATCCTCGCGTGGCTCGAGGGTGAAGAGCCAGCTGCGAGTCGAGTGGAGCTAGCCCTTCAAAGTCGCCCGATCATGAGTTGGATCAACCTCGGCGAAGTCGCGTACGTCCTCGAGCGCCGAATCAGTGCTGAGCACTCGAGTCGCGTCGTCCGCGAATTGCGGCGTGTATTGGAGCTCGATCTTCGGAGTGAGGAACGAGTTCTCGCCGCCGCTCGGCTGAAGGCGCGTCATTCGATGGCGTATGCGGACGCGTTCGCTATCGCAACCGCGGTCGCTCACAGTGCGGAACTGCTGACCGGTGATCCAGAGATTCTCGGAGCTGAGGCGGACTGGCAGCTCGGGGACCTTCGACGATGAAGGTTCCCATGTTCGACAGGCGTTCCCTCAGCGATGAGAGAGCGGTGGTGTAAGCATGACGAGCCGGACGATTTATGAAGGGAGGCATCCGCGATGATCTACCTGGACTACAACGCGACTACTCCCGTCGATGACCGCGTGCTTGCCGAAATGACGCCCTTCTTTTCCGGAACGTTTGCGAATGCTGCGTCATCACACGATATGGGCCGCGCGGCGAGTGAAGCAGTCGAAGCCGCCCGTTCGACGATCGCCGAATTGATCGGAGTTCAGCGAGGAGAGTTGTATTTCACGTCTGGCGCAACGGAGGCGAACAACCTCGCGATAAGGGGTTTCCTCCGCACGGCGTTGAAGTCTCGCCCACGGTTGCTCGTCGGTGCCACCGAGCATCGAGCCGTGCTCGACACCGCACACGATCTCCGCGACGTTGGCGTGCGGGTCGATGAGGTCCCCGTTGGAACAGACGGACTGATAGACGAGGAAGCGTACGTTCGCATGTTGGATGAACGCGTCGGCCTTGTCTCGATCATGTGGGCTAACAACGAAACCGGCGTCATTGCGGCTATTGCTAGATTGGCCGAACTCGCACATAGCGCGGGAGCGCTGTTTCATACTGACGCAACGCAGGCCATTGGAAAAGTACCGATTGATCTCAAAATGGCCGATGTTGATCTCGCATCCCTGTCAGCGCACAAGGTCTATGGGCCTAAGGGTGTCGGTGCTCTCTTTGCATCGCGCGGCGTCAACCTCGAAACGCAGATGAGTGGCGGAGGTCAGGAGCACGGTCTCCGTTCGGGAACGCTGAACGTTCCTGGCATCGTCGGGTTCGGAGCTGCCGCGGCGCTCGCGAGGGACTGCCTCACGAGCGATCGATCACGATTGGCGGATCTGTCCGCTCATCTAGTCGTAGCTCTTCGTGCACGCATCAACGACGTCCGTGTGATCGCCGAAGATTCTCCACGTCTGCCGAACACGGTGAACATTTGTATGGTCGGCGCGGACTCAGAGGCCGTGATGGCGAATGCGCCGGGGGTTGCCCTTTCATCCGGTTCCGCTTGTACTGCGTTGGTGCCCGAGGTGTCGCACGTCCTGCTCGCTATGGGCCTTCGGTCCGATCAAGCCGAGGAATGCCTTCGGTTCTCCCTTGGAAGGCCAACGACGATCGAGGAGATCGACGCTGCGGTAACCCACGTGGCCGAGGCGGTGCGACGTGTTCGCCTGTTGACGGCATGAGCGACGGAATGGATTGCGCCACATGAGGATGGACACGAGCTGCGCTCCGGTATTCGCCCGCCACGAGACATTTCATCCTCGGTACGGATGGGTAAAGAAAGCGGTTGACGCGGTTGCCGCTGACGCGAACGCATTCAATCGCGACAACGCCATTGTCGAGCTCGGTGTCGGAAAGAACATGGTGCGCTCGATCCGTCACTGGGGCATCTCGTTCAAGGTCATCGCGGCGACGAAGGGCGACTCCGCGCGATTGTCGACATGTGGAGTGACCGCGTTCGGCGAAGCGATTTTTGGGGATCGCGGTTGGGATGCTTACGCAGAGCAGCTCGGAACCCTCTGGTTGCTCCACTGGATGCTCCTTGCTCCGCCTTGCAACGTCCCGGTGTGGTGGCTCGCTTTCACCGAGTTCACTGGAATCGAGTTCACTGAAGAACAACTTGAACAGTTCGTGATCGACCGCACTAGGGGATGGGCCGAACCGAATCCTTCTTCAATCAAGAAGGACGTGTCGTGCATGCTCCGCATGTACGCCCAGGGGCACTCGCGCGTTGGGTTCGATGAACTAATCGACTGTCCTTTCCGCGAGCTGGAACTCATTCGACCGAGTTCAGTTACGCCAGGTGCGTTCCGATTCCTTGTTGGGGACAAACCCAGTCTCCCGCCGTCGATCGTCGCGTTTGCGTGCCTCGACTTTTTGGCACGAGTCGAGTCAGGTGCCAATACCGTCACGGTCAGTCGGTTGGCAACCGAGCCTGGTGCGCCAGGTCGAGTCTTTCGACTGAGCGAGGCTGCGCTGCTCGGTCTGCTCGAGCAGGCAGCTGCGTTGCACGATGACATCGATGTCACGCAGGTAGCGGGTGTTCCGCAGATTGTCTTCGCGGGCGAGCCCGCGTACGTTGCGACGGAATTACTTCGCGACTATTACCGATGGGCGCTAGGTGATGCAGCCGTCCGATTCGCCGGTCCGCTACTCGTCGCGGGCGAGGAAGGGCAACGCGTCGTCACTCGGAACGTCGGCCGGTTGCCGGTGGCCGTGCAATGAGAGCACTTGCAGACTTCAAGGCGACCCTTCCGCGTTTCTCGCGATCGATCAGCCTCGAGCGCGACGCGACGGGAGGGGGACATGCGCTCGACGGGTACTTGCCTGTCGGTCGCGCCATCGAGGTAATCGACCGTCTTGCCACAGCCCTCCGTCGCGAGCACGGTGAGGTTGCCCTGTCCATCACCGGCCCGTATGGCTCTGGGAAGTCCAGTCTGGCGCTCCTCATCGACGCCGTCCTCGGTCCTGCCGGCGATCCCGGCCGACTCTCGGCAGAAGACCTGTTGACTCATGCGGCACCGAAGGTCATGGACTCGATCCGAGCCGCGCGAGCGCAGCTCGGAGCCGAACAATCGGGCTTCGTTCGAGCCGTTGTGACGGCACAACGTGAGCCGATCGGAGCCACGATTCTCCGAGCGCTCGATCACGGATTCCAACGGTATCGATCGGCCGGGCGGAACCGGAGTGCGTTCCGTGGGCTGTCGGAGCAGATTGCACAACTTCAACGTTCGCTCGATCGAGGTACGGCGCTCGATCTTCGCGTCCTCCGCCGCGTTATCGAGCAAGTCTGCGAAGTTGCTCCGCTACTGATTTTGATTGATGAGTTTGGTAAGAACCTCGAAGCATTTGCTGACCTCGGTGCATCGGCGGACCTGTTCGTGCTGCAAGAACTTGCGGAGTGGACTGCCGGAGAACGCCGACTCCCGCTCGCGCTCGTGACGTTGCAACACATGGCATTCGACGAGTACGCAGACGGCGCCACGGGCGTGCAGCGGCGTGAGTGGGCGAAGGTTCAAGGGCGCTTCGACGATATTCCGTTCGTCGATACGCCGTCCCAGACGCAATCGCTCATCCCTGCCGCGTTCACCGCGACTGATCGTCGCATTGCACCTTCCGTCAAAGCATGGAGTGAGCATGAGGCGGGCGTGCTCGCCGGACTCGGTGTGCACGGTTTCATGCGCGATCCAGAGTCGCTCGCTGCGTGCTGGCCGCTCCACCCGTTCGTTGTATTCGCGCTTCCCGACCTCTGTGCGCGATATGGACAGAACGAACGAACGCTCTTCTCGTTCCTTGCGGGTCCGGGACCGGACGGAGTCGCTGCCTTTCTGAGCGACACCGCATGGCAATCGGGCTCCGATCTGCCCGTGGTGCGACTCGACCGTGTGTACGACTACTTCGTCGCTTCGGCCGCAGGCCTAGTCGGCGTCAGCGCGTCAGCGTCCCGATGGCTCGAGATCGACACGCGAATTCGCGACGCCCTTGGAATCGGAGAGCCGTCACAACGCGTGCTCAAGACCGTCGGGCTGCTGAACCTGGTCTCGGCAGGGGGATCGCTGCGCGCTAGCCGCGCAGTGGTCTGCGCGGCCGTCGCCGATGGCCACCCCGGCACTCGGGATCATCGCGATGTCGCCGCACGGCTGGTCGAGCTCGAAAAGGCTGGCCTACTTACTTGGCGTGACTTCGCCGACGAGTACCGCGTGTGGCAGGGAAGTGACTTCGACCTGAAGACGGCAATCCATCTCGGTCGTCGCAGAATGCTCGATCAGTCGCCGTCGAAGGTCCTGTCACGTGTCCTGCCGCTGGACCCTCTCGTTGCGGCGCGTCATTCGCATCAGACCGGAACGCTGCGCGCATTCGAACGTGGTTGGGTCGATGCCGATGTGGACTCAATCGCAGGACTCACCGCGTCGGATCGTGGCGACGGCCTAGCTCTTTATGTGCTTGGGCCGGAGCCACCTACAGATGCAGTTCATTCGCCGCCGGGTGCGAAACCCGTCACATTCGTCGTCAGCCCGAACACGGCCGACTTGCTCGATGCTGCCCGAGAAGTCGCGGCGATTGACGAAGTCCTCGCCAGCGGAGGCGATGTTGACGCGGACTGGGTCGCGCGACGCGAATTGTTGGAACGCCGAGTTGAGGCGCGTCTCGCTCTGGATCGTGAGTTTCAGAGCGCGTACTCGTCTGCAGGCGGGGCGGCTTGGCACTGGTCAAAGCCGAGACGGAGCAAGTGGCAAGCGTTCACCGCGTCGAGCCCATCGGCAGTTCTGTCGACGATCGCAGATGCTTGGTACAACCAGGCTCTCGTCATTCACAACGATCTTGTCAATCGCAACGACCTGTCGTCGCAGGCAGCGAAGGCACGGCGAGTCCTCATCGAAGCAATGCTGCGGAGCCCAAGCGATCCCAATCTCGGGATTGAAGGCTTCGGACCGGAGCGGTCGATGTATATGTCGGTCCTCGAATACCTCGGCTTGCACGAGGAGTCCGAGGAAGGCTGGTTATTCACGATCCCTTCGGAGGATCGTTGCAAGCCCGTTTGGGAACACCTTGTCGAGCGGATGTTCGACGCCTCGTCGGCGCGTCTAAGGGTCAGCGACCTCTACGAAGCACTCGCCATACCGCCGTTCGGACTGCGGGCCGGGGTCGCCCCGATCCTTCTTGTCGCTGCTTTGATCATCTATGCGGAAGACATCGCTCTCTACGAGCACGGGACTTTCCGCTCAGTTCTTGCGCCGGAAATGTGCGAAAGATTGCTCCGCAACCCGGAGAACTTTGAGCTCAAGTCATACGCAGCCCGCGCTGGTTTGCGTGCAACGCTCCTTACGGCGGTGGCGGACCGCCTTCGGTTGCCGGCATCGCGTGGTCCCCGCAACGGGCGCGTTGGCAGCGTCCTCGCGGTGGTCTCACGACTCGTCGCCACCGTGAACGGTCTTCCGGAATTCACTCGAAAGACGCGGTCTCTTTCGAAAGTCACCTTAGCGATACGGAGGGCAATCGAGTCAGCGACAGAACCAGACGAACTCATGTTCAAGGCGATACCGGCCGCGCTCGGTCACGCACCCATATCCGTCACCGGTGAGTTGCCGGCATCGAGAGTCAGCGCGATTGCAAACGGACTGAGCGATGCGCTCGATGAACTTCAGAATGCGTACGCGTCTCTGCTCTCGTCGTTGCGCGAAGCCCTGAAGACAGAGCTACGGGGTGCCGACGGCGATCTACGAACGAGCCTCGGCGTCCGCGCTCGCGAAATTCAGGGCAGCTTGATCGATCCCCGCATTGCGCGACTGGTCGTGGCCCTCTCTGCGGAACTTCCTGGCGAAGAGGAGTGGCTAGAGTACGTGGCTCTGAACGTGTCAGGCGCATCACCCGCTGGCTGGACCGATGAGGACTTGCGGCGATTCTTTACCGTGCTGCATGATGTGGGCGGTACCTTCCGTCGGATCGAAGCGCTGAATGCGGACGTCCGAAGTCGGGGCGACGGGTTCGACGCGTTGCGTGTGACGGTGACCCGACCTGACGGCGCTGAGTCGGCTAAACTCGTCTGGGTGGACGAGTCTCGACGTGCCGCGATACGCCCGGTGCTCGAACAGGCTCTCAGTAGTGCACGAGGACAGGTCGAGTCAGACGAGGAGGCCCGAGAGCTCCTCCTGGCGTTGCTTGCGGAATGGGACCTTGGCGATCTCGGCGAAGTTGCTGAGCGCGACGATCGGCCGGAAGAAACACGGAGGCTGGCTCATGAGTGACGGAACTCGGAACGTCTGTGGCATCTCGGGCGGGAAGGACTCCAGCGCGCTCGCCATCTACATGCGTGACAGCGTCTCCGACATGGAGTACTTCTTCTGCGACACCGGAGCTGAACTGCCCGAGACCTATGAGTACCTTGATCGACTCGAGGTTGTACTCGGTAAACCGATCGCCCGGCTGAATTCAGAGCGTGGGTTCGATCACTGGTTTGAAGTGTTTCGCGGAGCTTTGCCGTCGCCGCAGATGCGTTGGTGCACGCGGCAGATGAAACTCAAGCCGCTCGAGGAGTGGATCGGTGACGATCCCACTGTGAGCTATGTCGCAATCCGCGCCGACGAGCAGAACCGCAAGGGGTACGTCTCCTCTAAGCCGAATATCACGGCTCGGTTCCCCTTCATCGAGGACGGCATCGATCACGACGCCGTCCTCAGGATTCTCGATGATGCCGGTGTCGGTCTGCCCGAGTACTACTCGTGGAGGACACGGAGCGGGTGCTACTTCTGCTTCTTCCAGCGAAAGGCAGAGTGGATCGGGCTTTCGGAAAGGCATCCGGAGCTATTCGAACGGGCAGTTGCGATCGAGAACAAGGTCCTCATGGCGGCTGGCCCCGGCGGCGACGCGAGCTACGAACAGCAAGGTGCCCGGAGACAGTTCACCTGGTCGCAGGGAGAGACCTTGCCAGAGCTCCTCGAGCGGCGCGAGGAGATTCTGTCACGGCACGACGCGGCGCTTGAGCGAGCTCGACAGAATCGGCGCAACATCCCGCTTGTCGAGGTGCTTGCCGAAGCTCTCGACGAGGACGACGACAGTCCGGCCTGCACCGTGTGTGCTCTATGATCAACCCCGCGGTCGAACGGGCGAGCAGGCTGCGCGTTCTTGACGACCGTAAGCCGACGTGGCGCCTACCCGACGATCCTGTCGTGGAGGAGGTGATCGTTCCATCGCTTCAGGTGGCGGACGAGTTCCTGTGCATGGTCGGCTTCTTCGGCGGCGGGGCTTTGCGTGAACTCTCCCATGGCCTTGCGGCGTACATCACCAGAGGGCGGCACCCGGTCCGACTGCTCGCTAGCCCAGTGATCTCAGAACCCGACCAAGAAGCCATCCAACTTGGTGTTCGGAAGCCTCACGAGGTACTCGGCGATGCGATCGCCGCGGCGTTCAGGGATGAAATCGCACTGCAAAGCGCGCTCGCGGAGCACACGATGCGGTGTCTCGCCTATCTTCTCGCCGCGGACCGCCTTCGCATGAAGGTCGTCCACGTACAAAACGCAAAGTTTCACTTGAAGGAGTGGATTTTCCGGTCGGAGCCTGATGTCGTGGTTCTCTCCGGCTCCGCGAACTTCACGGGGAGCGCTCTTGCGCACAATGTCGAAAAGCTGAACCTGCACCGCAGCTGGCGGGGCGGCGACAACGCCACAGCGTGCGATGACACCCTCGAAGACTTCGACCTCTACTGGTCGAACCGCAAGCCTGGTGCCGTCGCCATCGATCTTCCGGTCGCGGTGCGCGAGCAGCTCCTCAGTTCGTACGAGCCTTCCGGTCCTCCCACGGAAGATGACTACCGACGCGCGCTCGAAGCAGAACAGAAGAACCGCGGCGCGACGAAAGATACGTGGGACCTGCGACGGACATCGACCCGCGTCAACTTCCATCCGCCCGCGGGTCTCGTCTGGGAGACCGGACCATATGGTCATCAGGGACAGGCGGTCTTCGCATGGGAGAACGCTGGTCGGCGCGGCATCCTTGCCATGGCAACTGGCGCTGGCAAGACAATCACTGCCTTAGTCGCGGCATGGCGTCTCTATCGCGAGGTCAGAAAGCTTCTGATCGTGATCGCAGCTCCGACCCGCCCGCTCGTCGCCCAGTGGGCAGAGGAAGCCAGGCGCTTTGGGTTGGAACCGTACGTGGCAGGAGGCGACGCCAAGCGAAAGCGCTTGCACATGATTGATCTGCAGCTATCCAATCTTGAGCTTGGTGTCACTAGCGTCGAGGTGATCGTAGTCACGAACGACCTCCTTGGAGACGCAAGCTTTCGAGAGCTTCTACAGCGACAAACCGTCGACACCTTGCTCATCGGCGATGAAGTCCACAATCTCGGTACCGCGGCGTTCCTCGCCGATCCACCTGAGAACGTCAACTTCCGGATGGGGCTATCCGCCACGCCTGAGCGACAGTACGACGACGAGGGTACGGCAGGTCTCGAGCGCTACTTCGGAGAAGTGGTGTTCGAGTTCGGTCTGGACAAGGCCATTGGTGTGTGCCTCGTTCCTTACGACTACCACCTACACCTCGTAGAACTCACGCACGACGAAGTCGACCTGTATCGAAAGCTCACGGAACAACTCCGGAGACTCATGGGAAAGTCCGGCTCGTCGCCGAGCGACGAGGACGCGCAAAAACATCAACGCCTTCTCAATCGACGGCGACTCGTCCTCGAAAACGCCGAGAACAAGGTCACCGTTCTTGAAGGTGTGATTCGCGAGTTAGGCAGCCGAGACCTCAAGCATGCCCTGTTCTACGCGACTGACAAGGCTCCTGCTCAGCTTGAAAGAGTCAATGCACTCCTCCGAGAACTTGGTATTCGCTTCCACCAAATCACCGCTGACGAGACCGGTGATACCGATCTCGTCGATGCGACGATTGACGCATTCCGGTCCGGCACCCTCCAGGCGCTCACGGCAAAGAGGGTTCTCGATGAAGGCTTGAACGTTCCCGAGATCACCACGGCCTTCGTCCTCGCGAGCACAACTGTCCGTCGCCAGTGGGTCCAGCGACGAGGTCGCGTGCTTCGGATGTGCCCGGCGATCGGGAAGGACAGCGCTTCCATCCACGACTTCGTCGTGCTTCCGCCACCGGACGAAGCGAAGGACGACGACGCGAAGCGACTCATTGCCTCTGAGCTGCAACGATGCGACGATTTCACTGAGTTGGCGCGCAACCGCGCCGCCCCTCACGGCCCACGCGAAACCCTTCAGGACATAAGGTTGCGGTACCTCGTCTGACCTCGGCCTATATCGGAGCCCTTTATGAGTGTGAGTCAACAGAAGCTCCTTGCGGTGCTCAAGGAGAAGGTGCGAGACGTCGATGAGGCGACGCGTGTCCCGGCATATCAAGCGCAACTCTTGGAGTCGTTAGCCCAGATCGTGCTGCTCGAGCGGGAACACCTTGAGTCGGCTACCCAGATCAGCAAGAAAGTCGGCGACAAGTCCGAAGCTCTAGGCGCTTTTTTGGCCAAAGAGGGCTGGCGGCCTGAATGAAATGAGCGTTCTCGGATGATTCAGCTCGTCAAAGCTCGATTTACCAACTTCCGGCTCCTCCGCGACGTGGAGCTGAGCTTCGCACGCGACGCGGAGAGTCCCGTGACTGTCATCCGGGCGGAGAACGGCACGGGCAAGACCACTGTTCTCACTGCGCTCACGTGGGCTCTGTTTGGCGACGAGGGTATCCCCGGTAGGCGTTCAGGTTTCCGGCTCCATCCCATCGACTGGGACCCTGAGCGTGACGGAGCGAGCTGCAAGGTTACGGCTGACGTCACGTTCGTGACCGTCGACGACGAGTCGGGGCTTGAGACGACCTACGACCTCATCCGAACCGAGACCGAGGGATTCGTTGAGGACGGCGGGTTCACGATCGAGGACAAGGAGTTGATGATCTTCCGGAAGGATGGTTCCGGGGACGAGCCGATCCCGAACCCGACCGCGTTTCTCAACAATCGCGTTCTTCCGCTCACGCTGAAGGACGTCTTCTTCATTGATGGAGACCGTGCGTTGGCGTTCATCGAAACGACTGACGAGAGATCCGCCAAGCGCGACCGAGTCGAACGAGCCGTGCGGCAGCTCCTTGGACTTGACATACTCGAATCAGCGCAGAAGCACCTTGACCAAGCGCGACGCGATGCGATGCAGGCCATCAAGCGCGAGGCACAGGGCACTTCGTTGGAGGGGCTCACAGACCAAGAGAACAACATCGTGATCGAGATCGAGCGGTTGGAAGCCGAGAAGACCTCTCTTGAAGATGATCGCTTGGCCACCGAGGGACGTCGCCGCAAAGCTGACGAGGCGTTGCGGGATGCTCTTGCGAGCGGCGGTGCGGAGCGAAAGTCGCTCGAACAGGAGTTGACCTCGACGGAGCGTCGGCTCGCAGAAGAACGTCGCCATTACCAAGACTTGATCGCCCAACAGCGCAAGCTCGTCAACTCCCCGTCGCTCGCGATTGCCATGGCGCGTTCAAGTGTCGTAAAGACCTCCAGCCTCCTCGCTTCCCTCGAAGAGCAGAAGGTCATTCCGAACACGCTGCCTGAGGTTGTCCAGGATCGTCTCGCACGCGGTACTTGTATTTGCGGACGAGACGTATCGCTGGGTAGCGACGGCCATACGGCGCTCTGCGCGTTATTGGACGACAGTCGACAACTTGGCGAGAGCCAAGAGATTCTCATGCATCTCAGTAACGTTGCGCGCCGGGTGATGATCGATTCGCAGGGCGCAGATGGTCAGTGGGCTGACCGCGCAGTGTTGTCGCAAACCGAGGTTGCACACAGCCGCAAGTTGCAAGCCGAAGATGAGAAGAAGGTCGCCGAACTACGCGCACGCGTCACCTCGATACCGGACCGGGACATCGCCGAGCTAGATAAGATGTGTTCCGGCGAAGAAGCCGAGCTGAGTCGGTTGACGGGCGAGATCGCACGTAGGACGGAACGCATCACGGTTCGCTCTGAGGAGCGAGTAAGGATCAACCGGCAGCGTGTTGACGCGGAGAAGAAAGAGACGCGTTACCTCCGGCGGCTTGCTGAAGAAACGGCCGCCATAGACCTTCTCAGCGTCATTGCGGGGACCATCGCCGAGCTTTCGGGCGAGACGCTGCGTGAGGTCAGCGTAAAGATGAACGAGATTTTCCTCAACATGATCGTCGCAGACCCCGAACAAGCTGGAGGGGTCATCCAACGCGCTCAGCTCACCGAGAACTACGACATTGTCGTTGCTGGACCAGGGGGCCGCTCGCTTGATCCGGATCGCGACCTCAGCGGTGCTCAACGCAGGGCACTCACGCTCTCGTTCATCCTGGCGCTTGTGGAAGTGAGTGGTGTGAAGGCTCCGAACGTCGTGGACACGCCGCTTGGGATGACGAGTGGCCCCGTTCGCCGCGCCGTTTTGCAGTATGCAGCAGACCATTCGTCACAGCTCGTACTGCTGTTGACAAACAGCGAGATTGCTGGCACCGAAGACATCTTGGATAAGTACACCGGCCGGGCGTACACGCTGACCAATACGGATCACTATCCGGAGCGTCTCAAGAATGACCCCGAAACCGGTCGGATCGAGACGCTCGTGTGTGAGTGCGACTACTCCTTGGCCTGCCGAATCTGCGAACGAAAGGAGGCGATGTGATGGCGGTGAACCGCGACTACAACCCGTTCGCAAATCAAGACATCCACGTTTCGACTGCCTTCCAAGAGCACTTGCGACGTTTCAGTCAGACACAAGGTGCCGACGACCCCGGAAAGCAGACGCCCGAAGACACGCCGTTCAATCGCTACATCGATTTTTGGGTGCTCGGTGCCGCACTCGGGGCGACTGAGGGAACGTTCGTCCCGCTCGATTCGTCCGACCGACACCGTTTCATTACTGGTCAGGTCTTGCAGGGCGACCTCGATCGGATTCAGCTCCTGATGATGATTGCGATCGCGCATGAGGACGACCCCTTTGTGGTGGCCGAACCGCGCAAGGTACTTGACATCGCAGAGGGGTACGCGAGTGGCGGCATTACAGCCTTGCTCGAAATGTTGGAATACGGGCACTTGAGCTCGCTACAGAACCTGACTCGCGGGCTCGTTCGGAAGCTTTCTTCTGGAGCTGCCGTTGAGCTCGCTTCGTAGCTGGTGAGGAAGACCCACTAACGATCATGGCGGTCGCCTCCGAGTCTTTCCGAACCCGATCTGCGGAGTTGGCGGGTCGCACCGCGATGTCTCGGATATCGCTCTCCAGGCCGATCGCGCTGGCGCTTGAGGATTCTGTCGTCTCGTCGACCAGGACCGTCTTCGACTACGGCTGTGGGCGTGGCGGCGACGTCGTTCGGCTGAACGCACTCGGCGTGAAGACGTCTGGCTGGGACCCTGCCCATGCCCCTACGACTCCGCTTGAGGCGGCCGATGTGGTCAACCTCGGCTACGTCGTCAATGTCATCGAAGACCAGAACGAACGACGCAATGCACTGGCGACCGCCTGGGACTTAGCGAAGCACGCAATGGTTGTGGCCGCGCGTCCTTCCTGGGAAGAGCGCGGCATCAATGCGCGGCCCCACGTTGATGGTTGGGTTACGAGTACCGGGACCTTTCAGAAGTTCTTTGAGCAAGAAGAGCTCCGGGGCTGGATCGACTCCACTCTCGGGGTCCAATCCGTCGCAGCAGCGCCCGGCATCTTCTACGTGTTCCGCGATCCGCGAGACGGACAGAGCTTCCGAGCTCGCCAAGTGCGCCGCATCGGCGTTCCGCGCCTTCATCTTTCGGAGGCGCTCTTCGAGCAGCATCGCGATCTCCTGGAGGAGCTCTGCGCGTTCATCGACGACCACGGACGTGTGCCTGAACGGAATGAGATCGCCGGCGGTCCACAGCTCGCCAGCATCTTCGGGTCGATTCGACGGGCGTTCGCTGTCGTCCGCCAAGTTACCGGTGATGACCGTTGGGCGGTAGCTCGGACGGCAGTAGAGAAGAACCTTCTCGTGTACCTGGCCCTCGCGGCTTTCAGCGGTCGTCCGAAGATGTCGGACCTTCCGGATGACCTTCAGCGCGATGTCCGATTCCTTTTCGGCTCGTACCGCAGCGCGGTCGGTGAAGCTGACAGGCTCCTGTTCGCGACGGGCCGACAAGAAGACATCGACGCCGGCTTCAAATCCAGCGCTGTTGGAAAGGTGCTTCCGGACGCCTTCTATGTCCACGTCTCTGCGCTCGCAACGCTGCCGCCAGTTCTTCGGGTGTACGAAGGATGCGCGCAGGTCCTTGTCGGGAGGGTCGACGATGCCACGATCGTCAAGATGCAGCGAGTCGAACGCAAGGTTGCCTATCTGTCTTATCCAAGGTTTGATAAGGCGGCGCACCCAGAGCTTGCGACATCTCTTCGAGCAGACCTACGAACCTTCGACGTTAAGTGGACGGACTTTCGAGAGTCGGAAAACCCCCCGGTTCTTCATCGGAAGGAACTCTTTGTGGGCGAGGACTATCCAGGGTACGAGCGGTTTCGTCGACTGAGCGAACAAGAGGACCGGGCCTCGCTCCTCGGTGGACCGGGAGTCGGCACTCGCAAGCTCTGGAACGAGTTACTCCAAGTCGAGGGTTGGGAGATAAGAGGTCATACGCTCCGCCGCCTGATCGTTTCGTCTCAAAACGAGGATGCCGACCACGAAGGCGAATGCTGAGAGTGAACCTCCCCGCTAGACCGGACACTCCGAGACTCGAGGAGGAAGTCGATGGCATTGTTACCCGCAGCTGAGGTTCTGGTTATGAGAGAAGAGCGTTCATTGCCCAGACAACCGAGTTATCCTAAAGGGTCCAGAAACTCGCTGCCACCGCCTTGACCAGCCAGGATGGAGTCGGCGAGGCTGCTCGCCGTGGTGCTCTCCTTCCTCTACCGCCTGGTCCATCGCGCCTTTGGAGCGCTCAAGTTGGCGAGGAGGGACAGGCTCGCCAAGGACGCCGAGATCCTCGTGTTGCGCCACCAGGTGGCGGTCCTTCGTCGCCAAGTCGGCCGAGCCCGCTTCACCTGGTCGGACCGGGCGCTCATCGCCCTGCTCGCCGGTCTCATCCCACGAGAGCGGTGGACGGCATTCCTCGTCACGCCGAAGACGATCCTCGACTGGCACCGCCGTCTCGTGGCTCGACGCTGGACCTATCCCCACCGGCGACCTGGGCGACCACCACTTGGACGAGAGACCGTCGAGCTCATCGTGCGTCTCGCCCGGGAGAACCCTCGGTTGGGATACCTACGCATCGTCGGAAAGCTACGAAAGCTCGGCGTCACCGTCTCCAAGGCAAGCGTCGCCACCGTGCTCGCTCGACACGGGCTTCCCCCAGCACCACGGCGTGACGGACCGACCTGGTCGCAGTTCCTCTCCGCTCAGGCCAAGGGGATCTTGGCGACCGACTTCTTCCACGTCGACTCGGTGACGCTGCGGCGCTACTACGTCTTGTTCGTCATCGAGGTGGACAGCCGCGGCCTTGACCCGAACGTAATGATGGACTCTGACCAGCGACTCTGTTCCGTGAGGGACCCTCAAGAGGTGACGCGGCGTCACATGTTTGCGTGCTCCTCGCGGATGCCGGCTATGCGACGTCCCGGCCTTGCCGCTGCGGATTCCTCACCGCGGCCGCTACCGCCTCAGCTGGAACGGTTGCCCTGAGCGCGAGAGCTTGTGCGTATCTGAGAGTGACGGCGGCGTCCCGGTGGCAGGCTGCCTTAGTGACCGCTGGCAGGGGAACACCCGCATCATCGAGCGCGATTGAAACGAAGCTATGCCGCAGCTCATGAGGGGTAATGGGGCGGTCGATCCGGGCCTCCAACGCTAGGGCTCGCACGAGCCGACCGGCCTGCTGCCGGGCCAGCCATCCACCCGTCGGGCCGGTGAGGAGCGGCGCGTCCTTCGGCCGACTTCCGGCCAGCTCGTCGAGTCTGGTTCCGAGCTCTACGGATACCCGGACAGGTTCCCGCCCTCCTCCCTTCTGTACTGCCCGTACGGTCGGACCTCCGGCGTCTCGTTCCCGGTCGCCGACCCGCAGGCCGCATGCCGCCGACACCCGAAGCCCAGCCGTACCCATGAGCGCCACCAGGCACCAGGCCACGAGACCGTGTCGTTCAGCTGCCTCCAGGAGCAGGGCGAGCTCTTCGGCCGAGAGCCCGAGGCGGATCTCGCCGGACTTGCGAGGCCGGCGCAGCCCGACCGCCGGTGAGGACGTGAGCGCACCGGTCGCGGTGCAGTACGAGAAGAAGGACGAGACACCCGAGATGGTCCGCGCCACACTCGCCGTCGCCAGCCCGCGCTCCGACAGTGAAGCGGCAAAGCGCGCCAGGTCGGCCCGTCCTGCGCCGAGCGGGTCGGTCCCTCCCTCGTCGCAGAACGTGCAGAAGGCTGTGAGATCTGCGAGGTACGCCGAAGCTGTCGAGGCTGGATATTCGGTAAGCCACTCCTCGGCGAGTCGGCCGATCTTTCCGGTCAGGGCGACGACCGGACGCTTTGGTCTCGGCGGGGGTCCGGTGACGCCGTGCGTCCCCAAGTCGATGTCGCCAAAGAGGGTGACGACTGTACCGAGGTGATGTGGCTGATGTGTCTTCATGCTGTGAAGGCCCTCGGCGCGTTCCGCTCGCTCGCTCAACACTTCCCAGCCACCGGGGTAGCTCAGATCGGCATAGTTGTTCCGTAATGGGTGTTATGGAACAAGGAGTGCCCGCTATTCGCCTACGGGGCCTACCTGCCTGGAGGTGTGCGTGGCGGCATGCTCGCCCTGCGTCGCAATGACCGCTGGAGTTTGCCCAGCTGGTTCTGGAATGATTGAGAGGCGGTATGAAGGTTGTCTAGCCTCGTGAGAAAAGTCTTGCCCGTCATTGGCCTCAGCCAATCGAGGGCAATCGCGGACAGGCAGATCGGAGGGTGATGGTAATGCGGCGAGGGGTCCGTATCGGCATTGCGGTCATTGCAATCATTGCCGCTTCCTGCGCGCCGACCCACAGGGCCGCTGCCCCATCTGTTTCTTTGCCTGAGATCACGACCCCTCGAGCATCCTCGGTGACTCTTGCCGTGATGGGGCCACCTCTGTCAGTCCTTGGCGTTATCGTTCGAGGATCCGCCCTGTCAGCGGCGCCACGACTCTATGTTTCTCATGACGGCACGCACTTCGCGAACGTCACACCACCGCTTCCTGGCAATGACACAAAGGACCGGCCGTGGAGCTTCGTTTCTGCCTCCTTCGTCGATGCCACCCACGGCTGGGTTCTGACCGAAGACGCCGCTTCCGGCCGGCTCAGCCAGTTCGTGACGGCAGACGGAGGTCGTACCTGGCACGGCTCGCGCCTCCCGGCTTCGATGAGCTCTTCCTCGGGTGCTCTCACCTCGATGACGGCTGCGTCGATCCAGATGTTGGATGGCCAGCGCGGCGTCCTTGTAACCTACGGCGCCAAGTCGACGAAGATCTGGACGACTGACGACGGCGGGTCGACATGGACGACGCGCTTTTGCCCGGGTCCGCCCTCTGAGCAATCCTGTGCAGAAATGCCATTCGACTATGCAGTTGAGATGCACAACATGAACCAGGGTTACCTTGCAGCGGGCCTGCCGCCTCGTGGCTACAGCTTGCAAGCTGCAGACCTTGCCGGCATCTTCTGGCAAATCCGAGACACCACACCTGCGTTAGTACGGGTTCACGCCGGATTACCGAGTCTCGTGTTAGCCCGGCCAAGGCCGGCGCCGACTGAGATCCCCGTGTTCGGCCTGCCGTTCTTCACCGGCAAACATGGAATCGTGCCGGTCGCCGCTGTCCCGAACCCGTTGAACGACTCACCCACACCTGTCAAGGTGACCTTCTACCTCACCGACAACGGCTCGACGTGGCACGCGGGACCATCAGTGATGGGAAGCGCTGACACCGCCGTGGCTGCAGACCTCGGGCCAGTACTCCCCATGCTGCCCGGTGTAGCCATTGCCGGCTCGACGGCTTGGTGGGTGCTCTCCGATTCACCCGGGTCTTACCCGAGGGTCTCAGTGACCAACAACGCAGGTGCCACCTGGTCCACCTACCCGGCCCACTCCATGCCTTCCGGCTGGGTCGTAAGCTTTCAAGCCCGCGACGCAGAGCACGCGTGGGCGCTGATCGGTACGCAGACTGGCGGCCCGATGCCCGCAAGTGCACCGGCCGACCCGCAACTCTACTCAACGAGCGACGGAGGTCGGACCTGGAGCGCCATGACCAAGGCACCAGGATGATCGGGAGAGCGTGGGCGCCGTAGGCGGCTTACGGCGCGCGCGGTTCTCCGTACCTACGCTATGTCCTCATCATATGACCGGGTCGGCGCGGCCGGCTCACCAGTCGCCCTTTGCCGTGCCCTTGACCAAGAGCCCCAGGTGCACGCGGCCGGCTATGGCGAACATAATAAATCTACGCGACCAGGGACTACGTAGCTGATCCATGAACGACAAGTGACGCTGCGACACTGCCGGGCACGCTGGAAAGTAACGCTGCGACACCTACCTCCATGAGGTCACTGCCGGGCTTGTCGCGCCTCGACCTCGATCCTGCCCGACGGCCTTGCTCGGCAGTGCAAAAGGTAGGACGATGGCCAGCGAGTTCCAACGCGCCCTGCCTCGCTACCAAGAAGTCACACATCACCATCACGCGGATGGGCAGCCAGCAGCCCATCCGCGTGGGCCTCTATCAGTTCCTGGACAAGTCTCGCCTCGGATTTCGCGGCCTCCCCCAGGACCCTGCGGGCACGCCTGGTCAGCATCCTCGAGATGTCGTCCAGGTTCGAGTCTTTACCGTGCATGAGCTCGCGCTGCGCCGACTCGTCGTAGCCGCCAGCCTCGGCGTTCAACTCGATGCCGGTTTGGCCGGATCACGAGTAAGGACGAGAGACCAAGCGGCTTCATCGCCTGACATCGCGATCCACTTGTAGCCAGGGCCCCTCGCGTAGGATCGGCCCTCACGATGGCCATTAGGCGAATTGCGCTAGAGGGTGAGATCCACGACCTTCCCCTCGCGCTCATAGACGTCGACCAGGCACAGCCCCGGCGGCATTTCTCCAGATCCGATCTGGACGCTCTAGCCTCGTCGATCTCCGAGGTCGGCCTCCTCCAGCCGGTGGTCGTGAGCGCGAAGCGCGGGCGTTATCGCCTCGTCGCAGGTGAGCGGCGCCTTCGTGCGTGTGCCATCCTCGACTACAAGACCATCCAGGCGCTCGTGTTGGACCCGTCGGTCCCACTAGGGCTCGCGCGAGGAGCGGAGAACGTGGCGAGGGTGGC
>DAHWPS010000076.1:0-3674 GCA_027342785.1 Acidimicrobiaceae bacterium
TGAGTCTGGTCAAGCCAACGATCGGATAGTTGGACCCTTCACCGTGCGCGGCAACGTGACCGCTCAAATGGAGCCTGATTACACCAAGACGTGTATCTGATTACACCAAGACGCGTATCATGGTGTATATGGCGAGGACGAACATCGACATCGACGAAGGTCTTTTGACCGAAGCGATGCGACGCTACGGGCTGCACTCCAAGCGGGCGGCGGTGGACCTGGCGTTGCGCCGGCTCGTCGGCGAGTCCATGACTCGGGACAAGGCGTTGGCGATGGAAGGCGCCGGCTGGGAAGGCGACCTTGACGAGATCCGGCGTGACCGCCGGCTGGCCCGGATGTGGGATCGTGTGTCGGCCCATGCCACATTCGATTATCAAGAAGTCCGCACCACTGCGTGCTGTTCATGGAGCTACTGGAGCAACGGAGCGACGACAGCCAAGTACCCCAGCAGCTTCAACTGGGTTTGGACCACAACCAATCCATGGAAGCATGGCTACAATGACTAAGGCACGAGTAGGATTACATGATCGACGAGGGCTTCTCTTTGCTTGCGTCGCCGTCGGCGCCCTCGCTGGCGGTCTCGTCGCCGCCCTCGGGCCCAGTACGACCAGCTCTGACCACCGCGCGAACGATGGCTCCGCATTGGTCGCTTCGACGACACGTGGTGCGAGTTTGACCCCAGCGCCCACTCCGACCGTTGGTCCATTCCCCAAGACACGACAGATCTCCTACGTCCCCGGGCCATTCATCAGCCAAGCGGCAGCGGTGTCGATCGCGGATCGTGTGGCAGGCCGAAGTGGCCAGGGCGGGGGTGTGGTTGGGGCGACGCTGGAGTCAGTGGCCAACGCCACGAGTGATGAGGGAAGTCGTGTCGTTGCGGCGACAGTCGCAACGACACGCATGGTCTGGCTCGTGTGGATCGTCGGCACATTCCAGCCGGACTGCCTCACCTCCACATGCCCGGTGTGGCACGACGAGCTGTACAACGTCGTACTTGACGCGAAGACAGGGCGCGTCCTTGGAGTCGCGACGACAAAGACCATGCCTGGGGCGCCTTCGGTTCCAGCCGGGACGCACTTAGGTAATCAGACAGGATAACCCGCGCGCCTTCGATAGTGCCTCGGCGGATTGTGCAACTACTTCGATCACCGACCCCGAGCACGACCGCGCCCGCGACGTTCGTGCGATCGCACCAAAGACACCGCGAGCCGCCCGAGGTCGGGGCGCGGCGATGGTGCCGGCGAAGGCAAGTCGTAGGGCTACTCAGGCCCGACTTCAGCGGCCCCCTCGCGTAAGTGGCTCTTCCGGTTTCAGTGGGGATTCGCAGCCCTTCTCGCTGACGGACCATCCACCGTTCGAGCCAGGTGCCCCGCCATCGTGATTGCAGCAGCGAACTGCGACCACGAGGAGGGGCCCTGGCGATGGGGGACGGTATCGAACACGCAGAGACGATGCTCGGTCTCGAGGGCGTGAGGATCCTCGACGTCGAAGAACAACCCGGCGAGGTCGTCGTCACCGTTGAGACGACGCGCCGAGCCGTGTACTGCCCCGACTTCAGCGGCCCCCTCGCGTAAGTCCAGGTAGATAGGGGCGCGCGAAGAAGGTGTTTCCCCTACATCGCGCACATTCGCCCTGGTGTGCGTCCAGTAGCTCGGACGCAGTGAGGAAGGAGATTTCCCCATGACGTAACCGAGCGACAAGCTCACGGCAGCTTGTCGGTGAGAGTCCGACCCGGGGAGACGCCAAGGTCCCCGGTAGTGAAGCCCCCGGCGTCGGTCGAGAGGCCGGAGTCGAAGCGGGGCGGAGCAAGTGTGCGGTCCGCAGCATGAAGCGAAGCCTGCAGCGTCGTCATTTTGCCCGGGAGACCGGGGACCAGAGGGAGCCGAGCCTGTATCCAGACCTCCTGACATAGAGCCACGCTGACCTCGTGTGAGCAGGGACTATCCACCGTTTCTGGTCTGGACTGTGAGATAATCTCTGGTGAGAGATCGATGATCCAGGGAGGCCCGGCCTGTGGCGGTTGCAGCGAGGAAGATGAGGGCGATGCAACCACTGCCCCTCGCCCCGTCGGGCTCGTCGCATGTGGCTGATGGTGTCGCCTTCTTGGAGGACGCAGAGGGCAATGGCTCGGTGTTTTTGTGGGGGATGGCGGCATGGAGCTGGCAGAGGGGTGACCAGGTCGCCCGTCGCCTCGGTGCGGTCCAGCTCGTGAACTCGAAGGCCGCCCGTCAGCGACAGGTCGCCGACGCCTTCGGGGTCCATGAGAACTCGCTCGTGCGGTGGCGCTCGGCCTATGCGAGCGGTGGGGTGGGCTCGCTCGTCGCTGAGCGACCAGGCCCCAGGGGTCCTTCCAAGCTGACCGGCGCCAAGCGCGAAGAGATCCGCTCCCTGCGGGCGTCGGGGCTGTCGCTGGCCGAGGTCGCGGCTCGCACCGGCGTCTCGACGAACACGGTGCGCCGGGCAAGTGTTGTCGGCACCTCGAAGAGCCCTTCGCCCGATGGCAACGGTGCTCTGAGGGAGAAAGACGATGCACATGCCCACTCAGAGGGCGGCGCTCTCGTGGCGCTCGCGCGCCCGGCGGATCGTTCGGCGGAGCGGACCGCGGCACGATACGGCCTCATCGACGACGCCTTGCCGGTGATCTGCGAGGGCGCCTCGCTGCCGTTCGCTGGCGCACTGTTGATCCTTCCCGCGCTGGCGGCGACCGGTCTCTTGGAGATCGCAGCACGCGTCTACGGCGTGCGTCACGCGGCCTTCTACTCTCTGCGCTCCCTCGTGTGCTCGCTCGTGTTCGCCTGCCTCCTCGGCGAGCCACGAGCCGAGGGGTTCACGAGGATCAGCCCATGCGACCTCGGCCGCCTGATCGGCCTGGACCGGGCCCCCGAGGTCACCACCATCCGACGGCGCATCGAAGAGCTCGCCTCCATGGGCCGCTCCGACGAGTTGATCGATGCCTTGGCACGCCACCATCTCTCTGCCCACGAGGAGGCGAGCGGCATCTTCTATGTCGACGGGCACGTGCGCGCCTATCACGGAGGGCGCGAGGTGCCAAAGGCCCACGTGGCTCGCATCCGCCTGGCCATGCCTGCTGAGCTCGACACCTGGGTGTGCGACGCACACGGCGACGGAGTGCTGTGCTGGGGGGCCACGCCGGGAGCGTCGCTTGTGGGTGAGCTGCGGATGGTGGCAGAGAAGATCCGTGCCCTTGTCGGCGAGACGAGACGGCCGACCATCTGCTTTGACCGTGGCGGGTGGTCACCCAAGCTCTTCAAGGAGCTGACCCTCGCAGGCTTCGACATCTTGACCTACCGCAAGAAGCCGGCGTCGGGCGAGCCGAAGAGCGCCTTTCACCCCTACGTCCACACCGACGCCGCCGGCCACGAGCACCGCTACCTCTTGGCCGACCGCCGCGTGGCCATCGCCTACGACGCCAAGAAGCGCCGCTTTTCGTGTCGCCAGATCACCCGGCTCGATCCCGTGACCGGCCATCAGACCCAGATCCTCACGACGAGAGACGACGAGGATCCCGCGACGATCGCCCACCTCATGTTCAGTCGTTGGAGCCAGGAGAACTTCTTCCGCTACATGCGGGCCCACTACGGCCTCGATGCGCTCGACACCTACGCGACGAAAGACGACGACATGGACCGCATGGTCCCGAACCCCGCCCGCCA
>DAHWPS010000079.1:0-42794 GCA_027342785.1 Acidimicrobiaceae bacterium
GAGACCGGGCTCGTCGAAGATCACCGCGATGCGGTCGATGCCGCGCGATACTGGACTCACTGGAAGTGCCTCCTTGATCCTGTCGGGAATGGCGTGTTTGCAACAACCATTTTCGCAGGCGGGGAGGCACTTTCCGCGGATACGCGCTCGTTCAGTTCACGCAGTTGCGCGGTGGATTGAGGCTGAGTGCAGTTGGTAGTGGCCTCAGTCCTGCTGAGGGCTGATCCGCCTTCGCAACCGCGGGATCGCCGCCGGCGGGGCGCGAGGTGCTCGCGAGCCGGCACTCCCCTGGCAGCCCCAGGAGGGACTGACCCGGCGGATGTGGCTGGTGGGAGCCGGCTCAGGGGGTGCCGACCGATTCGTTCACGGCCACGACACCGGGGAAGGCCTGACGCAGGCCGTCGAGCCCGGCCGACGTGGAGTCGAATCCGAACGCCAGCCGGAGCTGGGCGGTCACCGCCTGGCGGATCACCGGCCAGCCTTTGGTGACCGGAAGATCGGTCGGCTGGCAGCCGTCGGAAGCCAGTGGCACCAGCGCCGGAGGAACGGTGATGTGGACGGCAGCTGCGACACCGAGCAATCCCCCCTCCCCAGGGGCAAGCTGGCAGATATCCGAAAAAACGAGGTGGCCGGCGCCTTGGAGAGTGACCAGACGCTTGGGAGGCAGCATGTCGTGATAGGCGCGGGCGATGCCGGCCGGGCTCGCCACCTGATCTTTGGTGCCTACCATCAGCATGCCTGGCTTGTCTGGGACCTTCCCGAGCGCCCCTGGCAGGCTCGTGGCGAAACCGCCGACAGATGCACCAGCCATGCCGACGAAGGTCTTCACCACCGGGTCGACCGAGGCAAGCTGCTCGGATAGCTCACCGCCGAGGGAGTGGCCGATAGCCGCCACCTTCGACATGTCGAGATGTCCCGACCACGGGCTCGCTCCTGGAGCGTTCTCGTGGGCCATCAGCGCCAGCACTGCCTCCCCCTCCTTCAGGTCGGCTGTCGTCGTGACGGAAAGATGGCCGCTCAGCACCGCCGTGAGGTCCGTCGCGAGGTAGTCGGGAGCCGCGACGACGAACCCCCAGGTAGCCAGACGTGAGGTGAGGAAGGTCGACTGGTCTCGAAAGCCGGCGAAGCCGTGGCTGAAGAGCACGAGCGGGAACCGCCCCGTCGCCACCGGGAGGCCGCGATAGGCGCCGGTGCGGTAACGCACACCGAACCCAGGTGGCAGCGTCTTCTTGAGCGACGCCGGCAGCCATGTTGCGACGTTGTACACCGCCTGGGCGTGACCTCGAGCTGACGAGTGTGGGGCCGGGTACCAGATCTCCACCGGCGCTCCGTCGTACGGCAGGGTGAGAGTGGCCTCACCGGCGGCGTAGGGTCCAGGGTCCACAAAGCTGGTCGGGCCGAGCGACGTGACCGTCGGCACCGTGTCCCCCTGCACCACCGACACCAGCGGGGCGATCGCCGACACCGTGGTTGATCCTGCCATTGCCACACCGATGGCCGCCCCGCCGGCGGCGAGGGCAAGCAGCAGCACCAGCACGGCCCACGGGATGGCGCGACGGGTCCGAGCCGAAGCGGCCATCTCAGGTGGCAGGGGTGGCGGTGCCTTCGGCCCGGAGAAGTCGGTCGAGCTCCTCGGTCACGGCCCGATCGTGCTCTTGCTCATCCTGCCTTGCCTTCTTCGGGCTCCACCGGCCTCTGTTGAGCCAGATCGTCGGGATGAAGATGACCATGCCGGCTACGTCCACCCAGAACCAGTGCTTCCACTGATTGGGCGACTGCTTCGCACCCTTTGTCAGGGCCTCGAACTGCGACTGGTGAGCGGCCAGGTAGTCGAGTTGCGCCGTGTACGGGACCACCAGCGTCTTGAGCTGGACCTGGTACTTCACCAGTGTGGCGAATGTCTTGCCCAGCGCGGCCGACGCCGCGTCGATGTTTGCCAACGTCTCACCGCCCGGGGCCGAAAGCCGCGTGATGATGGGCTTGATATCCGGCTCGTTGAGCTTGGCCAAGAACGCGGCGTGGGCCGAAGCGAAGTCCACCGACGCCTTGTGGACGACGGCGAAGTTCTGCATGGGCACGCCGTCGATCACGTGGATGGCCACCGGCTGGTTGTCGACCACCGGGTTCACGCTGGTGATCACGATCGGCAGGAAGATGAACGAGATGCCGACCACCAGTCGCAGGATCCACCCCCACAGCGCCAAGCCCGTCCCTACGAGTGCCGGGTTCTTCGCTTCGACCGTCTCGGTGTACGCCGCCATCCACGGCGCGTAGGCCAGCGACAGGCAGACGGCCAGGATCACGGTGGTGATGATGATCGTGTCGAAGCCGGTATGGGGATTGCCCGCAAACCTCAGGAAGACGATGAGCGAGGCGATCGCCCCAAAGCTTCCCACCAGCATGAATGGCTTGCGCACCCGCAGCACGTCGGAGAGGAGGCCGACCACGATGAGGGCAACGATGTCGGCCCCCCAGAACCAGATGTTGAGCCCGTTGACCTCGGAGGTCGACAACGGCGTCCCGTTCCGGTTCACGAAGGTCACCGCGTAGTAGATGGTGAAGAAACCCGCTGCCGCGTAGTAGATCAGCAAGAACACTGCGATCCCGAACGACGACCCGACCAGGTCCCATTTGCCGATCTGCCGCCAGGGGTTCTTGGTCGCTGCTGCGACCTCGTCCGGCGAGAGCCCCCGGGCGCGTGCTTCCACCAGCGCCCGGTCCTGGGCGGTCACCATGAGCTGGTCCCGGAGCTTGGGAGAGAGGTCTTTCATGAAGAGCAGCGCGATCGCGAACACCACCAACGCGGTGATGCCCGAGATGATGAACTGGCTCTGCCAGTCCACGAAGTGGCTGAGGGTGCGGTTGGCGACGATGCTCGTGATGAGGCTCCCAGCCACCGGTCCCACGGTCCAGAAGCCCATGGCCGATGCCCGGCCGAGCTGCGGACTGAAGTCACGGACCATGGCAGGGGTGGCGACCAGGATCGCTCCTTCGACCAGGCCAATGGCCGAGATCACGATGGCAAAGCCCCACTCCGTACCGACGTTGGGGACTCCGATGGCCACCAGGAGACCGATGATGAGCAGCCCGTAGATGATGACGTTGGCGCGTCCCAGCTTGTCGGTCTTGCTGGCGGGCAGGGAAGCGAATGCACCGAGGAGGTTCGAGATGATGACGATCCACACGTAGAACGAGAACGACATGTGGTACGTCCGCAGGATGTTCGGCGTCACCCCGGTCTGGGTGTAGTACGTGTAGTACAGGACGATGGTGGCCAGGACGGCCACCATCAGGTACCCGGTGCGCTTCCCGGTCCCGGGGTACTCGTCGATCTGATGCCCGAACAGGAAGCGGTACACCGGCCCCCGCTGTCGTGCTCCGTTCCCGGTAGTGGGTGCCTGCTGTGCCATCGCGTACCCCTCCGTTCACCGACGTCGCGAACCGTTCGCTCGCAACTGCTCGACGTCGAACTTATCCCACCCCGGGCGCCGGGAGGTGACTCCACCCTCGCAGCCTCCGGGCCGGGGGTCCCGTCGACACCAGCGCACCCGGAACCGTCACGGTGCGCGACCTGAGCAGCTCTCCGAGCCCCTTTCCCTGGGAGTCGAGCCAGAGGTTGGATGCCACCCCCCATCCGAGCACGCCGTGGATGACGAAATTCACGGCTCGCAAGTTGGCCAGGACGAAGCGTTCGACGAACAGATCGCCGATCTCGGGCGCCAAGCGGCGCAGGAGGCCCACGTCGAGCTCGGACTCCATCCACCTGTACACCGCATCGCTGTCGGTCCACAGGCCCACGTTGGCATCACCGCCCTTGTCGCCCGAACGAGCACCGACCAGGACACCCAGGGGAACCGTCACCGGGTGGACGTCACCAGGCAGGTCAACACGACGATCCAGGGGATCAGCGAGCCCGCCATGCCGCGCCGGGTTGCCCGAAGCCGGCGGACCAGCAGGCTCCGGGTCACTCCGCGCACCGTAAGTTCTCTCGAGCCATTCCGCGGGCACCGAGACGGGCTCCCCGCTCACGAGCACCTCGGGACGCACCAGAGCGCTGGCAATCGTGGTCGGCCAGTAGCGGGCAACCTCCTGGGCGCCGGTGGGCGCGCCGGCAGCGAACGCCCCGGGGTAGCTGGCGAGCGTGGTCTCGACCACGGCCGCGGAGAATGCCCGACCGACCAATGCTTCGTCGTCTCCGCGCACTGCGAGACGCAGGCACGCGACCCCCGAGCCGGTCAGGTCGCCGTAGAGCTGGGCGGACGTCTCGGAGAACGCCTCCTGGCCGCCCGGAACCGCCGCCCAGACAGCTCGCTCGGCGAGGTCCGCCTTGGCCTGGGGATGCGGCCCCGAGAGCACCATCGTCATCGAGTTGCGCCACCCTCCCGCCAGGTTCGCCGTGACCTTCAGGGTCGGCGGCGGCGGTTCCCCCCTGACACCGCTCACTCGTACCCGATCAGGTCCGTCGTCGGACAGCTCGATCGTGTCGAAGCGGGCAACTGCGTCAGGGCTCAGGTAGCAGGGCCCGCCGATCTCGTAGAGGAGCTGTGCGGTGACCGTGCCCAAGGTCACCGCTCCCCCGGTCCCCGGGTGCTTCGTGATGACCGCCGAGCCGTCGGCGGACAGCTCGGCCAAGGGGAACCCCACCCGCTCCATCCCAGGCACCTCGTCGAAGAACGAGTAATTCCCGCCGCAGCACTGCGCTCCGCACTCGATGACGTGCCCTGCCACCACGGCACCGGCAAGCTGGTCGAGGTCACCTGGTCCCCACCCGAACGCCCATATCCCCGGGCCCACCACCAGCGAGGCGTCGGTCACCCTCCCCGTGACGACAACGTCGGCCCCCGCGGCCAACGCGGCAGCGATCGGGGCGCCCCCGAGATAGGCGTTGGCGGTGACGACCGCAGCCCCGGACGGGAGGTCCTCGCGGGTGTCCAAGTTGACGAAACGCTCGCCACCTCGCATCAGGTCCTGAACCCGCGGCGTGATGTCGTCGCCGGCGACCGACGCGACCGTCACCGTCACCCCTTGGGCGGCCGCGAGCTGACGGACGGCATCCGCGAGCCCCGCGGGGTCGAGGCCGCCCGCGTTGGCAACCACCTTGATGCCCCGCTCCACACACCGAGGAAGGACCTCTTCCATCTGGCGCACGAACGTCCGGGCATACCCGGCGCCGCCAGGACGGCTCCGGGTCTTGTGCAGGATGTACATGGTCAGTTCGGCCAGCCAGTCGCCGGTCAGCACGTCGATCGGACCGCCTTCGACCATCTCCTCGGCGGCCGAGACGCGGTCGCCGAAGAACCCGCTGCAATTCGCGACCCGCAGAGGCCGGGTGCTCAACCGATGACCCCGTGCGGCCGTCATCGGGGCTCGACCACCACGAGAAGCGCCCCGGCGTCGACCTGCCGGCCTGCTTGCACGCACACTGCTCCCACCGTTCCCGGCCCACCAGCGCGCAAGGTGTGCTCCATCTTCATGGCTTCGAGCACGATCAGCGGCTCGCCCTCTTCCACGGTGTCGCCAGGGTTCACGAGCACCCGGACCACCGACCCCGGCAGCGGCGCCCGGTGCTCGCCCGACGCCGTCCCGGCGGCCGTCTCCGCGTCTTCGGCAACCAACGTGAACGTCGTCTGCCCCTGGGGTGAGGACACCGCGAGGCACGACGCATGGGCTCGTACCCGGTGACGGATCACCACTCCGGCGGCCTCGATGTCCAGGGCAACCCCACCGTGTCGCTCGAGTCGCGGCGCAGCCCCGTGCATGCCGTCGGCTCCCAGCGCGCCGACGGTTGCCGAGAGCTCCACACCGTCCACTGTGAGCTCCCACGTCCGTGCCCTCCCGGTCGCCGACACCGGCCAGCGGAGGCCGTGGGCTTCGAAGCAGTCGACGTGCGAAGGGAGGCCGACGTTCCTCCAGTTCCCGAGGGATCCGGGAACCACCGAGCTCCTCGCTCTCCTCCACGAGACGAACGCGCCGGCGGCCGCGGCATGGAGGCGGCAGACCTCGTCGCCGGGTCGCGCTCGGACCACTTCGGGGTGCGTGTCCAAGAAGTCGGTCGACGGGCGCCCGTCGCGGAAAGTGGCATCGTCGAGCACTGCCGCCAGCATGTCCCGGTTGGTCTCGAGCCCGTCGAGCTCCAGGCTCCCTGCGAGCGCGGCTCGCAGGCGGGCGATCGCCGTGCCGCGATCAGGCCCCGCGGCCATGATCTTGGCAACGAGGCTGTCGTAGGTGGAGGTCACTGACGAGCCCGTCTCGACCCCGGCGTCGACCCGGACTCCTTCACCACGAGGCCATCGGGCATGGAGCACCGGGCCTGGAGCAGGTCGGTAGTCCTCGGACGGCCGCTCGGCACAGAGGCGGACCTCGATGGCGTGGCCGACGAGCGCCACGTCATCCTGGGTGATCTCGAGCGGCTCGCCCGCAGCCATCCGAAGCTGGAGCACGACCAAGTCGACGCCGGTCACCAGCTCGGTGATCCCGTGCTCGACTTGGAGCCGGGTGTTCATCTCCAAGAACGCGCTGGTGGCATCACCTGGTCCTCCCACGATGAACTCGACGGTCCCGACCCCTTCGTAGTGGACCGCTTGGGCAGCAGCGACGGCTGCCTGCCACATGACGCGCCGGGTCTCGATGGGGACACGCGACGCCGGCGCCTCTTCGAGGACTTTCTGATGACGGCGCTGGATGGAGCACTCGCGATCGTAGAGGTGGATCACCCGCCCGTAGGCATCGGCGACCACTTGCACCTCCACGTGGCGCGGCGAGACCACGTAGCGCTCCAAGAACACGTCTGGCGAACCGAACGACACCAGCGCTTCCCGGCGTGCCGCCTGGACCGCGTCGGCGAGCGCACGGGGATCTTCCACCAGGCGCATCCCGCGCCCGCCACCCCCCGCAGATGCCTTGACCAGGAGAGGGAAGCCCACTTCCTCGCCCAGAGCCCCAAGAGCTGCCTCGTCACCGGCGACGTCGTCGCCCACGACACGATCCTCGAGCACCGGCACCCCGACGGCCGCCACTGCGGACTTGGCCAAGGCCTTGTGGCCCATGGTCGCCATCGCCTCGGGCGGCGGGCCCACCCAGAGGACCCCGGCGTCGAGGCAGGCGCGAGCGAGGCGGGGGTCCTCGGACAAGAACCCGTAGCCGGGGTGCACGGCATCGGCACCGGCGGTGATCGCGGCATCGACGATCCGGTCGACCGACAAGTAGGTACCCGCGACCGGCCCTCCCCCGAGGCTCACGGCCCGGTCGGCTTCGGTCACGTGGGGGGCGCCGCGATCGTCCTCGGCGAACACCGCGACGGTCTCGATCCCGAGAGCACGGGCTGCACGCTCGACCCGGCGAGCGATCTCACCGCGGTTCGCGACGAGCAGGCGCCGGATCGGTCTGGGGGATCCCGTCATCAGTGACGCACCACGCCGAGTCGCGACGTCCCGGCCACAGGAGCCGAGTGCACGGCAGCCATGGCGACGGCCAGCACGTCCCGGGTGCTCCGAGGGTCGATGATGCCGTCGTCCCACAGACGGCCGGTGGCGAAGAGCGCGGTGGACTCGGCGTCGATCTGGGCTTCGGTGGCAGCAGTGAGCTTGGCGTCCTCAGCCTCGTCGAACGGCCGACCGGCTGATTCGGCAGCGTTGCGCCGCACGATGGACAGCACTCCGGCAAGCTGCTTGGGGCCCATGACAGCGATCCGGTGGTTCGGCCAGGTGAAGACGAAACGCGGCCGGTACGCTCGACCTGCCATCGCGTAGTTGCCGGCTCCGTAGCTCGCACCGATCATCACGGTGAGGTGCGGGACAGTCGAGTTGGACACGGCATTGATGAGCTTGGCGCCGTCTTTGATGATCCCCTCCTGCTCATAGCGGGTCCCGACCATGAACCCGGTGATGTTCTGGACGAACAGGATCGGGGTGTCGATCCGGTTGCACAAGTCGATGAACTGCGCTCCTTTGCGGGCCTCGGCCGAGAAGAGGATGCCGTTGTTGGCCACGACGCCTACCGGGTACCCCGCCAGGGTCGCCCAACCGCAGACGAGCTGCGTGCCGTAAAGCGCTTTGAACTCTTCGAACCTCGAGCCGTCGAGGATGCGCAAGAGCACTTCTCGGACATCGACGGGGACGCGCACGTCGGCGGGAGCCACGCCCATGAGCTCCTCTGGATCGCGCAAGGGGAGGTCGGGCGGGCCGGCCTGGCTCGGAGCGCTCCCCGAGCGACGCCAGTGCAGATGCGCGACGACATGCCGAGCGCGTCGTAGCGCGTCCCGCTCGTCGGCAGCCAGGTAGTCGCAGAGCCCCGAGACGCGCGCGTGCATCGCCGCTCCGCCCAGCTCTTCCTCGTCGGCATCCTCCCCGATCGCCATCTTGACCAACGGAGGCCCCCCGAGGAAGACGCGCGCCCTCCCCTCGACGAAGATCGTGTAATCGCTCATGCCTGGCAAGTAGGCGCCTCCGGCGGTGGACGACCCAAACACGACACACACCGACGGGATCCCAGCGGCAGAGAGCTGGGTGATCCGGCGGAACTGCTCCCCTCCCGGCACGAAGACGTCAGCTTGGCGCGGCAAGTCGGCGCCTCCCGACTCGACGAGCAAGACGAGAGGAAGCCGGTTGGTCTCGGCCACGTCCATCGCTCTCAGGAGCTTCTTGATCGTCGTCGGGCTCGTCGTCCCGCCGCGCACGGTGGGATCGTTGGCGACGATCAGACATTGGGTCCCTGCCACCTCTCCGATGGCGACGACCACGCCCCCTCCCAGGGGATCGTCGGTGTGGGCACCGGCCAGCGGGGAGAGCTCGAGGAGGGGGGTGCATGGGTCCACGAGGGCCTCGACGCGTTGGCGGACGAGAAGCTTGCCCCGGGCAACGTGACGAGCGACGTAACGCTCGCCACCCCCCTCGACGACCTGGCCGCACAGCGCGTCCACGTCGGACACCATCGCCTCCATCACGGCACGATTGGCGGCAAACTCCGAGCTCGCCGTGTCCAGATGGGATGCCAGGACGGTCCCCACCGGCCACGTGGCTGCGGTCGTCCGCGAACTCATCTCGATCCTTGTCCGCCCGGCGCACCGGGCTCATGAGGGACCGGAGCGGTCCAACCCACAGGGTGCCTCCCGGCCCACGACGGCGAGCGGTGCTCGAAGAACGCAGCCATGCCCTCGGCCGCCTCGCTTGAGCGGAAGAGCTCGTCGGAGAGGGCTTCGGCACTCGCCATCGCCGGTTCCCACTCTCGCCCGATCAAGCCTTCCACCAGGCTCTTGGTTGCCGCCATTGCCAAGGGAGACGACTTGTGAAAGGACGCAAGCACCTCGGTGACCCATGTGTCGACGAGCCCATCCTCCACGACTGCCGAGAGCAGGCCGGCGGCCGCGGCGTCGGCGGCGGAGAACGTGTCACCGGTGAGTGCCCAGCGGACGAACGACCTGCGGTCCATGATCCGCAGGACCGGGACCGCGATCATCGCCGGCGCCACCCCCACTCGCACCTCTTTGAAGGCGAAGGTCGCCGACGCCGGCGCGACGGCCAGGTCACACGAAGCCACGAGGCCGATGCCGCCGCCTCGCACATGCCCGTTCACCCGGGCGACGACCGGCTGGGGCAGCTCGGCCAGGCAGGAGAGGACTTCGGCGAACGTGGCACCGCTCTCCTCGGGGCCGTCTTCAAGGTCAGGGGAACCACCCTCACCGTCCCGCCGGAGAGCGTCCCGCCGGAGAGCGTCCCGCCGGAGAGCGTCCTGCCGGAGCCCGTCCTGCCGGAGCCCGTCCTGCCGGAGAGCGTCCTGACGGAGAGCGTCCTGCCGGCGTTCGCTCAGGTCGGCGCCGGAACAGAACACCTCACCGGTCCCGGTGAGGACCACGGCGCGAACGTCGGGGTCGGAGCGGGCTTCGTGAAGGGCCACGAGGAGCTCGGAGACGAGCGCAGCGGACAGGGCATTGCGATTATGGGGCGAGTCCAGGGCGACGGTCATCACCTCTCCCATGCGCTGCACGCGCACGAGCCCCGGCCCGGACCCAGTGGCCGGGTCGGCTCTGTCGCGATCTCCGGGCGTCACGGCATCGCAGTGTAGGCGTGCGAGCGCCGGCAGCCCGCTGGCGGGGAGGGTGGTACGTTGCGCCAATGATCGAGACCGAGGAGCATCGGCTGTTCCGCGCCTCACTCCGCGAACTGTTCGCGCGAGAGATCGGACCGAACATCGACCAGTGGGAGCAGGCCGGGACGTTCCCTGCCCACGACCTCTTCCCGAAGCTCGCCGCGGTGGGCCTGCTCGGCTTGGAGTACGACGAGGCGTACGGCGGCATGGGCGCCGACCACTCGTTCACCGTGGTCGCCGGGGAAGAGATGGGGAAGGTCGACTGCGCGGGCGTGCCGATGGCCATCGCCGTCCAGATGGCCATGGCCACCCCGGCCCTCCACCGTTATGGCTCCGAGGAGCTCAAATCCAAGTACCTGGCTCCGGCGATCCGAGGCGAGATGGTGGCGTCGATCGCGGTGACCGAGGCCGACGCCGGAAGCGACGTCGCCGGCATCCGGACGCGTGCGGTGCGTGACGGCGACGAGTGGGTCATCAACGGGTCGAAGCTCTACATCACCAACGGAACCCAAGCCGACTGGCTGTGCCTGCTGGCCCGCACCGGCGACGGCGACGGCCACCGCGACATGTCGCTCATCGTGGTGCCCACTTCACTGCCCGGTGTAGAAGTCTCTCGCAAACTGGAGAAGCTGGGCACGTGGTCGAGCGACACGGCCGAGCTCTCCTTCAGCGACGTGCGGGTGCCGGTCGACCACACCATCGGCGAGATCGGGCGGGGGTTCCAGCAGCAGATGGTGCAATTCCAGGCCGAACGGCTCATCACCGTCTACCGCCATATCGGCTCCATCGGCCAGGCGCTCGAACGGACCCGCAGGTATCTGGGTGAGCGTCAGGCGTTCGGCCGCCCACTCCTGGCAAACCAGCACATCGGGTTCACGTTGGCCGAGCTGGCGGCGCGCCACGACATGCTGCGCCACTATGCCTACGCTGCTGCGGCCGCCGTCCAGCGGGGAGAGGACGCCACCCGCTTCGCCACCATCGCCAAGCTCATGGGTGCCCGGCTCCAGCGGGAGGTTGCCGATGCATGCCTCCAGTTCCACGGCGGCATGGGCTACATGGCCGAGCACTGGACGTCGCGCTTCTACCGTGACGCCCGCCTGGACTCGATCGGCGCAGGAGCCGACGAAGTGATGCTGCGGATCCTCGCCCGGATGGACGGCTTCACCGCCGAGTAGCGATCGCGCCCGCCCGCCGAAGTCGGCGCACGCCTCTCAAGTCAGCCGAGCGGGAGCTGGGGGGCCTCGGCGAAGGATGGGGACGTGGGGTTGCCGGCACGACGGCGCCCGGGAGGGAACACCTGCTCGGGGCGGAAGGATCGAGTGTTGCGGTCGCCGGGGCGACCGCCGACGACCTCGACCCACACCTCACCGGTCTTCGTGTTGCGGACGAACGCCGAGAACGACCAGGAGGCGGACCGCAGCCGGGTGCCCGTCACCATCACCGGGTCGCCGGCCCGCAAGCCCGCCCAGGTCACGGAGCGCTCCAAATGTGCCGGAGAGGCAGGCACGTCGAGCTTGGCTGGTCGAGTACGCGGCATCGCTGCCCCATTCTCTACCAGGAAGACGACGATGCTCGGATCACGTCACCGCTCGGGCGCGAGCAGGAATGACAGGACCCAGTCGCACTCTTGGCCCGGCGGTGGTCCTACCCTGTGGCTGATGCCGTTCGCCCCGCCCAGGTCGCTCTCGCCTTCCAAGGTGTCGGCGTTCACCGACTGCCCGCTCGCATTCAGGCTGTCGGTGATCGACCGCCTCCCCGAGCCGCCATCGCCGGCCGCGGTGAAAGGGACGCTGGTCCACGCGGCCCTCGAACGGCTCATCTGGAACCACCCGCCAGGTGGCCGCACGCTCGACACGGCCCGTCACGAACTGGACGCAGCCTGGGCAGCGCTGGGAGACCAGCCCGATTTCCTCCTCCTGGGACTGTCCGACACAGACGCCGAGTCGTTCAGGGCAGATGCCGCGGTGCTGATCGAGAGCTACTTCACACTGGAGGACCCCAATGGGGTCGACGCGCTCGGAGTCGAGCTGGGGATGGAGGTCCAGATCGGCCAGATGCGCCTGCGAGGAGTGATCGACCGCCTCGACCGCGGAGCGACAGGAGAGCTGGTCGTCATCGACTACAAGACCGGACGGTCTCCTTCCGCGCGTTTCGAGCAGGCACGTCTCGGGGGTGTCCATATCTACGCCCTGCTCTGCCGTCACCTGCTCGGACGAGCCCCGGCGGAGGTCCGGCTGCTGTACCTGCGAGACCGGGTGACCATCGTCGCGAAGCCAAGCGACCAGTCGGTACAAGGGCAGATCGGTCGCACCACCGCGGTCTGGTCGGCCATCGAGCGAGCATGCTCGCACGAGGACTTCCGTCCTCGTCGCTCTCCGCTCTGCCGCTTCTGTCACTTTCAAGATCTCTGCCCCCAGTTCGGCGGCCAACCACCAGCCGGTCCGCGAATTTGACGACCGCCGACTTCGATCGCGCCGTCGACATTGCCCTGGAACGATGGCGACGCCCCGGTACTGCGACGGCTCTGGCAGCCCTCATGTCCGGCGTCTCGGACTACGGGTTCGTCTGGTTTGTCCTCACGCTGGTCAAGGCTCGCCGGCCCGGCCCTGACCGGCGCCGGGCTCTCCAGGCCCTGGCCCTGACCGGAGTCGTGTCAGCCGTCTCGAACGCTCTTCTCAAGCAGGCGGTGGGCCGGGACCGCCCCGAGCCGACGGGGGCCGAGCGTGCGAGCGACGCACCGCAGACGTCCATCCCGGTTCGGCGTCCCAGGACGAGCAGCTTTCCGAGCGGTCACACCCTGGCCTCGTTCTGCACCGCCACCGCGCTCGCGACCGGTCCTGGCGAGCTCTCCGCCTACCTGGGCCTCGCGGGTGCAGTGGCGATCAGCCGCGTCCACCTTCGCGCCCACCATGCCAGCGATGTCGTGGGCGGCGCGCTGATCGGCACCGCTCTCGGCTGCAGCTGCCGCCTCGTGCTCGGCAGGGTCTGCAGGGTCGGCAGGGTCGGCAGGTCCCAGTGATGACCGTCACGTACCCCGCGGGCAGCGACGGCCGGCTCGATCGGGCAGGGAATAGACCACCGCTGCTCGTGGTTCCAGAACCGTGACGCAAACGACTCCATCATTCGCTGTGACCTGGGACTACCTGTGCCCGTTCGCCCGTAACGTCCACGAGCACCTCGTGGCCGGGCTCGGAGCAGGGGCGCAGTGGGATGTGACGTTCACCCCCTTTTCCCTGGTCCAGGCCCACGTGGCCGAAGGCGACCCTCCGGTGTGGGACGCGCCCGACGGCGCCACGGGTCTCCTGGCGCTCCAGACCGGGATCGCGGTGCGCGACCGGTTCCCCGACGTGTTCCCCGCCGTGCACCGGTCGCTCTTCGCCGCCTGGCACGACCACGCACGCGACCTCAACGACCGCGACGTCATCCGCGACGTGCTCTCGGCGTGCGGCGCAGACCCCGACGCCGTGCTCGGTGAGGTTGCCGAGGGATGGCCGCTCCAAGAGCTGCGACGGGCCCACGAGGATGCGGTGTCCCGCCTCGAGGTCTTCGGCGTACCGACCTTCATCGTCGGCGACCAGGCAGTCTTCGTACGGGTGATGACCCGCCCCGGCGACGACGGCGTCGCGGCCCGCTCGACCATCGACCACGTGCTCGCGCTGATCTCGGGCCACCCTGAGCTCAACGAGTTCAAGCACACGACCGTCCCGCGCTGAGGCAGCCGTCCTCTGGCGCTGGACACGCTCGACGACAAAGGGCCACCGGGGTCTCCGGCGTCACGGCCGTGCGCCGTCGCGCGACGGTCCGGCGAGCGGGCTCGGCTCTCCCCTGTTTCCGGCTATCCCGCAGCCAAGGACGCCAGGACGTCCATCGTCTCGGCGCGCTCGTCGCTGCTACCCACCACCGACGCCACGAAGTCGGTCGCACCGGCCTCGGCGAGGCGTGACATACCGGCGGCAACCTCATCGGCCGTGCCAATGATGGCCACGTCCGACGGACCCGACGCACCTTCACGGTCCAGCATTGCCCGATAGGACGGCAACGTCGGGTAGATGGCGAACGCCTGGTCGATGCGCTCGCGGGCCCGATCCGGGTCCGACGTGACGGTCACGGGCAGCGATACCCCGATGCGTGGTTCGGGGCGTCCGGCCTCTCGGGCCGCCTCGCCGATGGTGGGCACGATGTGCTCGGCAACGGTCCGCACTCCCGTCATCCACGTCACCGTCCCTGTCGCCACTCTCCCGGCCAGCTTCAGCATCACGGGCCCCAACGCCGCGACGAGCAACCCGGGCGGTTCGGCACCGGGGACTTCCAACGGTCCGTAGGTGACCGCCGTGACCACCTCCCCGCGGGCATCGACCGTCTCGCCCCGGAGCATGGGCACCAACGCGGCCAGGTACTCGCGCATGTACCGTGCCGGACGCTCGTAGCTCATCCCCCACAACCCTTCGACCACGACCTGATGGGACATCCCGATCCCGAGCGTCAACCTGTTGCCGGAGGCCGCCTGCACCGTCAGCGCCTGCTGTGCCATCACCTGCGGGTGCCGGCTGTACACCGGGACGACCCCGGTCCCGAGACCGATGCCGGGCACTTGCGCCCCCACCGCCGCCAGCATCGTGAGAGCGTCGTAGCCGAAGATCTGCACAGCCCAGGCCGACGCGAACCCTCGGCGCGCCAGTGTCCCTACGTGATCGACCACCTCGGCCAGCGGCTTGTCGATGTCGATCAGTGCCCCGATACGCATTCGCGATCTCCTCTCGTCACCTGTCTGCCAGGTGGCCCCAGTCCCGGCAGCGGTCGGGTCCGGCAGCTCTCCGGTCCGGCAGCTCTCCGGTGTGGCAGCGGACAGGTCCGGCAGCTGTCCGGTGTGGCAGCGGACGGGTCCGGCAGCTCTCCGGTGTGGCAGCACTCCAATGCGGCAGCGGTCGGGCAAGCAGGAACGATAACCTGCCCGACGTGTCCCGCCCTGTGGAGGCTAGCGGAGGTGGTGGCCGGCCACCATGGGTCGTAGGCATCGCGGGAGCCGGTCAGCTCGCCCGGATGCTGTGTGAAGCTGCGAGCGAGCTGGATATCGGCACGGTCGTGCTCGCGGAGCACGACGACGACGCCGCCTGCGACGTCGCCCGGCAGGTCATCATCGGCACGCCTCGGTCCCGAGCCGACCTCGCTGCGCTCGCCAGCGCGTGCGACGTGCTCACGTTCGACCACGAACTGGTTGACCTGGACGCTCTCGAGGAGCTCGTGCGCGAGGGAGTGGTCGTTCGCCCAGGGCCGGCTGCGCTCGAGCTGGCCGCGGACAAAGCCCGCATGCGTAGCCGTTTCACCGCCGCCGGGCTCGACGTGCCCGTGTACGCCGTGCTCGGCACGGATGGCTTTGGGGGCACGGGAGGTAGGGAGGGCGGAAGTGGCACCGGAGGCGCGAATGGGGGTGCCCGGGAGGATGCCCGAGGGGGTGCCCGGGAGGATCCCTCGGAGGGTGCCCTCCAAGGCGTTGTCCGATTTGGCGCTGCCCACGGCTGGCCGCTCGTCTTGAAAGCTGCTCGGGGCGGCTACGACGGCCGCGGCGTGTGGGTCGTCGAGAACGAGAGCCAGGCCGCTCGAGTGTGCACCGAAGCATCGGAGGCCGGTCTGTCGCTCCTCGTCGAAGAGATGGTCCCGATCGCGGCCGAGATGGCCGTCGTCCTGGCCCGACGGCCCGGTGGAGAGATGGCCGTGTGGCCCATGGTCGAGACCGTGCAACAGGACGGCATGTGCCGAGAGGTGCACTACCCCGGGCACCTCGGCACGGACGTCGCTCTCGAAGCGGAGCGGGTTGCCCGCCGGATTGCCGACGTCACCGGCGTCGTCGGCGTGCTTGCCGTCGAGCTGTTCTGGACCGGTCACGCGCTCATCGTGAACGAGATTGCCGTGCGACCGCACAACACCGGGCATTGGACGATCGAGGGGGCCGTGACGTCGCAGTTTGAAAACCATCTCCGGGCCATCCTCGACCTTCCCCTCGGCTCGACCCGACCGACCGCCCCGGTCGTCGCCAGCGTCAACATCGTCGGATCGACCGTCGATCCTGCCCGGGACCCTGGTTCGCTGCTCCCCGCGGCTCTTGGGGTGGAAGGTGCCCACGTCCACCTGTACGGCAAGCGAGCCCGCCCCGGGAGGAAGCTGGGGCACGTGACGGTGTGCGGCACCTACGGGAGCGGCGCATCAGCCACATCAGGCACATCAGCCGGATCAGTCGCATCAGTCGCATCAGTCGCATCAGCCGCATCAGCCGCATCGGGCATATCAGCCGCATCGGGCACATCAGCCGGATCAGCCGCATCAGCCGGATCAGCCGCCGAAGCTGGGGCCCGTGGCACAGACGTGCGCTCCCGCGCATGGGCGGCGGCCGAAGCGCTCGGCACCCCGGGCCTGTCCGCCACCCCGTCAGGGGTACGTAGGGGCCTCGAACCACTCGGCGACACCACCGACCCGGACGATGTCGCGGCCGAACCCAGCCGGCGGGTCACCGCCGACCATGGAGCCCTGACGTGACCCCCGCCACCCCCAGCCACCCGCGCCAAAAGCCGTCCCCCCTAGTCGCCGTGGTCATGGGCAGCTCTTCGGACCTGCCGGTCATGCAGGGCGCCGTCGACGTCCTGGAGCAGTTCTCGGTCCCTCACGAAGTGCGCATCGTGTCGGCCCACCGGACCCCCGACGACATGCTGGCCTACGGCCACGCAGCCGCCGGCCGTGGCCTACGCGTGATCATCGCCGGGGCGGGCGGGGCAGCCCACCTGCCGGGGATGCTGGCATCGGCCACGACCCTGCCGGTCGTCGGAGTGCCCGTCGCACTGGCCAACTTGGGCGGTCTGGACTCGCTTCTCTCCATCGTGCAGATGCCGAGAGGGGTGCCGGTGGCGACGGTCGCGGTGAACGGCGCGGCCAACGCCGCCCTCCTGGCCACCCGCATCCTGGGCGTGTCAGACCCCGCACTGGCCACAGCGATGGCCGCCTACCAGGCCGAGCTGGCCGAGCAGTCCCGCCGGCAATGAGGTGTGACGAGGGGAGGTGAGGTGAGGGGAGGTGAGGTGAGGTGAGGGGCGGGCCGGGCACCTACCGGCGAGCGGGCTGACGGGGCGCTACCGTCGGAGCATGCCATCGCTGGTCGAACGCCTGGGCCACCCCCGAGACGCCAAGCTGCTCATCGTCAACGCCGACGATCTGGGCTTCTGCCATTCCGCCAACGTCGCCGTCTACGAGTGCCTGCGCACCGGGCTGGTCACGAGCGCCACGCTGATGGTCCCCTGCCCCTGGTCTCGCGAAGCCGCGTCGCGGTACCGGGGTGAGGACGTGGGGGTGCACCTCACCCTGAACGCCGAGTGGGACCTGTACCGCTGGGGTCCGGTCACCCATGCCCCGTCGCTCGTCGGAGGCGACGGCGGGTTCCCCCGGACGGTCGAGGACGTGTGGGAGCACGCTGATCTCGATGAGGTCCGGCGCGAGTGCCGCGCCCAGATCGAGCGGGCCATCCTGTGGGGCTTCGACGTGAGCCACATCGACTCGCACATGGGGACGCTCCAGATCCGTCCCGAGTTCTTCGACGTCTACGTGGACCTGGCCGTCGAGTTCAGCCTGCCGCTTCGAATGGTCGGGCCCGGGCTCGACGACCTCCTCGGCTTCCCCGCCCGTCAGGTGGCCCAAGACGCCGGTGCGGTCTTTGTCGACGAGCTTGCGATCGTGCCCGGGGTCGGCAGCCGCCAGGTGATCGAGGACCACTTGGCGGCACTCCGTCCCGGGGTGACCGAGATCTTCCTCCACCCGGCCGTCGACAGCCCCGAGCTGCGCGCCATCGCCCCGGATTGGGAGGCCCGGGTCGACGACCACGCGATGGTGTGCCGAGACGGGTTCTTGGAGCGAGCCGTCCGGGATGCCGGCGCCACGCTCGTCGGCTACCGGGCACTGCGGGGCTTGGCCCGGGACAGCAGTTGAGCACAGCAGGTCCACGTCTGCGGTTCAGCGGGGCCGTCTTTCTCCCCGCCGACCCGGGCACTCGCCCTGTCCAAGGGCTCGAGCTCGTGTTCGACCAGCATGCCGTGCTCGTCAGGTCCGTCGGGTCCGTCACGTCCGGCTCATCCGAGCCGTTTGCGACTGCGGGCACTCCCGGCACTCCCGGCACTGCGGGCACTCCCGGCACGTCCGACCCGAAGACCGTGCCCTGGTGCGACGTCACCGGCTGGAGAGTCGACCCCTACACGCTCGCGGGCCGAGAGGGTGCGGCCGTGACGTTGCAAACCGCCGGGCGCGTGCTCCACTTCGCCATCCCCGGTGGCGATCCCGGCACGATCGAGCGTGCGTTGCGCGAGCTCGCCGAGCGCCGTCACGCCTCACCGGAGCACGCTGATCAGGGTGAAGCCGAGCCGGCTCCCATCACATCGGCTCCAGCGGACTCGCCGGACGCGCCACAGGCCGATGCGACGGCCGTTCGAGCCGCAGGCACACCGGATGCAGCGGACGCGCCACAGGCCGGTGCGACAGGGGTGCCGACGACGCGTGCACCCGGCGGCTCTTTCGCTCGGTGGCAGCCGATCCTCGTGGTGCTCCTCGTGCTGTTCCTTGCGACCGCCGTCTCGCTCGTCCTGGCGCAGAGCGCCGGTGCCATCCACCTGTCCTGGCTCGGGGGTTTCGGCTCGTCGAGCACGGTGCCAACTCCGGGCGGCTGATCCGCGGGCGGGAGCTGGAGCTCGAGTGAGAGCTCCGAGCTGGAGCAGTCAATCGATCCCGGAGAACAGGTCGTCCTCGGTCACGTCGGTCCCCCCCACCCGGCTCCGGGCGAGCAGGAAGTCGTCGAACGGGTGCAGACCGCGCTGCACCTCGGGGGGGAGCCCGAACCAGAACGGCGACGTGGGATCGACCTGGGTCGCGTGGGCCTTGAGCGCCTCTGCGCGCACGTCCTCGAAGCCCGTGAGGTCGATCGAGGTCGAGATGGGGTCGTCCCGGCGAAGGCGAGCCAGCCACTTCTCGTCGAAGGGCGAGGGGAGCCCCAGCTCGAGGAACTTCTCGTGCATGGCCCGCATCCGCTGGCGCGGCCACATCGTGTAGTACAGCTTGAGCGGGGCAAACGGCGGTCCAGCCTGAGGGAACCTGTCGGCATCTCCCGCGGCCTCCCAGGCCGCCATCGAGATCTCGTGCACCCGGAGGTGATCGGGGTGCGGGTACTCGGACTGCTCTTCGGCATAGGTGATCACGACCTGCGGTCTGACGCGGCGGATCACCGCCACCAGGCGCTCGACCGCCTCGTCGGTCTCGGCCCGGGCAAAGCTCGCAGGGTTGTCGTTGGCCTCCGACCCAGGCATGCCCGAGTCGCGGTAGCCGAGCATCACGACCTCGTCGTACCCGATGATCGCCGCCGAGCGCTGCAGCTCCTCTCGGCGGACCTCGGGGAGCCGGCGCCGGACGTCGGGGGTGTCCATGGCCGGGTTGAGGATGTCGCCTTCCTCGCCGCCGGTACAGCACACGAGGACCGTGCGAACGCCCTCGGCGTGGCAGCGGGCGACCGTCCCCGCTCCCTTGGACGCCTCGTCGTCGGGATGGGCATGGACGGTGAGCAGGCAGCGGGGCTCGGTCATCGCAGCGAGGCTAGCGGGGCGGAGAAGAGGGCATGGCCAGGGGCGTGCCCCCTCGCGCTGTTGTGGGCCTTATGCTCTCCCCAGGGGATAACCGCCTCAAGGAGGGCTGAAGCGTGCCGGGGTTGTGGCAGCGGACCAAGAACATTTTCCAGGCGAAAGCGAACAAGGTCCTCGACAGGGCCGAGGACCCGCGTGAGACCCTCGACCTGTCCTACGAGAAGCAGATCGAGAGCCTCCAGAAAGTGCGGCGCAGCGTCGCCGACGTCGCGACCGCCCGCAAGCGCATCGAGCTTCAGGCGGCCCAGCTCCAGAAGCAGGCAGACAAGCTCCAGGGCCAGGCCAAGGCGGCCCTCGCCCAGGGCAACGAGGACCTGGCGCGCGAGGCACTGTCACGTCGGGCCGCGTTGGGCGAGCAGCTCGCCGACCTCAAGACCCAGCACGACCAGGTCTCCGAGCAAGAGGAAAAACTGGTGGAGACCTCCCAGCGCCTGCAGGCTCAAGTCGAGCAGTTCCGGACCCGCAAGGAGACGCTGAAAGCCAGCTACACCGCGGCCGAAGCCCAGACCAAGGTAGGCGAGGCGGTGTCGGGCATCTCGACGTCCATGGGCGACGCCGGCGCCACGATGCAGCGGGCCCAGGACAAGATCGCCGCCATGCAGGCGCGGGCCGGGGCGATCGACGAGCTGCTCGCCTCGGGTGCCCTCAACGACCTCAACACCCCCGTCGACGACATCCAGGCCCAGCTCGACAAAGTGGCCTCGACGTCGCAGGTCGATAACGAGCTCGCGGCGATGAAAGCCGAGCTGGGCGCGGCCGGACCGGCGGGCGAGCTCGGCTCGTCGGGCGCAGAGACCGACGGGGAGGTCAAGGACGCCGAGGTGGTGCCCGGACCCGAGGGAGACAGCGGAGGGAGCGCGAGCTGATGCCCATTGCCCGGAACATGCCAACCGATCGAGGCCTCACGGCCCGGATGTTCGTGACCGGCCTGCTCCTCGTCGTCCTCTACGGCGCGTTTGCCGCGGTGCTCTGGGCGGTGCTCCACAGCTTCGTCCTGATCTTCGTGATCGTCGCCGGCCTGCTGTTCGCCCAATACTGGTTCTCGGACCGGATCGCATTGTGGGGAATGCACGGTCACATGGTCACCTCCGAGCAGGCGCCGGCGCTCCACGGCTCGATCGACCGGCTGTGCGCGCTGGCCGACATGCCCAAGCCCCGCGTGGCCATCGCCGACACCGACGTGCCGAATGCCTTCGCCACCGGTCGCAGCCCGAAAGCGGCGGTGGTCTGTGTCACCACCGGGCTGCTGCGGCGGCTGGACGAGCCCGAGGTCGAGGCGGTCCTGGCCCACGAGCTCTCCCACGTCGCCCACCGCGACGTGGCAGTGATGACCATCGCCAGCTCGCTCGGGGTGATCGCCGGGCTGGCCACCCGGATGATGTTCTTCGCCGGGCTGTTCGGCGGGGGGCGTGGCGGTTCGCGCAACGGATCGCAGCTTGCGGCCATCGAGGCCATCATCATGCTCGTCTCGATCATCGTGTACGCCATCAGCTTCCTGCTCACCCGCGCGCTGTCGCGCTATCGCGAGCTGGCTGCCGACCGCTCCGGCGCGATCCTCATCGGGCGTCCGTCCTTGCTGGCCTCGGCCCTCGTGAAGATCACCGGCGAGATGGGACGGATCCCCGCACGCGATCTGCGCCACGCGGAGCCGTTCAACGCGTTCTTCTTCACCCCCGCCATCGCCCAGCGACGTGGCGGTCAGGGACAGGGCACCTCGCTCAGCGCTCTCTTCTCGACCCACCCCAAGCTCGAAGTCCGGCTCGCCCAGCTCTCGAAGCTCGAAGCTGAGCTCGGACAGGCACACTGAGAGTGGCCGGCGTCACCACCGGCCGGTGGAGCTGCCGCGGGGAGCCTCGCTGAGGATGGGACTGCTCGACACCCTGCTCGGGCGGACCAAACCGGTGCGGGCCAACCTCGACGCGCTCTTCGCCCTCCCGTCGGCGGCAGTCACCTTGGAGACCTCCGAGGGCCTGGTCCTCTCGGGTCGGGCCGGGGTGTGCTGGAAGCCGCCTGCCGGACGGCCTGCCGAAGACGTCCAGCGAGAGATCCGAGCGCTCCTCGACATCCCCGACGACGGCCCTCCTCCCGGCGGCGCGGGCGCTGCGCCGGACGCTGCGGCGAGCACTGCGCCCGGCGGGTCCTCTCCCGATGACGGGGCGGGATCGCTCACTGAAGCAGAGGACTCATTCGGCTACCGCTGGCTCCTGCTCGAGGACCCCGACGTGGAGAACCTGGTCACCCGCGTCCACGTGGTCAACAGCACCCTCACCGACGAGGGGTGGGGGCCGCAGCTCTTGTGCTCGGTGTTCGGCCTGGAGCCGGGTCCCACAGCCGAGTCGGGCACCCGTGCGCTCTTCCTCGTCTACCTGTACAAGCGAGGGACGTTCTACCCGTTCGCCCCGACCGGCAAAGAGCGCCGTGACACCGAGCTCGAGCTCCGGATCAAAGCCGTGCTGGGCAGCGACCTGCCGACCGAGCCCGACCTGTCCCGCTGGTTCCCCCTGTGGGACCTTCCCGTCCGCTGAGCCCGACCACCAGTGACCGACGTGACCGGCGTCTCTGAGCGCCACGTCGCGCTCGACGGCGCGGTGAACTTCCGTGACATCGGCGGGTACCGAGCGCACGACGGCCGGCGTGTGCGCTGGAGGAGGGTGTTCCGGGCGGACGGGCTCTCCGGCCTCACCGCGCACGACCGCGAGGTCGTCGGCCGGCTGGGCATCGTGACGGTCATCGATCTGCGCACGACTGTCGAGCTGGAGAGCGGCAAGTTCCCCGACGGGGAGATCCCGGTCCGTTTCCACCATCTCCCCCTGCTCGATGCCGTGCCCGACGCCGAGCGCTTCGAGATGGCGCCGGGCATGCTGGCCGCCCAGTACCAGGAGATCGCCCACGACGCAGGTCCTCGGATCGCCGACGCGCTCGCCATCCTGGCCGACCCTCGGAACCTCCCGGCCGTGGTGCACTGCACGGCGGGCAAGGACCGTACCGGGGTGCTGGTGGCCGTCGTCCTCGGGTTGCTCGGTGTGCCCGACGCCACCATCGTCGACGACTATGCACTGAGCGGCGAGGCCATGGACCGTCTGCGGCGCAAGCTGGTCGACCGCTACCCCGAAGGCCGGACGTTCATCGAGGAGGCGAACGAGCTGTTCTCGGCTGCCCCGGCCACGATGGCCGATCTCCTCTCCTCGCTGCGACGGCGGCACGGGTCTTTCGAGGGGTACGGTCGGCACATCGGCGTCCCCGCCGAAACGATCGCGATGCTGCGCGCTGCACTGCTCACCGACGACAGCACGCCCCTCGGGCTCGAGGTGCCTACAGGCGATCGATCGCCTCGGCGAGGTCCACGTCCCGCTCGGTGAGCCCGCCGGCCGAGTGGGTGGACAGCCGCAGCGTCACCGTGTCCCACCGGATGTCGATGTCGGGATGGTGGTTCGCCGCCTCGGCCAGCGCGCCCACGTCGTTCACGTACTCGAGGGCGCCGGCGAACCCCTCGCACCGGACTCGCTTGACCAGCTCGGCGCCGTGACGCCGCCAGCCCAGCTTGCGCTGGGCCAGCGCGGCGTCGACCGCGGCAGGATCGAGCAGCCGGCTCAGGGGTGGGTCATCTCCTCGGGGCGCACTGCGGCATCGAACTGCTCACCCGTCAGGTAGCCGAGCTCGACCGCCGCCTGGCGCAGCGTGGTCCGCTCGCGATGGGCCTTCTTCGCGACGTCGGCGGCACGGTCGTACCCGATGATCGGGTTGAGCGCCGTGACGAGCATGAGCGAGCTCTCCACGTGCTGCTCGATGCGCTCGCGATCGGGCTCGATCCCTTCGACGCAGAACGTCCGGAACGCAACGCACGCTCCGGTGAGGAGGTCGATCGAGTGCAGCACGTTGTGGATGATGACCGGCTTGTTGACGTTGAGCTCGAAATTCCCGCGGCTGCCGGCGATCGCCACCGCCGTGTCGTTGCCCATGACCTGGATGCACACCATGATCATCGCCTCGCTCTGGGTGGGGTTCACCTTGCCCGGCATGATCGACGACCCCGGCTCGTTGGCCGGCAGGATCAGCTCGCCGATCCCGCTGCGCGGCCCGGACCCGAGCCACCGGAGGTCGTCGGCGATCTTCATGAGCGACCCGGCGAGCGTCCTCAGCGCGGCGCTGGCCCACACCAGCGCGTCGTGAGCAGCCAGCGCTGCGAACTTGTTGGGCGCGGTGACGAACGGCTGGCCGGTGATCTCCGCGATCTTGGCCGCCACCCGCTCGCCGAACTCCGGGTGGGTGTTCAGCCCGGTCCCCACCGCCGTTCCGCCCGCCGCCAGCTCGTAGAGGCCCGGCATGACCTGTGCGACTCGCTCGAGGTCGGCGTCGAGCTGGGCGACGTACCCCGAGATCTCCTGACCCAAGGTGAGCGGCACGGCGTCCATCAAATGGGTCCTGCCGATCTTGGTCACATCTGCGTACTCCTTGGACTTGGCGGCCAGCGCGTCACGGAGCGCGCGTACCGCGGGAACCAGACGGTGGTCCAGCTCGTCGACTGCCGCGATGTGCATCGCCGTCGGGAAGGTGTCGTTGGACGACTGGGACATGTTGACGTGGTCGTTGGGATGCACGGGGGACTTGGAGCCCATCACTCCCCCGTCCATCTCGATAGCCCTGTTCGAGATGACCTCGTTGGCGTTCATGTTGGACTGGGTCCCGCTGCCCGTCTGCCACACGCGCAGCGGGAAGTGGTCGTCCAACCGCCCGTCGGCCACCTCGCGGGCTGCTGCCGCGATGAGGTCGGCCAGGTGGGGGGCGAGCTTGCCGAGATCGGCGTTCACCCGCGCCGCTGCTTCCTTCAGGACGCCCATGCCGCGAATGAGCGATCGGGGCATCACATCGGAGCCGATGGCGAAGTGGTGCAGGGAGCGCTGGGTCTGGGCGCCCCAGTACCGGTCGACCGGTACCTCGATTGCCCCCATGCTGTCGGATTCAGTGCGCGTCAGAGCCACCGTACCTCCTTTCCACGTCGTTGAGCTTGGAGCCTCCGCTGCCTCGGATGCAATTGCACCTGCCGACTGCCCGGGTGCGGCGGGCGGCAACCGTCTCGATGGCGGTCCGTCCGCCACCGGGGCGTCCGGAGCTCAGCACCGGAGGGAGCGGCCGAGATCGAGGGCGCGGCGGGCGGCGGCCACATCTTCGGTCCGCGGACCGTCGCCCGCGCCGGGGACCTCGAGCACTGCCGGGACCCGGTCGAAGGCGGGGTGCCCGATCAACGCCGCCAGGCCTTCGGTGCCGATGCTGCCGTCGCCGATGTTCGCGTGCCGATCCCGGTTCGCGCCGAACGGCACCTTGGAATCGTTCAAGTGGATGCAGCCGAGACGTTCGAGCCCGACGGTGGTCTCGACGTGGGCGACGACGGCGTCGGCCTCCTCCACCGATGCAAAGGCGACTCCCGAGGCCCACAGATGCTGCGTGTCGAGGCAGATGCCCAAATCAGCGCCCAGGTCGGCCCGCGCCAGCACCTCGGCCAGCTCCTCCAGGGTCCGGCCGACCGTCCCGCCGGCCCCGGCCGCGTTCTCGAGCAGGATCGGGCAACGGCCGTCGCCCGGATCCCCCCTCCCCGGCCCCGCCGGCCCGCCTGGAGCAGACGCCTCGGTGGCGTCGGCACCTGCCAGCGCCTCTTCCAGGCAGTCCACCACTTGGGAGACGCACCCTCGGAAGCCGAGCCCTCGATGGCTCCCGATGTGCAGCACCAGGCCCGCCGAGCCGATGCCTCGCGCGACGGCGAGGTTGGCGGCGAGGCAGGCCCGTGAGCGGGCGAGGAGGTCCGGGTCGGCCGTCGCGAGGTTGATCAGGTAGGTCGCGTGGCAGAACGTGGTCGTCACCCTCGGGTGCTGCGCCTGCGCGGCGCGGTACGAGGCCAGCTCGTCGGGCGCGTACTGGCTCGGCTTCCACGATCGCGGGCTCTGGGTGAAGATCTGGACCACTTCGGCGCCGATGGCGTCGCCGCGTTCGAGGGCCTTCACGAGGCCGGCCCCGGCCCGGACATGAGCTCCGATCAGCACGGCGCCACCGTAGCGCCGGAGCGCCGGAGCGCTAGGGTTCCTCCCGACACGAGATGAGCGTGCCATTCGACCATTGACCATTGACCATTGGAGGTGCTTCATGCCCGATGTCTTGAGCGACAAGGCGCGTCAGCTCATTGCCCGTCCCGTCCTGGCCACGCTGGCCACGGTTGCGCCCGACGGCGGGCCACAGGTCACCCCTCTGTGGATCGAGGTCGACGGTGACGACCTCCTGGTCAACACGGCCCGCGGCCGGGCCAAGGCGCGCAACGTCGAGCGCGACGATCGGGTGGCGGTGTCGGTCATCGACCCCGACGACCCCTACAACGTGGTGATGGTCCGGGGAACGGTGAGCGAGATCACGACCGATGGTGCCGACGCCCACATCGACCACCTGGCCCACAAGTACCTCGGCGTGGACGAGTACCCGATGCGCCAGCCCGGTGAGGTCCGCTTGAAGATCCGGATCCGCACCGACCGCATCCCGATGCAGGGCTGACTTCCCAGGCGACGCGGCGGCGTGCGGGCGCACGGCTTGGTCCCGGCACCGGGGTCGTGAACCGGTTGCGGACCTCTGCTATCCCGGGGGGTGGTCGTCGGGGCACGAGCCCGGCGGTGTGTTGTAGATCTGGTCCTTGGTCCAGCTCTGCGTGGCCCATCCGGGTGCTGCGGGCGGGAGGTGGAAGATCTGGGTCATGTCGGCCAGGATCGCGTCGGCGTAACGGGCCGCGCCGGCAGGGCAGAAGTGGACGTTGTCCACCTTGCGGACCCTCACCCATTCGCTCTTCGGCGCCTTCGGATCGGTCGGGGGGGGCAGCCAATCCGTGAATTTCCCGTTGAGGAGCACCGATGTCGCGACCGGCAGGTACATCACCTTGCCCGGGAACCGGGCCGGCATCGACTTCACGATCCGGGTGAACGCCGCCTCACCGGCCGCCCGTGTGGCGTCGGCTGCTTCTGCCTGCGCCTGGTTCGTCGCGATGACGGGGCCGGTCGGCGGGAACTCCATGAAGATCACCCCGTCCGCCCGCCCCGGCCCGAGCATGAGGCCGATGGCTGTCTCGAGGAGGTGGGTGAACGCCTTGGGCCGCTGGAGCGCGCATGTGTACGTCCGGTAGTCGGCTTCCCCCGGCGTGCAGCTATCGTCCCAGCTCCACGTCGCCAGGACGATCTGGGCGCGGTCCCCGGCGATGAGGGAAGGAATGCCGGTGCGCCATGTGTATGTCGGCAGTGCCCGGTTCAGCCCCCAGCCTGTGTCGGCGGCGTTGGTCACGGTCACCGCTCCGGTGGCGCCGAGCGCGGCAGCGATCCCCGGCTCTGCGACCTTGGGCACCGAGTCGCCGAACACCGCCACCCGCAGCGGGTGGGCATGATCGAACGGCGGTACCGATATCGGCACCTGGCCCTCGAAGCCGCCGGCGCCGGGGATCTTGCGCGCTCCGGCAACGGGGACCGCGGCCGTCGCCGACGCCGCGCTCGACGGCACGACCACGGCTGGGATGGTCGCCACGACCACCACGGCCGCGGTGAGCACCCCTGCCGCCGGTGCGATGGCAAACCTCGGCCACCCCGAGAACCGGTGGCGGCGCAAAGGGAGCTCCACGAGGTAGTAGCTGGCGCTGGACAGCACCAAGGTGAGCGCGATGCGGGCCAGGTCCAGCCAGGGCTGGCCCAACCCGGTCCGCGCTTGGGTGAAGTAGACGATGATCGGCCAGTGCCACAGGTAGATGCCGTAGGAGATCCTGCCGATCCAGCGCAGCGGTGACACCGACAGCGCTCTGGCCAGCGGGCCGGCGTGCAGCTGGCGCACGTCGGCCACCACCACACCGGCCAGCACGGCGCACAGGAGGAACCCCCCGTCGAACATCCAGCTCCGGGGCAGGCCTGTGGACTTTCCGGCCGTGACCCAGCACACGGCGAGGATCGCCGCCGACACGGGCGCGGCGGCATGGAGCACCCGGCGGGCCCTCGGGCCCGGCTGGGGCCGCGACGCCGCCACCATGGCGATGCTGGCCCCGACCAGCAGGTCGAACATGTGGGTGTCGGTGCCGAAGTACAGGCGGTTCGGGTTTGCCCCCTCGTGGTACAAGAGCGCCATGAGGGCCGACGATCCGAGGGCGCCCACCACCGTCACGGCCAGCCCGACCTTGCGCCACGCACCGCGGCCGACGGCGAGGATGGCGAGGAGGACGAGGGGCCAGATCAGGTAGAACTGCTCTTCGATCGAGAGCGACCAGGTCTGCTCCAACGGGGAGGGGGAGGCGAACTGCGCGAAGTACGACTGATGGGCGAAGATCGCGTGCCAGTTGGCGACGTAGAACAACGTGGCGAGCGCGTCGCCCCTCAACCCGGACAGATCGATCTGGGCGGCCGAGCCGGGGGGACCGAACCGGCCGTAGAGGACGACGAACACGCCGATCGCCGCCAGGAGGAGGAACAGCGCGGGGAGCAGGCGTCGAGCGCGCCGAGCCCAGAAGGCCGAGAGCTTGACGCGGGCGGTGCTCACCCACTCCTCCAGCAGCAGGCTGGTGATGAGGAACCCCGAGAGGACGAAGAACAGGTCGACGCCGAGGTACCCCCCCGATGCCCAGCCCAAGTTCAGGTGGTACGCGACGACTGCGGCAACAGCGAGGGCACGCAAGCCGTCGAGGGCCGGCAGGTAGCGCCCGGTGACCGCATTCGACGACCCGTCACCGCGTGCCCCTGCACTGGCCGAGGCCGTCGCCCCATGTGCTGGGTTGGACACCGTCTGGCTCACCGTCGACTGGTCTCCCGGCGCCGGAGGAGCGGAACGAGCAGGCGAGCCGCCGCGACGACTGCCTCGGGGGACGGTACGTCGCCGCCGGCGAGACGCACGATCATCCCGTCGGCTCCGGCGTCACGGAGGTCTGCGACCAGGGTGGCGCATCGCCCTGGATGAGGGAGGGCCCCTCTCCACACGACACCGGGCCTGGAGCGCCCGGGACCTCCGGGGGCATCCGAGGGGCGGCTTTTGGCAGGGGGCTGGTCGGCTGCCCGTGCCCGGTCGAGCCCTCCTGCCCGTGCCCGGTCGAGCCCGTCGCAGGCAGTGGCAACCTCGTCCGGGTCCCCCGAGACCACCCACGCGTCCGGGTCCCCTGGCACGCTCGATCGGTCTGGCTCCTGTCCTGCTCCTGCGAGCGGCGACGTACCGTCCCCCGGCGTCAACACGGCCAAGAGCAGGGGCCCCCCAGGGCGGCACGGTGCCGGTCGGTTGACCGCGTCCCGCAAGCGGTAGTGGGTTCCCTGGAAACTGACAGGTTCCGGCGAGAACAGCAGCCTGCAGACAGCGATGGCCTCTGCCGTCATGCGGGCGGCGGCCGAGGCAGACCCGGGATCCCCCTCGCCGGGAGCGTCGGGCGCAAGCGACCGGCAACCCGCGTCGACCAAGAGCGCGGCACGGCCATTCGACATCACGTCGATGGTCGTGATGTCGCGCGCGAGCACAGAAGGGACGCGATCGGCGGCGCTCAGGCCGGCGACAACTCCGAGCACCAGGTTCGAGGTGGCGGGGACCAGGCTGGCAGCCAAGGTGCACGGGTCGCACGTTCGATCCCGCCCACCAGACGAAGACGACACCCACACGGCGCCGAACCCAGCGGCCTCAGCCGCCTTCGCGGCCCCGCGCCATGCTTCCGCCGCTCCAGATGTCGGATCCCGCAGGCCTGAGCGCCTGTGGTCAGCGGCAGCCAGTGTGCTCGCGATGGTAAGCGCCGGAAGCTCCAGACCGAGGGCGATGGCGGCACACATGAGGGTTCCCAAAGTAGTTCGAGGCGCTCGATCCCTGGGATCACTCGCGCTTCGTGCGGCCCTGCCCGAGCTGCTTATTCGGGAGCGGCGCAGCCGAGGTCGTTGCCATCAGGGCTCGCAGCTCCCGAGGCCCGACCACCGTAGCGCCGATGGCCCGCACCTGGTCGGCCAGCGCGCGATCCGACGTCACGACGACTGTGCGGACGGGACGGGGCGCGTCTCGGACGAGGACTGCGATCACCCGGTCGGCGGCGTTGGGCCCGCCGGGGGCGAACACGACCTCGAGTCCTGCCTCCGCGCCGGCCGCCACCTCGTCTGCACGGTGACGCCCGTCGAACACCACCACGACGACCGTGCCGTCGCGCGGCCCAAGCTCGGGCTCGCACGGGGCGGTGCCGGAGTGAGGATCAGCCGCCTCCAAGCGATCGAGCACACCCGCGACTTCGCGGAGAAGGCGCCGGCGGGCTGCCGCACGATCGCGCCACCACCCGTCGGGACGCGACCCGATCACGTTCATGCCGTCGATGATCCAGCGCATCGACGAAAGCCTTGCACCTCTGCTTGACGTGGACGACCCATCACACCCGTGCCGACCGTTAGGTGACGTGGGTCGCCTCAGGTGCGCAGGGCAGGAGGGAGAGCGGCGGCACGCGGGCACAGGATGCCCGCACGCACCACACGGGACTGGCAAGCGATGAGCGCAAGCGATCGCCTGCCGGCAGGAGCCTTCGCCGCGTCACTGGCCTCGCTCAATGGCATCGGCTCCGACCGGCTTCGCAATTTGCTCGCCCAGGGATCGGTGACAGACGTGTGGCAGAGCATCGTCGAAGGACACCCCGATGACCAGGACGGCAGTTGGCGCCGGCAGGCACGCCGCCTCGACGTGGCGTCGGTCTGGCACGCCCATCGAGCACATGGCATCGACGTCCTCACGATCGACGATGCTCGCTACCCGACGGATCTGGCCTCGGACTCCGATGCGCCACCAGTCCTCTTCATACGAGGCACGTTTCCCTGGAGCGATGGACGCCCGCGAGTGGCGGTCGTGGGCACGAGGAGCGCAACCCGATACGGGCTGGGCATCGCCGCTCAGCTCGGAGCTGACCTCACGGCAGCACACGTCGCGACCGTCTCCGGCCTGGCCCTTGGAATAGACGGGGCCGCGCACGAAGGGGCGGTGGCCGCGTGGACCGCGTCTGCGGGCACTGCCGCCCGTCCGATCGGCGTCGTGGCCGGGGGACTGGACCGACCCTACCCACAAGCCCATTCCCGACTCTGGGAGCGGGTTGCCCGGGCCGGTGCACTGCTCTCCGAATCACCGGTGGGCGCACCGACCCCTCCGTGGCGCTTCCCGATGCGCAACCGGCTCATCGCCGCCCTCTCGGACGTGGTCGTCGTCGTCGAAAGCCATCTGCGCGGCGGCGCACTCTCCACCGCACTCGCGGCTGACCGACGCGGGATTCCGGTCGGCGCTGTTCCAGGATCCGTTCGCAGTCCCGCCTCGGCGGGCACCAATGGCCTCATTGCCGACGGGTGCTTCGTCGTGCGAGACGTGACCGATGTGCTCGTCGCCGTCGAGTTGGCGCGAGCCCACGACATGGCCGTCCGCACCCGTCACGATCCCAGGTTGCCGCCTGCGCGCGCGACCAGTCTCCCGGTCAGCAATCGATCGAAGGCCCGAGGGGCGACCCGAGCTGCCCCGAACCTGACGGTTCACGATGACGACAAAGAGGCACGAGCAGCGGGCGAGGCGCGTCCAGCACGGCCCCGCTCGAAGCCCGGGATATCGACGGCATCGCGACGGCGAGCCGAACGCAGCACTGTTCGAGACTCACCGAGCCCGAGCACCGAGACACTCGAACACCGCGTGCTCGATGCACTGGGATGGGATCCGTGCTCGCTCGAAGACGTCCTGCGTCGCACCGACCTTCCCCTGGGCCTGGCCTCGGAGGTCCTGGAACGCCTCCGTCACCAGCACGTCGTGGACGAGGTGGCCGGTTGGTGGGAACGATGCTGAGCTGCGAGGGGAGCGGCTGAGGTTGCGCCATCCCGGATTGGGAAAGGTCAGCCAACCTCTCACCGTGCTCGTGCCGGCGAGCTCCCGATGAAGAAGTGATAACCATGCCGTGCAGAGAAATCCGCGCGTGCCCGAAAACGATCCCCGCGGACGTACGTTTCGCGATACTCGATGGGGACGCCATCGCTGCACCCGAGCCGTTCGATGTGCAGGACTGCGACCTCGGGGCCGATCTCGAGCGCGGCCATCATCGGCGCGTCAGGCACCACTGCCCGGATCTCCTCACGGCCGCTGGTGATGCGCCGGCCGGCACGGCTCGCAAGCTCGCGGTACACGCTCGTGTGAGAGAAGTCCGCGTCGACCAGCGACGCACCGATCTCTTCAGGCATCCAGAGGCGGTCGAGAGCGAGGGGGTCTCCATCGGCCATGCGCAAGCGTTCGAGATAAAAGAGATGTGAGCTCCCCTCCCGTGCAAGCTTCGCCGCGATCGGCGGGCACGTTCTCATGCCGATGTCGCGGACCTCGCTCTGCTGGACCATGCCGGATCGCTCCACCGACTCGAAGAGGCTCGAGAGCGTCCCGACCAGTTGTTCGACCTCTCCCTTGGCCACCTTCGTGCGGTGGCCCGGCGAAGCCAGGACGAGCCCGGCGTCGCGGAGGTGCCGCACTGCCTGGCGGACGGTGTTGCGGCTGACGCCGTACTCTGTGGCGAGGGCAAGCTCGCCGGGAAACTCCCCGGCGATGTCGCGCGCATCGAGGCGGGCCAGCAGGTCGTTTCGGAGCTGGACCCACAGCGGGACAGGACTCGTCCGCTCCAGCACCCTTCGCTCCAGCGCGGTCCGGCCACCCGCACCCGCAGGATCGCTCTCACCTCTCATCAAAGACCGTTTCTGCTCGCCGCCGCCGGATCCGGCATGAATGTACCAACATTATGGCTATAGTAGCAACGTCGGTGTTCCGACAGGATCGACCAGGAGCGAAAGGGAGTGGTGCCAGTGCTCACCGTCGAGGTGATCAGCACCGAGGAGCTCGGAGATCGCAGCTACGTGGTGCACGACGGCCAGAGCGCCGCGGTGATCGATCCCCAGCGAGACATCGACCGGATCCAAGAGACCCTGACCCGCAGCGGTCTTGTCTGCGACCTCGTGCTCGAGACCCACGTCCACAACGATTATGTGAGCGGCGGTCTCGAGCTCGCAAGGCGCACCGGGGCCCGCTATGGGGTTGCCGCTGTCGAAAGCGTCCAGTTCGACCGCCTCGGCATCTCCGACGGCGACGAGATCCCAATGGGCAGCCTGCGCGTGCGCGCCGTCGCCACTCCCGGTCACACCGAAGGTCACCTCTCTTACATCGTCGAGGACACGGGTGGAGACACGGCGGTGTTCACCGGAGGATCGTTGCTCTACGGGAGCGTCGGACGGACTGACTTGGTCGATCCTTCGCGCACCGAGGAGCTCACTCGCGCCCAGTACCGCTCGGTACGGAGCCTCGTCGAGAGACTCGACGACACCACGCCGGTGTTCCCTACTCACGGGTTCGGGAGCTTCTGCTCGTCCGGAGCGGCAGTAGGGGGAGAGCAGGCCACCGTGGGAGACGAGCGGCGGCGCAACGACGCGCTGGTGATCGACGACGAGGACCGATTCGTCGAGACGCTGGTGGCCGGGCTCACCGCGTACCCGAGCTACTACGTCCGCATGGCACCGATCAACCGGCGCGGGCCCGAGCCGGTTGACCTCTCCATGCCCGAACCGGTCGACGGAGCGGTCCTCGTGGATCGCATTCGTGCGGGTGAATGGGTCGTCGACCTTCGCACCCATACCGCATTCGCTGCCGAGCACCTCCGGGGATCTGTCGGTGTCCCACTGGGGCCGCTGCTCACCACCTACCTCGGGTGGATCCTGCCCGATGACGCGCCGCTCACGCTGCTGGGAGAGTCCGAGGACCAGGTGCTGGGCGCCATGCGCCAACTGACCCGCATCGGCATCGATCGTCCTGACGCGGCCACCGGCGTTCCACGGACACTTGTGCCCGGGTCGGAGCTCGGGAGGTACCCTGTCAAGACGTTCGACGACCTCCAACTCGCCCCGGACGCCGTGGTCGTCGACGTCAGGCTCGATCACGAGCGCCGGCTCGGGTTCCTCCCCGGGTCGCACCACGTCCCACTGCATCACCTCCCGGCCCACATGGGGGATCTCCCCGACGGCCAGCTCTGGGTGCACTGCGCCGCGGGCTACCGGGCTGCGATCGCGGCCAGCCTGCTGGACCGCTCGGGCCGCGACGTCGTGTTGATCTACGACGCGCTGCCTGCGGACTCGCTCGCTGTCCCCGCCCACTCGGCCGGGCTCGCGCCGTAGCTGCCTCGTCCTTCCGGACTTCCGAGGTCACCTCCGACCTTCAGTGCTGCCTACCGGTTCCGAACCCGATGGGCACGTTCACCAGGCGCTGAGGAGCCATTCGGACGCCGCTCACTCCCCTCTCGTACTGTCGTACTTGCCAAGCCGTCAACGGTGAGGAATGACACGACGAGGAGGATCCAGGCATGAGCGATCAGACCATGGTGTACAAGCACGTCCCGCACCCGAGGACGACGGCCATACTGTCGCACAGTACCGGAGGTCCGGTACGGACCAAGGACATGGCCAGAAAGCTCGCCGGGACGGCGAATGCATGGCTGGCCGTGAAGATCACCGACGGAGTCGGGACCATGTGGTGTGCCTACGTCTTCGCCGTCATATCGCTCATCGGCCTGCCCGCGGCGCTGCGACCCGGCGGAGAGGGGATCATCGCCTGGATTGCCCAGACGTTCCTCCAGCTCGTCCTCCTGTCGATCATCATCGTCGGCCAGAACATCGCTGCCGAGGCATCCGATCATCGAGCAGAAAGCACGTACAAAGATGCCGAAGCGATCCTCACTGAAGCGCTGGCCATCCAAGAGCACCTCGAGGCGCAGGACCGTTTGCTGCTCGCTGCCCTGCACCTGCCGGGTCCTGTCCCAGGAGGAGCGACCGCGGCCGCCCCGCACACAACGGAGGGAACTGCCGGCGCGCCTCCGGCCCCCGCTGGTCCTGCTGCCGCGTCACCTGCGCTGGGGTCCACGAACGCGCACCCTCCCGAACCGGCCGCCGGGGGCTGAACGCGCGCGACGAGACGCGGGAATCACGCGCAAAGGGTCACCGTCCGGACCGCCGCTCCAAGATCTCAGCGAGGACGGCCCATGTCCGGCCGGAGTGTCGCGAGCGGAGCGGAGGATTGAGGCGGGCGAATGCCTGGGTGACGCCACGACATCTCGCACAGGCACGTTGAAACTGGAGACGATCAGGGTATCACGATATAGAGATGTACTATGGCAGGATGGTAACGAGTGTCTGACGCGAGCGCGAGCGGCGACCGGGGAGACCGTACAGAGGGCGGGGGTGGCAGGGGTGTCGACCTCCCATCTCAGTCAGACCATGTCGCTGCTGGGCGCCGTGCCCGCAAGAAAGCGCTCACTCGCTCCCAGATCCTCGAAGCAGCCACCCGGCTCTTCTGGCAGCGCGGGTACGAAGCGACCACGGTCCAGGACATCGCCGACGAGGCCGACGTGGCCTTCCGCACGTTCTACCTGCATTTCGCGACCAAGGCCGACGTGGCCATCGCCAGGTTCGAAGACTGGATAGATGCACTGGTGGGCGCGATGGCGGACAGGCCGAGAGACGAGCGGCCCGACGCCATGCTGGCCGGCGCACTGGACTCGCTCACCGCACAGGGGTACGCCGGAGACGTGACCGACGCAGCCGGGATACCGGTGTCGCCCGTCCCCATCGCCGTCCTGCTCGCCGAGAGCTCGCCGGAAGTGGCCGGGAGGCTGTTCCAGGCGATGGCCAAGTCGCACCAGCGCATGACGGAGATCTTCCGAGAGCGCATGGGATGTCCTGAGGGGTCGTTCGAGCCCCGCATCGTCGCGGCATCCCTGCACGCCACGTTTATCGCCACCGTGTACGGGTTCGCCGAGGCCTCGGCTCGGGGCGCCAGTCATCCCTCATCCAACTCCCTGGCCCTCCGGGCGATGTCGGCGTTCGTGGACGGGATCGGCGGGACCATCGACCGGGCTCGGGCATCGTAGCCAAGCTCAGCGGCGCGCGAGGCAAACGCCCCGGCGCACACCGCGTCCTCGGCGCAAGGAGCAGGCGCCGGATGGCGCCTTTCACGGGTACTGCCGGGGTGGGCGACTTTCGTCAATCGCCTCCGATCATCCCCGCCCCGTCGATCGCAGACCGCCCGGACCGCAGCGCCAGAGCTTCCGCCACGTGCTCCTCGTGGATGGATCCCGCCACACCGGCCAGATCGGCGATGGTCCGCGCCACTCGCCGCACCCGGTGAAGTCCCCGAGCGCTCAAGCTCCCCGACCGGAGCCTCGCTTCGAGCAGCGCCATCGCCTGGTGGCTCAGCGGCGCGTCCGCGTCGAGGGACCGAGAGGCGATCCTCGCGTTGAATGGGACACCCCGGAGGCTGGCCGATCGGCGAGCCGCCTCCACCCTGCAAGCCACGTCGGCTGACGACTCCCCGGGCGTCGAGCCCAGCAGCTCGTCGGGATCGAGGCGGGTGAGCGGCACCACCAAGTCGAACCGGTCGAGCAGGGGACCCGAGAGCCGGCGGGTGTAGCGGGCCCTGGCGGCCGGCAGGCAGCGGCATGATCCAGGAGGGCCTCCCTGGCCGCACGGGCAAGGGTTCATCGCGCCGACCAGGAGGAATTGCGCAGGGAAGGTGACCGTGCCCCGGGCCCGGCTCACCCTGACCACGCCCTCTTCGAGCGGTTGGCGCAGCGCATCGAGCACGGACGCGGGGAACTCTCCCATCTCGTCGAGGAAGAGGACGCCGTGGGTAGCCATGCTGATCTCGCCCGGGCGCATGGCCGCCGTGCCCCCGCCGATGAGCGACACGGCCGACGCCCCGTGGTGCGGTGCCCGGAACGGGGGCTGCCGGCGCAGCCGACCGCTCGGGAGCGGGATGCCAGCCGCCGAGTGGATACGGCTCACCTCGAGGGCGGCATCGACGTCCAACGCAGGGAGCAGACCCGGAAGCCGCTCGGCCAGCATGGTCTTGCCCGAACCGGGTGGCCCGACGAGGAGGAGGTGATGACCGCCCGCAGCGGCAACCTCGACGGCGCGGCGGCCGACGCGCTGCCCCTTCACGTCGGAGAGGTCGGGACTGCGGTCGCCCTCAGCTCCCCCAGGCCGCTCTCCGAGCGGGCGGCCCCGCCTGTCCGCCAGGCGCTCTCCCTGGAGAGCCTGCGGCCACGGCGAGCGTCCTGCGAGGATCGACGCGAGCTCACGCAGCGTGCCCACACCCGACACAGAGCAGGATCGCACCAGCGCCGCTTCGAGAGCATCCGCCGTCGGCACCACCAGACGTGTGCCTTCGGCTGCGCCGGCCAGGCCGATCATCCCCGGCACGTGCCGGATCGATCCGTCCAGGCCCAGCTCCCCGATGAACGCCACCCCGCTGGCCGGTCCGGCCGGGACGTTCCCCGACGCCACGAGCACTCCGACGGCGATCGGCAGGTCGAGCCCAGACCCCCCCTTCCGCATGCCCGAGGGTGCGAGGTTGACGGTGATGCGACGCTGCGGCCAGGGAAGCCCGCTCGAAAGAATGGCAGCGCGAGCCCGGTCGCGTGACTCACGGACCTCGGCATCGGGGAGCCCGACGACCGTGAACCCGGGCAGGCCGGGTGAGATGTGCACTTCCACCGAGACCGGACGACCGGTGGTGCCGACCAGGGTGGCCGAAGGGATGATGGCGGTCATGACGCCTCCGTGAGCTCGTCGGCACCGCCGAGGTCCGTCAATCGACCCGCCGGTCCGACCGGCTTTCAGAACAGAGGGTCCAGATGCGAGCGGCCGAGCTGCCATGCCCGTCCGGCGTCGCCGACCCCTCGAGGTCAGTTCCGCATCGTAGAGGCCGGGTGTGACCGCTGGCGTCGGGTCACTGGGGAGCCGCCAGCTCTACGACAAGTCCTTCCCAGCCTGCGAGCTCGACTTCGCCGGACACCGGCTCGCCGTCGCGCCCCCGGTCGGTGCCGATCACGATCCTGCTCTCTGCCAGGGTCCACGTGGCAGAGGTGTCGGCGAAGTTCACGACAACCACGTGGCGGGCCCCGCGCTGCCAGGCCCAGACAGCCAGCGGCGCGTCACGACTCACATACGCTCCGGTGGCGAGATCGGGTTCGCGATGCCGCAGTGCGATGAGGTCACGGACCAAAGAGAGCGTCGAGCTCGGGTCTTCGCGCTGGCCCTCGACGTTGCACGCATCCACGTCGCCAATCGGCAGCCAGGGCGTCGAGGCAGTGGTGAAACCGCCCCCGGGCCCTGGGTTCCAGGGCATAGGGGTGCGCATGGCATCACGTCCCTCGTAGTACGGCCAGTATCGGACCCCGAGCGGGTCTCGCAGGTCCTCCCTGCCGACTGGAGTGTTGCCCAGGCCGATCTCGTCGCCCTGATACAAGACGATGGTGCCGCGGAGGCAGAGCAGCATCATGAGCGCGGCACGAACCCGTCTCGGGTCGTCTTGTGCCCAACGAGTGGCCAGGCGGGACATGTCGTGGTTGGAGCCGGTCCATACAGGGCACGCGTCCACGGGCAGCCAAGTCTCGGTCGCCTCGACCACCTGGCGAAGCGCGTCAGCCGACAGTGGCGACGTGATGAAAGGGAAGTTGAACGCCAGGTGCAGCTCGTCGGAACCGTTCCCGTAGTAGCGGGCCAGCGAGCCCACGTCGACCGGCGTCTCCCCGAGGAGGACCCGCGGCGCGTCGTAGGCGTCGGCGATCTGGCGCCACCGACGCAGCACGTCATGGACTTCGGGGCGGTTGGCGTTGAAGACCGGCCGCTGCCCGAAGAGCTGTGCTTCTGCGTCGTCGTCGGGAGTCGCCGCAGGGTTGTCCCGCAGGAGGGCATCTTTGACGATCATGTTGCACACGTCGATCCGAAAGCCGGCCACACCCCGATCGAGCCAGAACCTCAGTATCGAGTCGAACGAGTCCCGAACGCCGTCGTTCCACCAATTCAGGTCGGGCTGCTCGGCCAAGTGATTGTGCAGGTAGTACTGACCGGTGGGCTCGTCGAGGGTCCACGCCGGACCCCCGAAGCTGCTCACCCAGTTGTTGGGAGGCGAGCCGTCGGTACCTGGGTCCGCCCAGACGTACCAGTCTCGTCGCGGCGCGTCCCGAGACGACCGGGACTCGACGAACCAGGGATGCTGGTCGCTCGTGTGGTTCGGGACCAGGTCCAGCAGGACGCGGATCCCTCGTGCCCCGGCCTGGGCGACGAGCTCGTCCAGGTCACCCATGGTCCCGAGCTCCGGATGGACGTGGAGGTAGTCACTGACGTCGTAGCCCCAGTCGATGTCGGGTGACTCCGTCACAGGTGAGAGCCAGATGCCGTCCACGCCGAGATCCTCCAGGTGGTCGAGACGCTCGACGACGCCCCGCAAGTCGCCGATGCCATCGCCGTTTGCGTCGGAGAAAGACCTCACGTAGACCTGGTAGAGCACGCCGTAGCGCCACCACTGTGGGCCTTGGCGGGCGGCTCGCTTCTCGTCGCGTGGCTCGACGTGCACCGGCACCTCCTCCTGGGAGCGACCCATCGGCTGAGAGCCGGTGACCTGCTCCCCTCCTGCGCGGGCAGTGCGTGCCGTTCCGGTGGAAGGGCTCACGCCGGAGGCAGGGGCTGCCATGTCTTCACGACAACCCAGCATCGCCCCTGGGGAATGTGGTCCTTGGGCATCTTGCAAGCTGGTGACGGTGGGACGTTGTTGTGGAGCTTGACCACCCGGTACTCGGTCGGGCCGTAGTACTTGTCCACACCGTAGGTGAGCGTCGGCGAGAAGCCTCCGGGAAAATCAGTGATCCTCGACATCGCCTCGACAAAGGTCCGCCGGTTCAGGTCCGGCCCGGCATCTCGAGCGGCCGTCGCGAAGAGCTTGATCGCAATGCACCACGACTGGACCGGACCCTGCTCTTCGATATAGAAGTTCTGATTGCCTTTGGGCACCTGCGGGTATGCCTTGTGCCAGGTGTCGAAACAGCTCCTGACGCCCGGGTCGTACCCGCCCTGGCTCTCGGGCCGGTTGTCGTCGATGCCTCCCAGCGTCTCGGTCGTGACGCCCTCCTGGCCGTTCAGCGCCTTCTCATAGGGAACGGGAATGAGGCCAAGTGCTGATTCGATCGTCGACTGGTAGTCGGAGAGCAGCAGCCGAGGATAGAAATTCTGCTCCGTCTCGGCTTGGAGCACCGGGTAGAGGGCATTGAAGGACATGAGCGGGATGACCGACGTGACCCCGTCGGACCTCAGCTCCTGGACGATGAGGGGAGCTTCGGCATTGGTCGTCGCCGTGTCTGTGGGATTGGCATCGATCGTCTCGACGATCGGTGAGATACCCGCGCGCGCCAGATCCGGCAGGAGGTCATCGGTGAGAGCCGCCTGATCGCTGGCGTCGTTGCCGGCGATCACGGCCACTCGCTTGCTACCTCCGATCAGGTGTGTAGCCAGTCCCCAGTCGACCGTGGCCTGGAGTATCGGCGCCTGGTCCGGACCGATCCACCAGAGGTAGGGTGCCCCCAACGTCGTCCACTTCGTGACCGTCGTCCACGCGCTCAGCAAGGGCGTATGCCCTTCCTGGGTGATGCAGAGCTGGTTTGTCCCCGTCCAGGTGCCGAACCCGTCGAGCACGGCGAACGCGGCGGGGCTCCCCTGGGTCCAGTCCTTGCACAAAGAGCGCATCTCGGATGTGTTGGCCGGTGTGAATGTGACGATGATGGGATGGATCTTGCGTCCGTGGATCCCGCCCTCCGCGTTCACCTGGTCCACGAAGAGGTGGATGGCCTTGGTCTGCTCGCCGAATTCGACATCTTCGGCGAAGCCGATCCTCCCTGCGAGCGAGTTGAGGGACACCACCGGGAAGACCACGTTGATTGTGTTCCCCACGATCCCGCGCGTGCTGGTACTGGCATGGCTGAGCACGCTCGCACCGGTCTCAGTCCCGCCGGCAGACCCGGCACCTTGGCTCGTTCCCACCGCAACCGCTTGGCTCTCCGAAGGCGCCGAGGGGGCGCTCGCCACGTAGACCCCGAGACCCGCGGCCGTGACGACCAGGACTGCGATCGTCCGCAACTGGACGGAAAGGGAGCGCCGGCGGAACCGGAGGACGGCCCGCCCGGCAGCCTTTCGCACGCCTCGGCGCCCGACGGCTCGCAGCCTCGTGCGGTCCCGACGAGCCGTCCGCTTTCCCATCTCGCTCGACAGTACCAGCAGGCTGCCGAAGTGCCGAGCCCCCCTTCAGCGTTTCGGGCTCACGACGGCGGTCGAGCGGGCGGTGTCGAAGGCGTGCCAGGCGCGGGACCGGGGGTGCTGCCGTTCCCCGATCCGGGACCTGCCCCCTTCAGCACGTCCACCAGCATCTCGGCACCGCCGACGAGCGCTGCAGCCTCGTAGGGCAGGACCAGCTTCGAGTTCGGCGCAGAGGCGATGTCCTGGAGGGCCCGCAGCTGGAGGACTGCAAGGGTGTTGGGATGGATCGCGGCCTCGTCGATGGCCGACAGGGCGGCAGCCTCGCCTTCGCCGCGGAGCAGCCGGGCCTTCTTCTCACCTTCGGCACGCAACTCCAACGACTTCATCTGCGCCTCGGCGGCCAGGATGGCGGAGGCCTTGGCTCCTTCGGCTTCGAGCACCGTTGCCTGGCGTCGTCCTTCGGCGGTGTTGATCGCCGCCTGCTGCTCTCCCTCGGATTTCAAGATGGCCGCCCGCTTGTGCTGCTCGGCCTCCTTCTGCTCCGACATGGCCTGGAGGACATTGTTGGGAGGGGTGATGTCGAGGATCTCGATCCGGTTGAGGCGAACACCCCACTTCATGGCCGCATCGGCCATGTGCTCCTGCATTCGGTTGTTGATCGTCTCGCGCTCGGAAAGCGACTGGTCAAGCGTCAGCTCGCCGAAGACGGCGCGAAGGGCGGTACGGGAGAGCTGGTCCACCGCCAAGGTGTAGTCCGCGATCTCGAACAAAGCAGCCTTCACGTCGATCACCTGGCAGAAGATGGTCGCGCTCACCCACAGAGAAACGTTGTCACGAGTGATGACGGCCTGCTGGTCCCCGGTCATGGGGAACTCGCGCATGTCGACCTTTTCCATTCGATCGACGATTGGAATGATCACGTGGAGGCCGGGCTGGGAGACCACCTTGAATTCCCCAAGGCGCTTCACCACCCCGACGCTTCCCTGCTGGACGATCTTGAGGCTGCGCACGAGGAGATAGAGGATCGCCAGGACGAGCACGATGCCGATGACGATGCCGACCACCGTGGCGACTCCGGTCGCACTTGCGAGCATGGGGACTCCCCTCTCAGGATCCCATGCTAGCCGTCGCGGTCGGTGGTGAACACGACGAGCAACCCCCGTTCCACGTCGGCCACCACCACGCTCGCTCCGGGCTCGATCGTCTGATCGGGGTCGAGGGGAATGGCCAGCCAGTCCTCGCCCCGGGCCCGGATCCACCCCGGGTGGTGCGAGCCTCGGATCTCCTTGGTGACGAGGGCCGTCTCACCGATCATGCCCTGGACTCCGTTCAGCATGGCCGGCACCTCCCTTCGAGACTTCCAGGTGAGCCGATCCTACCGGCACGCTCATCCGCTCCAGAATACCTAGGCATTCCTAAGCACTCCTTTTCTTTTCGCTCTCCAGCCGCTGAGTCTCCCCCGGCGTATCCACGAAGCCGGGACTCGGCGAGTCGGCAACCGTATGGCTGCCTCCCACGACGGGATTGCGCCCGCGTGGTTTGCTTGGAGTCCTGCCGTGAGCGGTAACAGTCCCTTCGATGGGAAGCACTCGGACACCGGCTGAGCCGGCGGTCGTCTTCTGGCGTTGCTCACCATGGACGACGTACTCCCCTCCGGTCCTGTTCTCCTTTCGGCGTAGGAACCTCTCGTCGAGGATCTTCTTCGCCTCCGTGTAGGGGGTGAACCGGCTGATCTCGCGATCGTCGACCCTCGATTTGATGTTCATGGCAGCCACGTGGTCTGCATCGCCCTGCCATGTGCACTCCCAGTGGGGATTGCGGCAGTGAAACGTGTCCCCGTGCCGATTGTCCGAAGAGACATACCCGCACGTTGGATCGGGGCACGTTTGGCTGGTGTAGGCCGAGTTGACCGTTTGGACGTCGGAACCTCCGACGTACGCATGTACCGTGATGCGTTCTTCGTTCACAG